>JBGOSW010000206.1:0-8372 GCA_041476145.1 Binatia bacterium
CCGCGTGGCGCGCGAGGTGGCGGTACTCGCCGTGGATCGGCACGAAGTAGCGCGGGCGTGTCAGGTTCAACATCAGCGAGAGCTCCGCCTGACTCGCGTGTCCGGAGACGTGCAGGTCGGCGACGGTCTCGTAGAGCACCTCGGCGCCGCGGCGGTGCAGGTGATTGATGACGTCACCGATCGGCTTCTCGTTTCCGGGGATCATCTTCGACGAGAAGATCACGGTGTCGCCGGGACCGACCTTCACCTGCTTGTGATCGTTCATGGCGATGCGCGTGAGCGCGGAGAGCGGTTCCGCCTGGCTGCCGGTGGTGAGCAAGACGACGCGCTCGGGGGGGAGCCTCTGCAGCTCGCCGACGTCGACGACGAGACCGGGCGGCACACGCAGGTAGCCGAGCTGCTGGCCGATGGCGAGGTTCTGCACCATGCCGCGGCCGACGACCGCGACCGTGCGCTCGGTGCGCGCCGCGAGGTCGAGCACCTGCTGGATGCGGTGCAGGTGCGACGCGAAGGTCGAGACCAGGATGCGTCCAGCGGCACGACGAAAGACCGCCTCGAGCTTCGGGCCGAGGCTCCGCTCCGACGGCGTCACACCCGGACGCTCGACGTTCGTCGAGTCGGAGAGCAGGACGAGGACGCCGGCGTCGCCGAGCGCCGCGAAGCGCGCCAGGTCGGAGGGGTGGCCGTCGAGCGGTGTCTGATCGAACTTGAAGTCGCCGGTGTGCACGATCGTGCCGAGCGGCGTCCGGATGGCGACCGCGACCGCGTCGACGATGCTGTGGGTGATGTGCACCGCCTCGATCTCGAACGGCCCGATCCGCCACACGTCGCCCGCCTTGAAGCGCTCGAGCGGCAGCGCCAGCTGGTGCTCCGCGAGCTTCTGCTCGATGAGCGCGTACGCGAATCCGGTCGCGTAGGTCGGCACCGCCAGCTCGCGCCCGACGAACGGCAGCGCGCCGATGTGATCCTCGTGACCATGCGTCAGCACGATGCCCTTCAGGTGGTCGGGTCGCTCGCGCAGGTACGAGACGTCGGGGACGACGAGATCGATGCCGAGCATCGACGGCTCGGGAAACATGACGCCGCAATCGATGGCGACGGCGCTGTCGCCGTACTCGACGAGCAGCATGTTGAGGCCGATCTCACCGAGGCCGCCGAGCGGGATGATCCGCAACAGCTCGCTCATGTCTCCCCCATCAGTGGATGCCCGGCGAGCGCATGCCCGGCGGCGCCGACAGCGGGACCCGAGCGGGAACGATCGGCGGCGCGACGTCGCCGTCCGCGAGCCGCGCCGCGATCGCGTTCCGCACTTCCGCGAGCAGCGCGTCGCGCTCGTCGCGGGTGCGTGTCGCGGTGGTGATCGGCCGGCAGATCGACACCCGCACGTCGCCGCCGCGGCGCACGATCCACCCCGAGCGCGGCAGGATGCTGGCCGTCCCCGTGATCGCGATCGGCACCACCGTCGCGCCGGTTTCGAGCGCGAACACGAACCCGCCCTTCTTGAAGGGGAGCATGTCGCCGCCGGGGCCGCGCGTCCCCTCCGGAAAGAAGACCACGGAGATGCCGTCGTGCATCCGCTGCTTCGCGGCC
The DNA here is from genome assembly GCA_041476145.1 of Binatia bacterium. GTDB lineage: Bacteria > Desulfobacterota > Binatia > UTPRO1 > UTPRO1 > DP-19. The sequence goes on from JBGOSW010000206.1 coordinate 1,591, forward strand.
GCGAGGCTCGCGATCGCCTGCGCATGATCGGCGCGATTCACCCTGATCTGCTTGGTCGCGCGCAACCCCCAGCCAAAGAGCGGAATGTGGAACAGCTCCTCCTTCGCCACCCATCGCAGCTGAAACTTCCACAACGCGATCACCAGCGCCAGCACGTCGAGGTTGCTGCGGTGATTGGACACGAAGACGTACGAGCGGCGCGGATCGAGCTGCTCGAGGCCGTCGACGGCGACACGGGTCGCGGCCAGCTCGAGGTTCGCCCACGCCCACCACTGCGTGACGCGAAAGGCGACGCGCGCCTCACGGTCGAGGAGCGAGGCGAGGATGATGACGGGGATCCACAGCGCCGTATCGACGACGAGTACGATCAGCCTGACGATCCCGAGGATCACCGGACCTCCAACGGCGGCACGCCGGGCACCGAGAAAACCGTAGCGAGGCATCCCCGGGCGTGTCAATTTGATTACGCTTGCGGATCGCGCCCGCGCGCGTGGGCGCGGCCGGCGAGACATGGGCTATTCGGCGTCGTTGACGCTCCGGAGGGGGGCTGTTAAGCGTCGGCTCGAAGATCGGTGAACCGCGGGAGGACGTCATGTCGGTGAACAAGGTCATACTCGTCGGCAATCTCGGGAAGGATCCGGAGGTACGGTTCACCGGCGGCGGCAAGGCGGTGTGCAAGTTTCCGCTCGCTACCAGCGAGACGTGGAACGACGCGGAGGGACACAAGCAGGAGCGCACCGAGTGGCACAACATCGTCGTCTGGGGAAAACAGGGCGAGAACTGCGGCCAGTATCTCTCGAAAGGGCGGCAGGTGTACGTCGAGGGCTCGATTCGCTCGCACAGCTACGACGACAAGGACGGCAACAAGCGCTACATGACCGAGATCGTCGCCCAGCAGGTGCGGTTCCTCGGCGGCGGCGCCGGCCGCGGCGAGCGCGGAGCGGGCGCGGCCCCGTCCATGCCCGAGGAGATGCCGGCTGGCGGCGGTCCCAGCGCCGACGACGACATCCCCTTCTAGATCCCCTCATCCGCGAAACTCACGTAGCGTCCGTCGCCGATCACCACGTGGTCGAGGACGCCTACACCCATGAGCTCTCCCACTTGCCGCAGCCGTGCGGTGATGGCGACGTCCTCGGCGCTCGGCGTCGGATCGCCGCTCGGATGGTTGTGCACGAGGATGATCGCGGCCGCCGACTCCTCGATGACGGGCACGAAGACCTCGCGCGGGTGGACGAGCGAAGCGGTGAGCGAGCCTTCGGAGATGCGCACCTCCTTGATCAGCCGATTCTTGCCGTCGAGGAGCAGCACGTGGAACTGCTCCTTGCGGAGCGCAGCGAGGCGCGCGCCGCAGTGGCGGTAGACCTCGGCGCTGGTCCGGAGCGGCGCGTGGCGCGAGACCCGCTGTTCGACGCATCGGCGCGCGATCTCGTCGACGGCGCGCAGCAGCGCGACGCGCGCCGGCCCGAGGCCGGGCACGGCCGCGAGCACCCGCGGTGACGCCGCCAGGAGCCCGCGCAACGACCCGAAACGGGCGAGGAGCGCCCGCCCGCGATCGATCGCATTGACGTTCGCGACGCCCGTCGGCAGCAGCACGGCCAGGAGCTCCGCGTCGCTCACGTGCTCCGCGCCGCGCGCGAGCAGCTTCTCGCGCGGACGCTCGTCGCGCGGCCAGCTCTTGATCGACGGCGACGGTCTTTCGCTCGGTATCACGCGCCCGGATGCTGGCGCGGCGAGCCGCGGAGCGCACCGCTACGCGCAGCGGTCGCCGGCTGCGGCGGAGCGACGGCGGTGGCGGCGGCCGGCACGCAGGTGGGCGAGCGCGGCTTCCATCACGTGATGCACCTCGTCGCGAAGCGCGCCGGCGTCCGTAAAGGCATCGGGGGCGATCGGCTCGAGCACTTGGATGACGATGTCGGCGCGCGCACGCAACGTGAGGCCGTGCTTCGGCAGCGCGTCGAGAGTACCGTCGAGCACGATCGGGAGGACGGGCACGTGGTGGCGGAGCGCGAGGGTGAAGGCGCCGTGGCGGAAGTCGTGGAGCTCGCCGTCGGGAGAGCGCGTGCCCTCGGGGAAGATCATGATCGAGCTGCCGCCCTCGAGCGCGACGCCGCAGGCCGCCATCATCCGCTGCGCGTCGCTGCGATCGCCGCGGCGGATGGCGATGTAACGGTTCAACGTCATGTTCCAACCGACGAACGGCACGCGGAAGATCGACTCCTTCGAGACCCACTTGAAGTGCTTGTAGAGGCGGAACAGCACCAGGATGTCGAGGAGCGATTGATGGTTGGCGACGAGCACGTAGGTCGCGCCGTCGCGAATGCGCCCGCGGTTCCGCACCCGCACCGTCCAGTAGGGAAAGACGTAGGTGTAGAGCGACGCCCACGCGCAGGCGTACAGGTGGAGCGCACGCAGACGGCCGTCGAACGGTATCGTCACCGCCCACAGCACGAGCGCGCCGACGAAGAGAATCGGGCACGTGACCAGGATCACCAGCCAGAGGCCGTACGAGGCGAGTGTCTTCATCGGCCGGCCCCGGGGCGCGCGCCCACCGCCGGCGCGTGCGCCGCGGCGATGATGCCGGTCACGCGCACCAGCAGTCCTTTCAGATAGCGCCCCTCGGGGTGCGCGAGCCCTTGCGGATGGTCGAGTCCCGGACCGAGACGCGCGACGAGCTGACATTCGCGTCCGGCGTCGGCCGCCGCCGCCGACACGGCGCCGTGGAACGCGTCGGCGTCGACGTGCTGCGAGCAGCTGAACGTCATCAGCAGCGCCTCGGGCGCGGTGTGACGGAACGCCTGCAGGTTCACCTCCTTGTAGCCGGCGAGCGCGCGGTCGCGATCGACGCGCCGGCGGGCGAACGGCGGCGGATCGACGACGATCAGATCGACGGGCCGGCGGTCGCCGCGCAGATATTCGAACACGTCGGCGCGCACGAAGCTCGCGCGCTCGGGCGCGTAGCCGTTCAGCTTCCAGGTTTCCTCGGCGTGGACGAGCGCGGCAGCCGAGTTCTCGACGGAGGTGACGTGCGCGGCGCCCCCCTGCGCCGCCGCGATCGCGAAGGCGCCGGTGTAGGCGAAGAGGTTCAGCACGCGACGCTCGGCGGCGAGGGTCGCGACGAGGTCGCGGTTCGGACGCTGGTCGAGGAAGAAGCCCGTCTTCTGCCCGCGGTGCACGTCGACGTGATAGCGGCGCCCGCTCTCTTCGATGACGACGTCGGCGGGCGGCGCGGCGCCGGCGAGGACGCCGGTGCTCGCGGCGAGACCCTCGGCCCGGCGCACGTTGCCCTCGCTGCGCTCGAAGATGCCGCGCGGCGCGCACAGCGCCTCCAGTCCCGCGACGACCCACGGCTTCAGATGCTCGGCGCCCGCCGTCAGGAACTGCGCGACGAGCACGTCGCCGTAGCGGTCGACGACGACGCCGGGGAGCTGGTCGCCCTCGCCGTTCACCAGCCGCCAGGCGTCGGAGCCGCGGAGTGCGCTCCGCCAGCGCAGCGCGGTCTCGAGCCGGCGGTACACGAACGCGGCGTCGACCGGCTCCTCACCGCGCGTCAGCATGCGCACGGCGATGCTCGTCTTCGGATTCCAGCTGCCGCGGCCGAGGAGGCGCCCGTCGGCGCCGTGCACCTCGCCGACGGCGCCGGGCGTCGCCGCGTCGTCGACGCTCGCGATCGCCCCGGAGAAGATCCACGGGTGACCGGCGCGCACCGCGAAATCGCGTCCTGGCTTGAGGACGATGCGCATCGCCGCGGCTCCGCTCACGACTCGCGCCGCACGTAGACGCCGCTCTTGCCGCCGCGCTTGCGCAGCAGGCGCACGGCGGTGATCTCCATGGCGCGATCGACGGCCTTGCACATGTCGTAGACGGTGAGCGCGGCGACGCTCGCGGCGGTGAGCGCCTCCATCTCGGCGCCGGTGCGGCCCTCGAGCCGCACGCTCGCCTCGATGGCGAGCACGCCGGCGGCGACGTCGGGGCGGAAGTCGACGGCGACGTGGGTGAGCAGCAGCGGATGGCAGAGCGGGATCAAGCGCGGCGTCTCCTTGGCGGCGGCGATGCCGGCGACGCGCGCCACCGCGAGCACGTCACCCTTGGGCAGGCCACCGGCGACGATCCGGCGCAGCGTCTCGGGTCGCATCACGATGCGCGCGCCCGCGACCGCCTCGCGTCGCGTCGCAGCCTTGCCGCCGACGTCGACCATGCGCGCACGCCCGCGCGCGTCGAGGTGCGAGAGTCGCTTGCGCGGCGCGGCCATGCGGGCGAGCACTGTAGTGGCGCTGCCGCGCGATGACAACTCGTCGCGCGCCGGCGGGAGACGTCCCGCCGCGGCGGACAGTTGCATTGTCCGACCCCGCTGATTACCGTCCGTCAATGCCGCCACGGACGCACTTCAAGGTCGTCATCCTCGGATCCGGGCCCGCGGGCCTGACCGCGGCGCTCTACGCCGCGCGCGCCAATCTCGAGCCGCTCGTCGTCGAGGGCACGCAGCCCGGGGGTCAGCTCACGATCACCACCGACGTCGAGAACTATCCCGGCTTCCCGACCGGGATCCTCGGCCCCGAGCTGATGGAGCTCTTCAAGAAGCAGGCGGAGCGCTTCGGAACCGAGTACGCCTTCGGCGACGTCGCCAAGGTCGAGCTCGGCAACCGACCCTTCCGTCTCCACTTCGCCGGCGAGCGGACGCTCACCTGCGACACGCTCATCATCGCGACCGGCGCCGCGGCGAAGCTCCTCGGCATCGAGTCCGAGAGCCGCCTCATGGGCTACGGCGTCTCGGCGTGCGCCACCTGCGACGGCTTCTTCTTCAAGGACAAGGACCTCCTCGTCGTCGGCGGCGGCGACACCGCGATGGAGGAGTCGAACTTTCTCACCAAGTTCGCGCGCAAGGTCACGGTCGTCCATCGACGCGACGAGCTGCGGGCGTCGAAGATCATGCAGCAGCGCGCCATGGACAATCCGAAGATCGGCTTCATCTGGAACTCGGCCATCGAGAAAATCCACGGCGACCCGCAGGGCGGCGGCGTGACCGGCGTCACCCTGCGAAATCTGAAAACCGACACCACAACCGAGCTCGCGACCGACGGCGTCTTCATGGCGATCGGTCACACGCCGAACGCCAAGATCTTCGCAGGCCAGCTCGAGATGGACTCGTACGGCTACCTGGTCACGAAAAAGAGCTCGACCGAGACCAGCGTCCCCGGCGTCTTCGCCTGCGGCGACGTCCAGGACCGCACCTACCGCCAGGCGGTCACGGCGGCGGGAACCGGCTGCATGGCGGCTATCGACGCTGAGCGTTTTCTCGAGGCGGAGCACCACGCGGCGCCGCCGCCGCAGCCGTCACAGCAGCGCGGCTGAATCCGGCTCGGCCACACGCGACGCAGCCGAGCGTCGCGCTACGTCCGCGCCGCCGATGCCGTCGGCGTTTCCGCGAGCACGCGCTCGGCGTTGCCGGAGAGCCACTTCTGCATGACGGCGGGCTTCACCGGCAGGACGCGGAACTCGTCGACCACGGCAACCGGCGGGCGACCGAGGAGGAACCAGCCCGAGCCGAAGAGCACCTTGTCGGCGATCGTCGTCTGCCCGAAGCGTAGGAGCGGCTCCCAACCGGTCCCCGGCGTCGCGAAGTACTTCGGCCGGTGCGCCGCGAGCTCGAGGTAGACGCGCGGGTGCTTCCACGCCAGCAGCACCGCCTCGAGCACCCACGGGTAGCCGCCGTGGCTCACGATGATCGTGAGCTCGGGAAAGTCGGCGGCGACGACGTCGAGGTGGCGCGGGTGGCCGAGATCGTTGTCGCGCATCGTCGTCCAGTTCGCCGAAGTGTGGATGCTGAGCGGCACGCCGAGCTCGACGCACTTGGCGTAGAGCGGATAGTAGCGGCGATCGTCGGCCGGGAGGCCGATCATGAACGGGCGCAGACTGAGACCGCGGAAGCCGCGCTCGCGCACCCAGTACTCGAAGTCGCGCACCGCCTGCATGCCCGCGAGGACGTCGGCGCCGGCATAGGGAATGAACCGCTCGGGATGCCGCGCCGCGATCGGCGCGATGCACTCGTTCGACACCCACGTCTCGCCGACGCTCGAGTGTTCGTCGAAGCCGGTGATCAGCATGCGCGTGATGTTGGCGGCGTCGAGCATCGCCAGCACGTCCTCGTCCGAGCGCTCGATCGCGGCGGCGCGGGCGCGGAACGCGTCGAGCGTCGTCTCCTCCTTGTAGAAGACGCGCAGGTATCCCAGCATCTCCTTCGGGAAATGCGCGGCGGCGTGGCGCAGGATCTCTTGTGTCGGCAGGATCGGCGCCCACATGTCGATCGCAGGCAGCGTGCTCATCATCATCTCTCCTCAGAGCCGCACCGGCACGCCGCGCGCGAGCAGGTACTCCTTGCACTCGCGGACGGTGTACGTGCCGTAGTGGAAGATCGACGCCGCCAGCACCGCGCTCGCACCGCCCTCGGCGAGACCTTCGTAGAGATGCGCCAAGGTGCCGACGCCGCCCGAGGCGATCACCGGAATTTGCACGCGATGGCTCACGGCGCGGGTGAGCGCGAGGTCGTAGCCCGCCTGCGTGCCGTCGCGGTCCATGCTGGTGAGGAGAATCTCGCCGGCCCCGAGCCGCTCCATGCGCGCCGCCCACTCGACGGCGTCGAGCCCGGTCGGGGTCCGTCCCCCGTGCGTAAACACTTGGAAGCGTGGGAGCGCCCGGGATTCACTCCCGGCCGCGACGTCCATCGCGAGCGGAGCGAGCGGGGACGACTTCGCATCAATCGCGACGACGATGCATTGGCTGCCGAA
>JBGOSW010000207.1:0-8347 GCA_041476145.1 Binatia bacterium
CTCACCGCCACGCCGACCGTCACGGCCACGCCGACCATCACCGCCACGCCGACCCTCACGGCGACGCCGACCATCACCGCGACGCCGACCATCACCACCACGCCGACCGTCACGGCCACGCCGACCATCACCGCCACGCCGACCGTCACGGCGACGCCGACCATCACCGCCACGCCGACCCTCACCGCCACGCCGACCCTCACCGCCACGCCGACGGAGACGCCCACGCCCACGCCGAGCCCAACCGAGACCCAAACCCCGACGCCGACGGTGACGTCAACGCCATAACGTTTCTCGCGGAAGGCTTGCCGCCTCTCGCTGCAAGCCTTCCGCTCGATCCAACGGATCCCGCCCCGCGCCCTAGTCCGATCTCCGATCGCCTTGCGTGGCGGTCCCGCGCGCTGGTACCTAGCCGGTCATGCGGATCATGATCGTGGTGGTGACGGCGCTGCTGTGCGCGGCGACGGTGGCGGCGGCGGAGGAGAGCGGCAACCGGAGCGACGCGCTCTTCTGCACCGAACGGTGCGACCAGGGCTACGAGACGTGCATGCGCTGGCGCACCGGCAAGGGCACGCAAGATTGTCCCGGCAGCCTCCTCCGCTGCCGCAACACCTGCGAGACGCCGGCGGAACGCGCGGCGGCGAAGCTCGCGCGACCGCCGCTTTCCTGCCGCGATGCCTGTCAGGCGGACTTCGACACCTGCCTTCGCGCCGACGACGGTAAGCACGGCCAAGCGTGCGCCAAGCAGGTGATGGTCTGCCGCAACGGCTGCCCCGCGGAGCCGAGTGAGGAGCCCGCCGCCGCAAGCGCCGAGCCCGCGAGCCCCGCAACGGAGACGCGCACCGTCCCACCTCCTCCCGCGAGCGACACCGCGGCTCGCGCGCCGACGCCGACGACCGATGCCGCCGCTCCCGAAAGTGTGAAGGTCCGCACCGCGCCGCCGTCGCGCGCCGCCGCGAGCGCGCCCGAGCCGGCGCGCGCGGTCGCGCCGCCGGTACGCGATCAGCCGCGATCGGCGACGTCGAGCGCGGCGATGGCTCCCGCCACCGGCGAGACGGCGACCCACGACGCAGCGACTCCTCCGCGTCCGAGCGCATGGTCGCGCGCGTGGTGCGCCCTCAGCGGATCGTGCGGCGGGCGCGCGGCGGCGAAGAAGCCGGTGAGCTGCGACGACGCGTGCGTCCAATCGTACGACGCCTGCGTCGCCCACGAAGACGCGAAACGCGGCGGCGAGTGCGCGGCGGCGTCGGTCCGCTGTCGGAACGGTTGCGCCGATCGGAAGGCGCCGCAGTGATGGCTGACGACGGATCGGCGCCGCCCGAGCCGCCACCGGCGGCGGTACTGATGCAGATGGTCGTCGGCCGCTGGGTCTCGCAGACGATCAGCGCCGCCGCCGAGCTCGGCATCGCCGACGTCCTGCATTCCGGCCCGCTCACACCCGATGCGATTGCCGCGAAGATCGGCGCCCACGGCCCCTCGCTGCACCGCTTGCTCCGCACCCTCGCGAGCCTCGGCGTCTTCGCCGAGGACGCCGAGGGTCGTTTTCATCAGACGCCGCTCAGCGAGCCGCTGCGTTCCGACGTTCCGGGATCGCTGCGCGGCTGGGCGCGCTACGCCGGTTCACGCGTCGCCGTCCTCGCGTGGGCCGATCTCGCGACCAGCATTCACCTCGGCGAGCCCGCCTTCCGTCGCGTCCACGGGAAGAGCTTCTTCGACTATCTCGCGACCGCGCCCGCCGATGCCGCGATCTTCGATCAAGCCATGCACGCCGTCTCGTCGAGCGAGATCCCCGCCATCCTCGCCGCCTACGACTTCAGCGACGCCGGCACGATCGTCGACGTCGGCGGCGGCGACGGCACCCTCCTCGCCGCGATCCTCGACAAGCATCCGGCGGTGCGTGGCATCCTCTACGACCTCGACCACGTCGTCGCCCGCGCGCGCGAGCGCCTCGCCGGCACAGCGATCGCCGCGCGCATCGAGATCAAAGCCGGCAGCTTCTTCGATGCCGCGCCGCCCGGCGGCGACGCCTACCTCCTCAAGCACATTCTCCACGATTGGAGCGACGAGCAGTGCGTGCAGATCCTCCGCCACTGTCGCCGCGTCATTCCCGCGAGCGGCCGCCTGCTGATCGTCGAGTCCGTGATCACGCCCGGCAACGACCCGGGCTTCGGGAAGTTGCTCGACCTCGAGATGATCGCGATCACCGAAGGTGGTCGCGAGCGGACGGAGGCGGAGTTCGCGGCGCTGTTCGCGGCGGCGGGGTTTCGGCTCGCGAGAGTCGTCGCGAGCAATGCGTCGCCGGCGGTCGTCGTGGGGCGACCGGTCTGACTCGCTTCATGCTTCGGCGCGCGGCGGTCGATACTCCTTCGCGGGGCGCTAAGTCGCACCGCGTACGCGAATGTCGCATGACATGTCACAGGGGAGCCGGCGCGCATGATCATTCCGCTCGGACACGATCAGCTGACGCTGCGGCGCTGGCCGATCGTCAGCTTCACGATCATCGGGCTGTGCGTGGCGGCGTTCGTCGCGAGCGCGTTCGGCCCTCAGCCCGACGAGAAGGTCGCGCAGGAGCGGCTCCGCGCCGCGCTCACCTACTACCTCGAACATCCACACCTCACCGCTGACCCGCGCCTGCGCGGCACGCTCGAGCTGGCGATCGCCGCGCAAGAGCCGGCGGCGCAGGACGAGATCCGCGAGCGCTTGAACGCGCCTCCCGAGCCACCATCACCGCTCGATCAGAACCGGCAGCAGCGGCTCGATCAGCTGACCGACGCGTGGCTCGCGGCGCTCCAGGTGGGACCTCTGTGGGACTTCGGTCTCGTACCGGCGCGGTTTTCGGCCGACCGGCTCCTGACGCACCTCTTCATCCACGTCGGGTTCCTCCACCTCCTCTTCAACATGCTCTTCCTGTATCTCAGCGGCCCATCGCTCGAGGACGTGTGGGGCCGCCCGATCTTCGCGTTCTTCTACCTCGCCGCGGGTGTCGCCTCGGCGGGGTGCTTCGTCGCGTTGTATCCCGACCTCTCCATCCCGCTGGTCGGCGCCTCGGGCGCGATCGCCGGGCTGATGGGCGCCTTCTTCGTCCGTTTCCCCCGCGCCGAGATCCGGCTCTTCTACGTCTGGATGCTGCGCGTCGGGACGACGACGATTCCCGCGTGGGTGGCACTCCTGCTGTGGGTTTGCGGCGAGCTGGTCTCGGCGTACGTGATGGATCGCCTCGCGCCGGGGACGGGCGGCGCCGGCGTCGCCCACTGGGGCCACGTCGCGGGCTTCGCCTTCGGCGCCGCCTTCGCCGTCGGCGTGCGCGCGGTCGGCCTCGAGGAACGCGTGGACCCGGGCGCCTCCCGCGAGGACCGAGTCTGGCGCCAAGCCAATCGGGCACTCGAGCGCGACGACACCGACGAGGCTTGGCGCGCGCTCCGCGAACAGATGCTCCACCATCCGTCGGATGACGACGCCGCGCTCGCGTACTGGAACCTCGCCCAGCAGCTCGGCCGCAGTCGCGAGGCCGCGCCGGTGCTGCTCAGGCTCATTCGCCGCGAGCTCGAGCGCAGCGCGCAGGAGTCGGCGCTCCGCCAGTGGGACGAGCTCAAGGAGCATGTGCCCGATGTCGTGCCCCCGGTCGACCTCGCGGTAAAGCTCGCGGCGTGCATCGTCGCGCGCGGCTGCAAGCACGAGGCGGCGAATTTGCTACGCGACGCTCTGCGACGCGTCGACGCCACGACGGCTCCGCAGGTCCTCGCCGACCTCGCGCTCACCGCGGCCGTGGTCGATTGCGCGCTCGCCGCCGAGGCGGCCGCGCGCGCGCTCACGCATCCCGCCCTGCCGCGCGACGCACGCGTGGTGCTCGAGCGCCTCGCCGGCGACGCATCTAACGAGCGCGCTCCAGCTCGATGACTACGGGGATCCCTTCGTCAAACCATCGTCGGTGCGCGCGCTCGACCCTTCGGTACGTTGGGATGCTCCAATGATACACGGCATAGTCGAGATAGTCGCTCGTGTTGGTCGTACCCACGTAGACGTCGGCGGCGCGTTGCCGTTCTGCGACGTCGACGATTTCGCGCGCCGTCCCGCGTAGGCTTCGATCGCCCAAGCGAATGGTGACCTGCGGACAGGCGCGGATGTTCCGCAGCCAGTTCGTTCGGTCGCCCATCATGCAAACCAGGAAGACCTGGTCGCCGTCACGAATGGCGCGAACAGACTGCCGGCGTGTCTTGCCGCTGCGGCGACCGACCGTGGTGAGAATCCCGAATCCCGCAGGCGCCGGCAGGACGCTCCAGAGTGGCTGCGTAACCAGGTTGCCGACTCGAGCGTAGAACTTCGTGCCGGCGAGAGGATTGGGCATGACCGCCTCCGAGCGTCCGCCAACGCGTGGCGGATCGCAACCACGATCCACGCCCCTATCCCCCGCCCCCGACGACGTCTCGTCGAGCTCCTTGACGACCGCCCGCGACATGTGATCGAGCCGGGGCCGTGATCACTTCGCTCGTTCCATGAACGACGACTCCGACTATCACGTCGAGCGGGTCGAGCTCGGCGACGGGCGCGCGGCGCTGCGTTTCGCCGGCGAGCTGCGCTTCCGGCAGTGCTTCGACACTTGGGAGGAGGTGCGTCGTCTCGCGCAGGCGCCCGGACGACACGTCGCGCTCGATCTCTCCGCGATCGACCACCTCGACGGCGCCGCGACGGCACTCCTGCTCGAGCTGCGCGCCGAGCTCGACCGAGCGGGCGTGACGTCGGAGATCGTCGGCGCGGAGGGGTCCGTGCGCGCGATGCTGGAGCTCTACGGCGCGCACCCGCCACAACCGAGCTTGCAGCAGCCCCCGACACACATCGGCACGTTCGATCAGATCGGCCGCGAGACTCTCGCCATGTTCGGCGAGAGCAAGGGGCTCGACTTCGTCGGCGACGTGGTCGTCGCCGGCGCGCAGGCGCTGCGCCGGCCGCGCCTCATGAACTGGGCGGACGTTCCGAAGCTCATGGAGCGCGCCGGCGCCGACGGGCTGCCGATCGTCCTGATGATCAACTTCCTCGTCGGGCTGGTGACGGCCTTCCAGGCCGCGCTCCAGCTGAAGCAGTTCGGCGCCAACATCTTCGTCGCCGACCTCGTCGGGCTCTCGGTCACGCGCGAGCTCGCGCCGCTGATGACGGCGATCATCGTCGCCGGACGCTCCGGTGCGGCGTTCTCCGCCGAGCTCGGCACGATGCGTGTCTCGGAGGAGATCGACGCGTTGCGCACCCTGAGCCTCGATCCGTACCAGTTCCTGGTGTTCCCGCGGGTGGTTGCCCTCGTGCTCGTGCTGCCGCTCCTCACTATCCTCGCCGACCTCGTGGGCATCGCCGGCGGACTCCTCGTCGCCATGCTCGGCCTCGACCTCACCGCGAACGCCTACCTGATCGAGACCCAGAAGGCGTTGAGTCTCTGGGACGTGTCGTCCGGGTGCTTGAAGACGGCGGCGTTCGGGCTCAACATCTCGCTGATCGCATGTCAACGCGGGCTCTCGACCCACGGCGGTGCCGAAGGAGTCGGCCGGGCGACGACCTCGGCCGTGGTGACGAGCCTGTTTGCAATCGTCGTCGTCGATGCCATCTTCACCGTCGTGTTCAACGCGCTTGGAATGTGACAGTCCGATGATCGAAGCGACGGATCTCACGATCGGCTACGACGACACCGTCGTGCTCGAGCACCTCGACTTCAAGGTCGCGGCCGGCGACGTGTTCGCGATCCTCGGCGGCAGCGGCTCGGGCAAATCGACGCTGCTGCGCCACCTGATCGGCCTCGAGCAGCCGATGGGCGGCAGCATCCGCGTACGCAACGGGCCGCCGCGCCCCGAGAGCGGCGCGCCGCCCTACGGCGTCCTCTTCCAATCGGGCGCCCTCTTCGGTTCCATGACGCTCTTCGACAACGTCGCCCTGCCGCTTCGGAAATGGACCCAGCTCGATCGGCACGCGATCGATACGATCGTGCGCTCGAAGCTCCGGCTCGTCGGCCTCGAGGGCTTCGAGCACCATCTCCCGGCGGAGATCTCCGGCGGCATGAAGAAGCGGGCCGGCATCGCCCGCGCCCTGGCGCTCGACGCGCCGCTGCTCTTTCTCGACGAGCCTTCGGCGGGTCTCGATCCGGTGACGTCCGCGGAGCTCGACCAGCTCATCGCGACCTTGAACCACAGCCTGCGGATGACGACCGTCATCGTCACGCACGAGCTCGCGAGCATCTTCACGATCGCGAACGACTGCATCATGGTCGACCGCGGCGCACGCGGCATCATCGCCCGCGGCAACCCGATCGCGCTCCGTGACGGCAGCGACGATCCCCGGGTGCGCGCGTTCTTCAATCGCCGCCCGCACGCGGCGTGACCGCGCCATGACGACCGCGACCAACCACTGGAAGCTCGGACTCTTCGTCGTCGTCGCGATCGTCGCCATGGCAGGGTCGCTCTTCTGGCTGGGCGCGCGGCGCTTCCAACGCGACGCGTTTCCGGCGGTTTCGTACTTCGACGAGTCCGTGCAAGGACTCGAGATCGGGTCGCCCGTCAAGTTCCGCGGCGTGACGCTCGGGACTGTCTCGGACATCACGATCGCGCCCGATCACCGTCACGTGCAGGTCACGTCCGAGATCTACATCGACGCGGTCGCGCGCCTCGGCCTGCGGACGCGGGCACCGAAGTCGGGCGAAGAGTTCATGGATCCCAATCTCCGTGTACAGCTGGTCTCGGCGGGAATTACCGGCGTGCGATTCCTCCAGACCGATTTCTTCAGTCCGAGTCGCTATCCACCACCACACCTGCCGTTCGAGCCGCCGTGGAACTACGTCCCGTCCACACCCTCGACGCTGAAGAACGTCGAGGAGGCGGCGGTCGAGATCCTCGACCGGTTCCCGGCCGTCGAGGAGATCGTGATCGATACCGCCGGCGATCTGCGGAAGACGCTCGCCTCGATCGAGGCGCTGGCCGCCACGTTGAACGCCAAGGACGGCGCGTTCAACACGCTGCTCGTACAGCTGCGAAGCGCCGCCACGCGCGTGCAGTCCGCGCTCGACGACGCCAAGCTCGGGGCGACGACGGCGTCGCTCCGCGACACCTCCGGGTCGGTCGGGCAGGCGGTCGCGAACGTGAGCGACGTGCGTGACGAGCTCCGGGCGAGTCTCGTCGCGCTGCGTGAGGCCCTCGAATCCGTCCGCACGCTCGCCGACTCGCTCGAGCGCGACCCGAGCACCCTCATCCGGGGTACCCGATCCGACGCGCTGCCCGCACGGAAGCCGCATTGACGATGCGGACGTTCGTGCCACTCGTGCTCGTGCTCGCGGCAGGGTGCCTGCTGCGCACCTCCGAACCGCCGCGATTCTTCCGACCGGAATCCTCGGCCATCGACGGACCCGTGGAGGTCGATCCCGGTACGTCGGCGACCGCCGCCGTACCCGTGCGGCTTCGCAGTGTCGAGGCCGGCCCGTTCCTCCGCGAACGCATCGTGTGGCGCACGTCGGCCGTCGAGTACGGGCAGTACGAGCAGCGCCGGTGGCGGGAGCTGCCGGCCGTCTACGTGGAACGCGCGCTCAGCACCGCCCTACTCGCGACGCCGGGAGTCCGCCTCTCGGACGATCTGCACGCGTCGGCGTTGCGCGCCGAGGTCGTCGCCTTCGACGAGGTCCTCGTGCCGGCGCACGTCGCCAGCGTCGGCATCGAGGTGTCGTTGCACGACGGCGCGCGGCGATTGCTCGAGCACACGTTCACCGCCGACGTCCCGATCGTCGATGACGACCCGATCTCGATGGCGCGCGCGATGGGCCACGCGTTGGACGACGTCTCGTCGCAAGTGGCGCGATCGGTTGCCGCACGCCTGAGCACCCAATCGCAGATGCGCCAGTGACCCGTCGGCCGGTCAGTCGATGCCGTGCAGCTCGTCCTTGTGCGCACGCTCGAGTAGCGCGCGCACGGCTTCCGGCAGCGGCCGCCCACGGTGCAGCACGTAGTAGACGTTCTCCGTGATCGGCATCTCGACGCCGAGCTTCTGCGCGAGACCGTACGCGGCGTCGGCGGTGTAGTAGCCCTCGGCGACGGAGCGCTTGCTCGCGAGGTACGCCTTCGGATCGGCGCCGGCGGCAATTTGCTTACCGAGGGTGCGGTTGCGGGAGAGCTCGCCGGTGCAGGTGAGGATCAAGTCGCCGACCCCGGCCATGCCGAGGAAGGTGAGGGGATTGGCGCCGAGGCGGACGCCGAGTCTGGTCATCTCGGCGAGGCCGCGGGTGATGACGGCGGCGCGGGCGTTGGCGCCGAAATCGAGCGCGTCGCAGGCGCCGCCGGCGACGGCCATGACGTTCTTGACGGCGCCGCCGACCTGGACGCCGATC
>JBGOSW010000208.1:0-8292 GCA_041476145.1 Binatia bacterium
CGAGATCAACCCGCTCGGCAAGACCGAGGACGGCAAGTTCCTGGTGCTCGACGGCCACGTCGACATGGAGGGCGACGCGCGCGACAAGTACGCCAAGCTCCTCGCCGAGCTCGGGATCGGCAAGGAGGAGACGCGCGAGGCGCGCCCGCCGACCGAGTTCGAGATCAAAGGCGCGCAAGTCGACGCCTCGGATCATCGCGGCGTCGCCGGCAACGTCAGGGAGTTCGACGGCGACCTCGGCCTCGTGATCGGCGCCGGCGGCGGCTCGCTCACACTCGTCGACGCCATCCGCAAGCACGGCGGCAAGCCCGCCAACTACTGCGAGATCGGCGGCAACCCGAGCGTCAAGAAAGCCTGCGAGCTGACGAAGCTCATCCTTTCCAAGCCGGGCGTGAAGAAGATCGCCGTCATGATGAACGTCGTCTCCAACACCCGCGTCGACATCGTCGCCCGCGGCGTCATCAAGGGCTGCGTCGAGGCGGGCCGCGATCCCGGCGAGACGATCGCGATCTTCCGCATCCCCGGCGCCTGGGAGGACGACGGCTTCAAGATCCTGAAGAAGTACGGCGTCGAGTACTGCGACCGCACGGTCTCGATGTACGAAGCCGCGGGTCGCGCCGTCGGGAAGATGCAGGCAGCGTCGTAGGGCGCTGCCGCGCGGAGACTCGCGTGCAAGTCGGCGTGATCTTGCCCCCGCTGCCGCGACGATCGGCGGAGCTGGCGCGGATGGCGGAGGGACTCGGGTTCGCGAGCCTGTTCTATCCGGACAGCCAGAACCTCGGGCCCGACGTCTGGCAGCAGCTCGCACTCGCGGCGCAAGCGACGACGACGATCCGCCTCGGCCCCGGCGTGACCAACCCGGTGACGCGCGATCCGGCCGTCACCGCCGGCGCCGCGCTCTCGCTCCAGGTCGAGAGCGGCGGCCGGGCGATCTGCGGCGTCGGCCGCGGCGACTCGTCGCTGCAGCGGATCGGACGATCGACCGTGACGGTCGCCGAGTTCGAGCGCTATCTCGTCACGCTGCAAGCGTACCTGCGCGGTGAGACCGTCGATCGCGACGGCTTCGAGAGCCGGCTCGAATGGCTCGGCGCCGTCGACGTCGCGAAGGTCCCCGTCGAGGTCGCCGCCACCGGGCCGCGTGTCATCGCCGTCGCCGCGCGCCACGCCGACCGCATCGCGTTCGCGGTCGGCGCCGACGTCGATCACGTCGCGTGGGCGCTCGACAGCGCGCGCGCGGCGGCACGCGCCGCCGGTCGCGATCCGGCGTCGCTACGCTACGGGGCGTACGTGAACTGTGCCGTCCATCCCGACGCCGGCGTCGCGCGCGATGCGGTGCGCGGCACGGTCGCGACCTTCGCGCGCTTCTCGTCGCTCGCCGGCGCGGCGCTCGGCCGCCTTCCCGCGCCGTTGCAGAAGGTCGCCGCCCATCTGCGCGAGCACTACGACATGCGCCACCACACCCGCGCGCGTGCGGAGCACGCACGCGCCCTCGAAGACGACTTCATCGACTGGTTCGCCATCGCCGGTCCGGTCGAGACGGTGCTGCCGCGCTTCCGACGGCTCGCGGCGCTCGGTCTCGACTTCTGCCACGTCGTTCCGGGCTCGGGCGAGATGCGACGCGAGGTCGCGGCAACGGTGCTGCAACTGATCGCGAGCGAGGTGATTCCCGCCCTCGGGATGCCGACCGGCGCATGACCGACGCCGACGACGAAGCGGCGCCGGGCTCGTCCGCGAGCCGCGAGACGCGTCTGCGCGAGCGCTTGCGACGCGGGCTCGCGGCAACGCACGTCGAGCTCACCGACGAGAGCCGGCAGCACGTCGGCCATGCGGGAGCGGCGGCGGGCGGCGGGCACTACGACGTCGTCGTCGTGAGCCCGCGATTCATCGATCTCGATCGCGTCGCCCGGCACCGTCTGGTGTACCAGGCGGTCGGCGACCTGATCCCGACCGAGGTGCACGCGCTCGCCATCAGTGCCTATACGCCCGACGAGTGGCGGGCGCGCACGGTGTAGCGCCGTCGCGCTCAGACGGCTTTGCGCTCGTCGTGCGCGAGCTCGAAGCTTCCGAGCCAGCGCACGTACTCATCGGGAAGCCCGCGCTGACGGGCGCCGTCGATCATGAGGCCGAGGTAGCGTGCCGAAGGTTTCCTCCCCTCCTGCGTGCGCGAGGAGCAATAGGTGAACGCGCCGCAGCGGGAGCCGTCGTCGAGCCGTACGTCCACGGTGATTCGTACGTACGCGCCGACGTGCACGCCCTCGCTGCGATCGAGGCGGGCGCAGTCGGGCGCCGTGAGTAGATAGAGTGCGCCGCAGATCGACGTGCCCGGCGCCGGCTCGACGTTGGCGACGCCGCGCTCGCCCGGACCGACCGGCAGGTTGAAACACAGCCGGAAGCCGTCGAGCCAGCCGCGCCGGACCGAGTGCGCGCTCATCCCCCGCCGCTCGCGAAAGATCGCGTCGTGCAGGTTGCTGCCGTAGGCGAAGTACCAGAGCGTGTCGGTGGGCGGCTCCACTTCGTCGGTCTGCGCGGCGCGCACCGCCGAGTCAACGCCGCGTCGTGGCGCTCACCTCCGCCGACGTGCCGCGGTGGCGCCGGTACATCTCCATGACCCAGCGAAAGCCGGCATGGCCGGCGACCGAGTCGCGGAACGCGCGGAAGCTTTGAGGCAGGGGCTCGGGTGGCCGGTGCGGATGCTCCGGGGGGACGACGATCGGTGCGAGGAGCGCCGCCGCGGCGAGGTCGGCGACGCTGAAGCGATCGCCGACCAGGTAACCGCTCGGCCCGACCTCCGTGGCGATGCGATCGAACGCCGAACGGACGATGTCGGGAGCGACCGCGATCGCCGCGTCGCTCATGCCGTGGCGCGAGCGATAGAGGACACGGAAGGCGGGAAACATCGCCCGCATCGCGCGCCGTGCGCCCGCTCCCATGCCGACGGAGAGGGCGCCGATCGCCGCCGCCGGATCGTGTGCGAAGAGCGGCGCCAGGATCGTCGTGCGCACCGGCGAGCCCACCTCCTCGTCGAAGAAGTCTTCGAGCGCGCGCGCGCGCCGGCGTTCGCTCGCGTCGCTCGGATAGAGCGGCGGCTCCGGATAGCGTCGCTCCAGCGCCTCGATGATGCGCGTCGAGTCGGCGATCGCCGCGCCATCGAGGAAGAGAATCGGCAGCTTCGCCTGTCCGGTCGCCCACCAGGCGCGCGGCATGTAGCCGATCGCGAGTGCCTGGCGAACGTGCGGAACGCGCTTCCAATCGAGCGCCCAGCGCACCTTCTCGTTGAAGTGCGAGATCGGGAAGTGCCACAGCACCGGCGTCGAATTGCCGCTCTGCACGACGGATCGATCGATGCTCATCGACGTCCTCCCTCGATGCGCGCCATTCGCGCACGATCACGCGGCAAAGGAAACCACGACCGCGCCCTGGTCTCGGGCCTGGCACGTGCGTTGCTTTGTGATCGTGGGCTCCGGCTTCCCCCTGCACACGTACGTTGCCAATCCCTATGCGATTCCGCCGCTGATCGCGGGCATCGCGATGCTCGTCCTCGGCCTCACCGCCGTGGTGCGCGAGCGTTGCTCGCGCGTCGCCGTCGCGTGCCTGCTGATGGCGACGACGCTGACGATCTGGCTGTTCGCGTACGTCGGCATCTACTCATCGGGTTCCGACGAGTTGGCGTTGTGGTGGGGCCGCCGCGCCTACATCGGCATCGCGTTCATTCCCGCGGCCGTCATGTACTTCGTCGTGACGTGTCTCGGCCTCTACGGCCGGTATCGGATCGCCATCTGGACGATCTGGGCGGTCGGCGCCTTCTTCGCGGTCGCGGCGCTCACCTCCGACGTCCTCGTCGCCGGCGTCCATCGCTACTGGTGGGGGTACTACCCGTACTACGGCTGGATGGGCGTGCCGTTCCTCGCCTACTTCTTCTCGCTGCTGCTCGTGACGTTGGTGCTCTTCCGTCGCGAGTATCGGAAGACGGAGCCCGGTACGGCGCACGCGCACCGCATCCGCGGTATCTCTCTCGGGCTCGCGATCGCCTACCTCGGATGCGTCGATTTCGTCGCGAAGTACGGGATCGCGGTCTATCCGTGCGGGTACGTGCCGCTCCTCGTGTTCTTCTGCATCTCCGCGTACATCATCCGCCGCTATCGCCTGATCGACATCACGGCGGCATCGACCGCCAATCAGATCATCGACACCATGACGGACGCGCTCGTCGTCGTCGACAACGAGCGCGTGATCCGCCTCGTGAACCCGGCGGCGTGCGCGCTCCTCGGCGCGACCGCCGTCGACCCGACCGGTCGTCCGATCACCGCCGTCGCCGGCGCCATGTTCACGGAGTCGCTCGCGGAGCTGCGCGACGTCGGAACGCTCCGCGATCGTGAGATCGCCGCCGGCAGTCCCGACGGGACGGTCGCGACGCTCAGCCTCTCGGCGTCGACGCTCCGCGACGTGCGCGGCGAAGCGATCGCGGCCGTCTGCCTGCTGCGCGACGTCACCGGGAGCAAGCTCGCCGCGCGCGCGCTCGCCGAGGCGAAGGAGCTCGCCGAGACCGCCAATCGCGCGAAGAGCGAGTTCCTCGCGAGCGTTTCCCACGATCTCCGCACGCCCTTGAACGTGATCATCGGCTACACGCAACTCCATGCCGAGGGCGCGTTCGGTGCCACGACCCCCGACCAGGACGACGCGCTCCAGCGCGTGCTACGCGCGGCGAGCGATCAGCTCACGCTCGTTCAGGATCTGCTGGATCTCGCCCGCATCGAACAGGGAAAGCTCTCCTGTCGGCTGGTTGCGGTGCCGGTCGGGACCCTCGCGCAGTCGATGTTCGACACCATGGACACGCTGCTCCGCGATCGGCCGGTGACGTTCACCGTCGATGTCGATCCCGACGCCGTCGCGCTCGCCGATCCGGAGCGTCTGCGCCAAGTCCTCGTCAATCTGCTGGTGAACGCTTCCAAATTCACCGACAGTGGGACCATCCACCTGACCGCCGTCCGCGAAGACGGGTCGGTCCGGATCGTCGTCTGCGACACCGGTCGTGGCATGGCTCCCGAGTTGCGCGAGCGGGCGCTCGAGCCGTTCGTCTGCGGCGACGAGGGACGGGGCTGGGGTCTCGGGCTCGCGATCGTCGCGCGTTTGGTCGAGCTCTTCGACGGGTCGCTCGCGATCGACAGCGCGCCCGGTCGGGGAACGACCGTCGCCGTTTGCCTACCGGCGGCCGAGGACGGAGTGGAGGATCCCGTCGCACGTGTCGCGGCGTCGGCCTGATCAGACGGCGTCGAACACCGTCTCGAACATCGCCAGCGCATGGAGCGCGGGCGTGAACTCGCCGATCGATCGGCTGCCGGAGGGGTCGGCGTTCCACAACGTGTGCGACGTCCCGGGGGGAATCACCAGGCGATCGCCGGGCCGCAGCACGCGCTCGTGGCCGGCGATCCGGCAGTGGAGGGTGCCTTCGAGTACCTCGACCCGTTCCTCCTGATCAGTGTGCATGTGGTCGGGCGGGGCTGCGGTGACGCTGCGGGCGACGTACTCGAAGCGGAACAGCTCGCCGGCCGAATCGGCGGGATCGACCAGCACGATCACGCGGTCTTCCAACGTGGGGCTGCGCAGCACTCTCGGTGTGGTCATCGTGGGCTCCTTTTCGCTCGTGCGTCCGTTCCGGACGCGGTAGCCCCTTCCTAGCCCGGCCCTCCTGACAGCGTGGTGTCAGGAGAGACGTGGGGCCCGGAGAAAAACGCGACTCAGGACCGGCGGGTGACCCGACGCAAGAGATCGTCGGCCGTCCGGCCGGGCGCGAGCGGGAAGGTTTCGTCGAGGAATTGCACGGCGCGCATGCGCTCGAGACGAAAGAAGCGGAAGTCTTCGCGCAACTCGCACCAGGCGCCGGTGAGCCACACCGGTCCGTAGAACCACAGCGCGAGCGGGTGGACGGTACGGTGCGTCTCGACGCTCTTCTCGTCCCGATAGCGGAACCGTACCTTCCGCCGGGCGCGGATCGCCGTGCGGAGCCGTGCCAGGTCGAACGACAGCGGCGCTTGCCGCGTCGTCGCGGGCGCCCAGAGGGAGTGATCCGTCAGCAGGAGTCGGAGATGCGCGGGCAGCACGTTCTCGATCTTCGCGAGCGCCGCCTCCGCCGCGCGCGCCATCTCGGAGTCGCTCCAGCTCTGGACGATGCGGGCGCCGAAGACGAGTGCCTCGAGCTCGTCCTGCCCGAACATGAGCGGCGGCAGGTCGTAGCCCTTGCGGAGCGAGTACCCGACGCCCGCCGCGCCGTCGATCGGCACGCGACTCGCCACGAGATCGGCGATGTCGCGATAGATCGTGCGCTCGCTCACCTCGAGGTGCTCGGCGAGCGCACGCGCGGTGACGACACGCCCGCGGCGCAGTCGTTGGATGATTTCGAAGAGGCGATCGACGCGACGCATGATCGCGGCGGCACCATAGCGCCTGCGTCCCGCGGCCGTCGACCTCGCCGGGGCCGGGCTCGCTCGCCTACGAGCGAAGGCTTCGCCGCGCTACGCCGCCACGTCGGCGGACGACGCCGGTGCCGTGGGAAGGCGGACGCGAAACGCGGAGCCGTGTCCGGGAGCGCTCTCGACCTCGATCACACCCCCGAGCTGGTCGACGAGTTGGCGGACGATGTAGAGGCCGAGCCCGGTGCCGCCGTATGAACGCGCGTCGGAGCTGTCGACCTGGCGGAACATGTCGAAGATGTGGGTGAGGTGATCGGCCGGGATTCCGATGCCGGTGTCGCGAACGCTGATCACCGTGGCGTCGTCTTGGCGCTCGCAGCGCACGACGATCTCGCCCGCCGGCGTGAATTTCAGGGCGTTGCCGACGAGGTTCTTGACGATGATCTTCAACTTCCGCCGGTCGGTGCGCAGCACCGCGTCACCGACGGGCTCCCAGCGCAGCACGACGTCGGCCGGGCATGGCAAAGCGTCGAACTCGCTGCGGAGATCGTCCCACAGCGCGGCGAGCGGCAACCGTTCGATCTGCGGGAGGTCCTTCCCCGCCGCCAACCGGTTCACGTTCAGGGTCGCCTCGATCATCTCCAGCAGCTCGAGGCTCGACTGGCGGATGCGCGCCAGGTGTGCCCGCTGCTCCGGCGCGTGGATGTCGTCGGCGAGGATGTCGGTATAGCCGAGGACGACGTTCAGCGGCGTCCGCAGCTCGTGCGACATCGTGGAGACGAACTCCGACTTGAGGCGGTCGGCGCGCTCGAGCTTTTCGACGAGCGTCGCGTTCGTGAGCGCCATCGAGGCGAGCTGACCGATGCCACGAGCGATACGCTCGCGGCCGCTCGTGAAGGTGGCGCCGCGCCAGAGGCAGCCGGCGGCGTGAATCCCGACGATCTCCCCGCCGCGCCGCAGCGCCACGCACAGCACGACGCGGGCGCCGTAGTACTCGAGCATGCTCGCGACCAGGGGATACGTGGTGCTGTCGTGGGCCACCTCGACGAAATCGTCTTCGAGCAGGCGCGTGAAGAGGGGAGCCGATCGGTCGGAAGGCATACGCAGCACGCGCATCGCGTCCCATTGCTCCGTCGAGAGGCCGTCGCTCGCGATCGCCGTGAAGACGCCGTCATCGGCCTTCCACAGCCACGTCGTGCTGAAGTCGCAGGCGAGCACCTCGGTCGTGAGACGGCACAGCCGCTCGAGCACGACCGGCGTTTCCAGCGACGAGATGAGCTCATGGCCGACGCGGGCGAGCGCGGAGGAGATCGCCGCTTCCTCGGCGCGCTCGGTCTCGGCGCGCGTCCGCTCGGTGACGTCGGTCAGGAAGCCGATCATGCGGACGATCTCGTGCCGCTCGTCCAGGAGGAAGTGCCCGTGGCTCTCGACGATGACGTGGGCGCCGTCTTTGTGGCGTACGCGGTAGCGCATCTGGAACGGAGCCTTCTCCGTCAAGACGCGGGCCACCTCGCACTCGAACGCCTCGAGATCGTCAGGGTGAAGCAACCCGATCCAGCGCGCGAGCGCCCCCGACAGCTCGTCCTTCGAATAGCCGAGCATCCGTTCCGTCGCACCGGCGAATTGCACTTCGTCGATGCGCGGATCCCAGTCGTAGAGCACCTGTCCGCTCGCCACGATCGCCGCCTCGTAGCGGTTCTTCCACTCGGCGCTCGTTGCGAGCGCATCCCCGAGGCGCACGAGGCTGTCGGTCCAGCGCGCGCGATAGATGAGGGTGTAGAGCACCACGGCCGTCGCGGTGGCGATCGCGCCGCCGAGCATCACGGCGACCGTCGCCCACGGCACGGCGGGGCTCGGCACGACCGCGAGCACGAGCGCGTGGCCG
>JBGOSW010000209.1:0-8271 GCA_041476145.1 Binatia bacterium
CCGTCGGCACGTGGGGGCGTGCGCGCGCCGCGGTACTGGCCGAGCTGCTGCTGCTGGTGATGGTGATCATCCCCGTCTACACGTACGAGCTCTTCTTCGAGGTGGAGCTCGGCCCCCATTACTGGAACACCATCGGGGTGGTCGACTATTTCGCCGGCTTCCGCGATCTCGCCCGCGCCAAGTTCGATACGGCGAGGGAGTTCGACCTCTACCTGGCGCACGAAAATGCCGGCAGCATCGCCCTCGAGGAGGGTAACGTGCACCAGGCGCTGTTCGAGACCCGAGAAGCGATGCGCCTACTGCCGGCGCAGGTGTGGGGGCGCCCGGAGGACGTCGCGACGTTCATCAGGCTGACGCGCGCAGAGTACTCGAACTCGCTCGCCGTCATCTACGATCGCCTGGGCTGGGACGACCTCGCCCAACGATCGGCGCAACAGGCCGCCACGCTCGATCCCAGCCTCCCCGAGGCGCACTACGATCTCGCCGTCCTGATGATCGAACGCGGCATGCCGGAGGTCGCAATCAACTCCCTGCGGCAAGCCATCGCCCTCGACCCGGGTTTCGCCGAGGCGCACCTGCTACTGGGCGTCGCCGAACAGCGCGCCGGCAACTGCACCGCGGCCCTCGCCACGCTCGAACACGCCACCGCGGTGCGACGCTGGCCGCGCCGCACCTACCCGCACGCGGTGGGGACCGGCGACTTCCACGACGCTGCGATCGTTCGTCGCCGCCACATCACGCACCTGCCCCCGAGCGTCAACGTCGACTACGCGCTCGCGGTGTGCCGAGCGACCGCCAACGAAGGCGAGCGAGCGGGCCGGGACCTGGCAAAGGCGCTCGCGAGCGGACGGCTTCCGGCGGGAGCCCTCCGGGACCGCGCCTGGCGGACGGCTGGGGGTACTGCCCTGGTATCGAAGGTCTTGCCCAACATCCTCGTGGTCATGATCGACACCCTGCGTGCCGACCACGTCGGTGCGTACGGCTACTCGCGTCCGACCACGCCGGAGCTCGACGAGCTGGCCGCCGGCGGCGTCCGATTCGCCAACGCGTTCTCGGTGTCGTCGTGGACCGGTCCGGCCGTGGCCTCGCTGTTCACCGGGGTCATGCCGTCACGACATGGGATCGTAGATTCGCAGTCGCGGCTGGATGCGCACGTGCACACCCTGGCCGAGGAGCTCGGCGGACTCGGCTACGATACCGCGGGCTTCTCCGCCAACTTCGTCCACGTGAGCGATCGCACGCGATTGAACCGGGGATTTCGGCGCTTCGAGGTGCTGCGGCGCGAGACCACCAGCGACGAGTACACGTTTGCCGTCGGGGAACACCACTTCCGCGGCTACGACGCGCGCGAGCTGACGGAGACCGTGCAGCACTGGATGAACGCCGGACCGCCCCAGCCGTTCTTCCTGTACGTCCACTACCTGGATCCGCACTCCGGCTACCAGCCACCGGAGGCGATGCGCCTGCTGTTCGAGACCGCACCATACACCGGCACCCAAGGGGCCACCGCGACCGACATGGGCCAGCTCGAACGTTCCGGCACGTTGCTGGCGCAGGCGGACCTCGCGCACCTGATCGCCCTCTACGACGGGGAGATCCGCTTCACCGACGAGCAGATCGCCGAGTTGCTCCGTGGGTTCGAGCGTTCGGGCTTCCGCGACAACTCCGTGATCGTGATCGTCGCGGACCACGGCGAGGAATTTCAGGATCACGGGCACTTCTTCCACGGCTTCACGCTCTACGACGAAGTGATCCGTGTGCCCATGATCCTCGTGACGCGCGGCACGTGGAGCTTTGCACCCCGGGTCGTTCGGCAGCTGGTGCAGCTCACCGACCTGTTTCCCACCCTGATCGAGATGGCCGGCGGTGTCGCCCCCGCGGACATCGATGGCCGATCGATCCTTCCACTGCTGCGCGGCGACGACGAACCGGTGCGCGAAGCCGTGGTCGCCGAGCTTGCAGCCGACCCGGTCCTCGACGTGCTGATGCACCCGAAGCGTCACCGCTTGGCCGTCGTCGATCGATCGCGCAAGGCGATCGTGGGCGTCGACGGCGACACCCAGCTCTACCGGACGGACAGCGATCCAGGCGAACGGCGAGACGTGGCGGCGGCCGAGGGGAGCGAGGTGGGGCGACTCTTGCGCTTCGCGGCGATCCGCCCCGCGGTCGCGACGGAAGCCA
Organism: Binatia bacterium; assembly: GCA_041476145.1. GTDB lineage: Bacteria > Desulfobacterota > Binatia > UTPRO1 > UTPRO1 > DP-19. Next base: position 2,182 of record JBGOSW010000209.1, read on the forward strand.
CCCCACCCGTCAGCGAGATGCGACGCGAGCAACTGCGCGCTCTCGGCTACGTGCCCTGAGCGGCAGGTCGAGGCGGCGTGCCACAAGAGGACCTTCTCCGCGGCGCCGTGCAGCCGGTCAACGACTATCTCGGCGCCTTCCTCGCGACCAACAGCTGGTCACCCAAGGCGACGGGGGCACTCGTGGGACTGGCGCAGGTCGCCGAGGTCGCCGTCTTCATCGGCGTGCTCGGCATGCTGTGCGCCGGGTTGCGCTCGCTCGCGGTCGGGGCCGACGGTACCATCCGTCGCGATCGTCTCGGAGACGCGCTGATCGCGGCTGCGGCGCTCGCGGCCTGTGCGCTGTTCTACTGGAGCGTGCGCGTTCCGAGCACCGACATCTCCAGCCTGTTCGGCCGGTGGGATCACCTCGCCTTCTGCGCCGCGACGGGCTTCGTCATCAGCCGCGTCGGCACCGAGGGTCGCAAGTGGATCCTGACGGGGCTGAGCGCCTACTTCATGATCCACTACACCGGCCGGACCCCGATGGCGGTCGTCACCGGCGGCGGCCTGATCGGTTTCGCGGCGCTGCGCCTCCCGGGTACCACTCGACCGTGGCCGACCGCATTCGTGCAGGCGGGAATCCTGGCGAGCGTCAGCGCGATCTGCTGGATGATGCGCTCGCGCAATTTGTTGGAGGCGCTCAGCACCCAGGGCGCGTTCGGCTTCGTCCTGTTGCGCCACATCAGCTTCGTCGTCGAAGCGCGGCGGGGCCTGCGCGCGCGGCTCGGCGACTACCTCTGCTACATGCTCTTCTACCCGTCCTTCATCGGCGCGTCGGAGATCTACAGCGAATTCGCCGAGCGCAACCTTTCCGGGGCGACACACTACGACTACCGGACGGCGGTGACCAAGATCGTGCTCGGACAATTGCAGATCTGGGGTGCACTGCAGATCGAGACCTCCTTCAAGACGGTGCTCCAGATCGAAAACACGCCGCTGCTCTGGCTGAACGTGTTGATGCTATTCGTCCGCAGCTCGCTCTTCGTCATGGGCTTGTGGGCCACGATCGAAGGCGTGGCCCTGCTGTACGGCTTCCAGCTGCGGCCGAACTTCGCGGGGATCCTCACCTGCGAGAACCCGGCTCAGTTCTGGCGCTCGTGGCGTGCCACCATGACCAACTGGCTGATCCACTACGTCTACATCCCGCTCGGCGGAAACCGACGCTATCAGGTCCGCAACATCTTCGCCGCCTTTTTGGTGAGCACAGCCTGGCACTGGATGGGCATGCCGTTCTTCACGCTGACGCCACACCTGTGGGACTTCGTCCCGATCGGCGTCTGGGGGCTGATCAACGCCACGGCCGTCGCCGGGTACATCTCGTTCCACAAGCGTGGTTGGCGGGTTCTTCCCGCGGTGGCACCGAATGCGCTGCGGCGGGGCACCAAGATCCTCCTCACGGCGTGCGTCGCGTCGTTCACGGTGACGCTACTAGACTTCCGGCCGCAGACGATGGACTTCTTCGCGTCGTTCATGCGGCGGCTCCTGGGCATCGGCTGACGGCGGCGCACCGTCAGCCCTCGGCATGAGCAGCCGCACCTTCACGATCACCGCGGGCGCGATGGTCGCCGTGGCCCTCGCCGTCCGGGTGTACAATGCGCTCACCTTCCCTCCGCTCCTCGGCTACGACGGCTTCGGACACTTCACTTACGTCTGGTATGTCGCCGCGACCGGCCGCGTCCCGCTTGCGACCAGCGGCTGGTCGTTCTTCCATCCGCCGCTCTACTACGCGCTCATGGCGGCACTGTGGAAAGCGCTGTCCGGCGTCGACGCGCTCACGCGGCTCGCCGCCGGATCGGTGATCATGGGCGTGTTGAGCCTCACGCACGCGCTGGTGAGCTACCTCATCGTCCGACGGTTCTTCCCGGGCGACCGGCTCCTGCATGTGCTGGCTCCGGGCCTGACGCTCTTCCTGCCGGTGCACATCTACAGCGCGCCCTTCATCGGCAACGAGGGCCTGACGGCCGTGTTGTGCAGCCTTGCGATCCTCGCCTTGCTCGGCGTGATGTGGCGACCGTCGGCGCTGCGCTGCATCATGCTCGGCGTCTGCCTCGGGCTCGCCATGCTGACGAAGTTCACGGCGGTGGGGATCGTCGGCGGCGCTTGCGCGGCGATCGGCCTCAAGTCGGTCGTCGAGCGCGACTTCAAGAACGGACTCCGCCGCCTTGCCGTGGTCGGCGCCGTCATGCTCGCGATCTGCGGCTGGTACTACGTCCGCAACGTCCGGGTGTACGGCACGCCGTTCAAGCTGAGCCGCGAGGAGTTCATGGTGCGGCAGGTCGAGAACAGCCAGCCCCAGGCGATGCGAGGGTTCCTCGAGTACGTGCTCTTCGATCCCATGATCTTCCGCCGTCCGGAGTGGCCGCGCGGCTTCAGCGTCACGGACGACACCATTCCCGGTGGCAGGCTCCGCTCGCTGCGCGAATCGGTGTGGACCGGCGTCTATGCGACCACGTGGCTCGACGGCGGCTGGATGCTGCCGTCGGTGGCGGAGAGCGCGCGCACGCGCCACGCCGGCCAGATCCTCTTGACTCTCGGTCTGGTGCCGACGTCGCTCGTGATCCTCGGGCTCTGGACCGCGATCCGCCGACTCTGGCGCGACGGCTGGGACGATACCATCGGAGCGCTGCTGCTCTGCTTCCTCGCGATCGTCGCGCTCTTCATCGAAGCAACCCACGCCGTCCCGATTCCGGCCGCCGTCAAGGCGAGCTACTTGATGCCGGCGACGGTGCCCTTCAGCTTCTGGTTCGCCCTCGGCCTGGAGCGTCTCACGAAGCACGCACCCCGCGTACGCCCCTACGTCGTCGCAGAGTGCGTGACGCTCGCGGCAGTGAGCGTCGCCGTGTTTACGTACGGCCTCCTGATCCCGCGCCGCACGCTCAATCCGGCGTTTCTCGCCTACAACGACAACGTCACGGGAATCACGTACTACGCCGCCGGCGAACGCGCAGCGGCGCGGGCGTGGTTCGTGTCCGCGGCGGTCGACGGCTCGTACGTCGCGCACGAGAACCTCGCCGCGCTCGAGCTCGAAGCGGGCCGACCGCGCGAAGCTCGCCATTTCCTGAAGCGGGCCATGCGCCTCGAGCCGGGTCAGTCGTTCGGACGACCGGACGATCGCGCCCACCTCGATCGGATCACACGCGCCGAGTACCTGAACTCCCTGGCGGTCATCGAGCAGACCCTCGGTCGTTCTGCGCGCGCCGTCGAGGCGGCGCGTGCCGCGCTCCGTCTGGATGCGACGATTCCCGAAGCTCACTACAACCTGGGAGTACTCGAGCTGCTCGAGGCGCGCGCGCCCGGCGCGGCGTCGCCGGCGGCGGCCGCCCTGACACGAGACGCCGCGTCGCGATTCGCGCGCGCCCTCGCAGTCGACCCGGCCTTCGTCGAGGCCGGCACCGCGCTCGGCGCCGCGCGCGCCCTCGCCGGCGACTGCACCGCCGCACGGCGTACGCTCGACGAGGCGCTCACGGTTCGCGCCGGTCTCCGCCGCGAGTTCCCCGCCGAGACCGGAAGGGGAATCGGGTACGCACCCGCCATCGGACGCCGCAAGCGCATCGACGCCCGTGCCGCGGGCCTCGTGCCCGAGGCGATCGTCGCGGCCTGCAACGCCAGCGGCGATCACGGAGCTGCTGCGGACGGCGCCGACGCTGTGCTACAAGACGCCATCCCATCTCTTGTCGCCGGAGGAGGTCATCGATGATTCTCGACGAGACGCCGATCGCGGGCGCATACGTGGTCGACCTGGAGCGCCACGGCGACGAGCGGGGATTCTTCGCCCGCGTGCTCTGCGACCGCGAGTTCGGCGAGCGCGGGCTGGCATCGCACTTCGTCCAAGCCAACGACTCCCTTTCGGCCAAGCGGGGTACGTTGCGCGGTATGCACTACCAATTGGCGCCGAAGTCCGAGACCAAGCTCGTCCGCTGCGTGCGCGGCGAGCTCTTCGACGTCGTCCTCGATCTGCGCAAGGACTCTCCGACCTTCGGTAAGAGCTTCGGCGCGGCGCTCTCGGCCGAGAACCGCCGCATGATGTACGTCCCGAAGGGCTGCGCGCACGGCTTCATCACCCTCGCAGACGAGACCGAGGCGATCTACTTCGTCGACGAGTTCTACGCACCCGATCTCGAGCGCGGCGTGCGTTGGAACGACTCCCGATTCGCCATCGCGTGGCCGATCGCGCCCGCCGTGATCTCGGCGAAGGATCACAGCTGGCGGCTCTTCGACCCCGTGTATCACCTCGGCACCTGACAGGTGATCGGGCGGAGCCTAGTGCCGACGGTCGGACCGCCGGGGCGTACGGGGGCACCGTCCCTCGTCTAGGCTTGGAATTCCAGGCATTTTCGGTTGACATTTGGGAAGGCGTTCGGCTAGCGTTGCGGGGATGTGCCGTGGATCTGCCGGTGAACGAACGGCGTTTGATGGCCCCGGTAGCGGCGCCCCCCAACGAAGCGCGTTTGTCCGCTCGACGTCCTCACGGAAGAACGAGTCAGATTGAATCGCGAAGGATGGTCCCCATGAATGCTCCACAGGTGATCGATACGGCGACGGCTCAGAGCAACGCCGCTCCGAAGCTCCGGATCCTCTGCTACATCCCGGCGTACAACGCCGCCGCCACCATCCCGAGCGTCATCGATCGCATTCCCGATCACATGAAGGAACGGATCGACGAGATCCTCGTGGTCGACAATGCGAGCGAGGACAATACGCACCTGGTCGGCATCGGATACGCGCACCAGAAGGGTCTGAAGAAACTCAAGGTGCATCGCAGCGAGAAAAACGGCGGGTACGGCGGAAGCCAGAAGGTCGGCTACCGCTACGCGATCGACAACGGCTTCGATGTCGTCGTGATGCTGCACGGCGACGGCCAGTACGCGCCCGAGAAGATGGAGTACCTCCTCGAACCGATCTACCAGGGGAAGGCCGACCACGTCTTCGGCTCACGTATCACGGGCGACCCTCGTGCCGGCGGCATGCCGCTCCACCGCTACCTCGGCAATCTCTTCCTCACGGCGGTCGAGAACTGGATACTCGGATGGAATCTCTCCGAGTACCACTCGGGCTACCGCATCTACACGACCGAGGCGCTCAAGAAGATCCCGTTCGAACGCAATAGCAACGAGTACCATTTCGATTCGCAGATCTTGGTGCAGGTGCGGATAGCGGGGCTCCGCGTCGTCGAGCGCACCATTCCCACCTACTACGGCAGCGAGAAGTGCTACGTGCCGCTCATGAAGTACGGCGTCGATGTGCTGAAGACGATGGCCGAGTACATCCTGTACAAGACCGGCCTCAAGAAGTACCCGTATCTCGAGATCGATGGTCCGATTGCGAAGAAGGCGGTGCCCGCCATTCGCATGTAGCGCGGAATCGCGGCGCGCCAGTCTCAGCCGAGCTGACTCTGCTCCATAAGCCGAAATCCCAGGCCGAAATCCCGGTGGTGATCCTCTGTGGCGGACGCGGTACGCGTCTGCGTGAGGAAACCGAGTACCGGCCGAAACCGATGGTCGAGATCGGTGGCCGACCGGTCGTGTGGCACATCATGCAGATCTACGCGCACTACGGCTTCAAGCGATTTCTCCTGTGTCTCGGCTACAAGGGGTTCATGCTGAAGGAGTACTTCCTCAACTACCGCGCGATCGCCAACGACTTCACGCTCACGCTCGGGCAACGTCCGCACGTCACCTTCGCCGACGCCGGCGACGAGGTCGACTGGACGATCACGTTGGCGGATACGGGCCTCGACACGATGACCGGCGCACGAGTGAAGCGCGTCGCCAAGTACCTCGACAACGACACCTTCATGCTGACCTATGGGGACGGCGTCGCGAACATCGACCTCGAGGCGCTCCATCGCTTTCATCGTGAGACCGGAAAGCTCGTCACGGTGACGGGCATCCGGCCGCCGTCGCGCTTCGGCGAGATGCACGTCCGGGGCAACGTGGTGACGAGCTTCACGGAGAAGCCGCAGGTGTCCGAGGGGCTCGTGAACGGCGGTTTCTTCGTCTGCCAGCGCGAGTTCTTGGACTACCTCTCGGAAGACGAGTCCTGCGTCCTC
>JBGOSW010000210.1:0-8203 GCA_041476145.1 Binatia bacterium
AGCGCGGCATCGGCACGCATCCGACCGTGAAGACGAGCCTCGCCCCGGGCTCGCGCGTCGTCACCGACTATCTGCGTAACGCCGGCCTGCTCTCGTACCTCGAGCTCCTGCGCTTCAACGTCGTCGGCTACGGCTGCACCACTTGCATCGGAAACTCGGGGCCGCTGCCGGAGCAGGTCGCGGCGGCGATCCGCGCCGACGACCTCGTGGTCGCGGCGGTGCTGAGCGGCAACCGCAACTTCGAAGGCCGTATCCATCCGCTGGTGCGCGCGTCCTACCTCGCGTCGCCACCGCTCGTCGTCGCGTACGCGCTTGCCGGCACCGTCGACCTCGACCTCACGACCGACCCGCTCGGCACCGACACGAACGGCCGACCGGTGTACCTCCGCGATCTCTGGCCGAGCCGCGGCGAAGTGCAGGCGATCCTCGGCGCCACGGTGAGCGCCGATCTCTTCCGCGCGAGCTACGGCAAGGTGTTCGAGGGCGACGAGACCTGGCGCGCGCTGCCGGTTCCGGAGGGCGCGCTCTACGCCTGGAAGGGCGACTCGACTTACGTCCAGGAGCCGCCGTTCTTCGTCGACCTGCCGCCGCAGCCGCCGCCGCTCCGCGACGTCGTCGGCGCGCGCGTGCTGGCGCTCCTCGGCGACTCGATCACGACCGATCACATCTCGCCCGCGGGCTCGATCCCGCCCGAGAGTCCGGCCGGGAAATTCCTGGTCGCGCACGGGGTGACGCCGCGCGAGTTCAACAGCTACGGCGCGCGCCGCGGCAACCACCAGGTCATGATGCGCGGCACGTTCGGCAACGTGCGCCTGCGGAACGCGCTCGTCCCCGAGCGCGAGGGCGACTGGACGCGGCACGTCCCGAGCGGCGAGGAGATGCGGATCTACGACGCCGCCGAGCGCTACCGGGCGGAGGGCACGCCGCTCCTGGTCGTCGCCGGGAAGGAGTACGGCTCGGGAAGCTCACGCGACTGGGCGGCGAAGGGCACGCTGCTCCTCGGCGTCAAGGCCGTCCTCGCCGAGAGCTACGAGCGCATCCACCGCAGCAACTTGGTCGGCATGGGCGTGCTGCCGCTGCAGTTCAAGCCCGGCGAGAGCGGCACGACGCACACGCTCGACGGCAGCGAGACCTACGACGTCCTCGGCCTCGCGACGCTCGCGCCGCGATCTGAGTTGACGGTGCGCGTGCGCCGCAGCGACGGGCGCCAGACGCAATTCGCGGCGATCGCCCGCGTCGACAGCCCGACGGACATCGAGTACCTGCGGCACGGCGGCATCCTCCAGATGGTGCTGCGCTCGCTGGCGAAGACGCGCTGAGCCGCGCTCAGCGCGCGCATGCCGTGCCGCGCGCGCTCGGCGTGCAGTCGGAGGACGGCGACGACGGCGCGGAGTCCGACGACGGCCCTTCAGGCAGCAGGGCGCGCAGCGCGTCCTCGAGCGCGCGCATGCGCTCCGGCGAGTATCCGTCGTCGGCAAAGCGGATCGTGCCGGAGGCATCGATCACGAAGACCGCCGGCATGCCCCCCGCGCCGTAGCGCGAGAGGACGTCGGCCGCGCTGTCCTCGAGGATCGTCGTCGTCGACGCTGACGGATCGGGAAGATACTCGCGCAGGAACTCTTCCGCCTTGGAATGCGACTGATCGATGCCGACCGCGAGGACGTGGACCTTCCCGCGATGCTGTCGCGCCAGCGCGTCGAGCGCCGGCAGCATCGGCGCGCACGGCAGGCACCAGCTCGCCCAGAAGTCGACGATGACCACCTGCCCGCGGAGATCCGCGAGCGCGACGGGATGTCCCTGCCGGTCGGGGAGCGTGAACTGCGGCGCCGCTTGGCCGACCCGCGCGGCGTTCGCCGGCGCCGTGGCGACCAACGTCGCCGCGATCACGAGCGCGACCGCCGCAGCGATCGCGCCGTGCGGCGCGCGCGTGCGCCTCAGAAACGCCACCCCAGACCGGCGCGAATGCGGTAGTCGCGCACGAGCTGGACGCTGGTGTTGTCTTGCATGATCGGGAAGTCGACGGCGACGTCGGCGGCGAAGGAGGTCCCCCACGTGGCGCTGATACCGGGGCCCATGTACACGGCGGTCATCCCGGTGTCTTCGGCTTCGACCCCGTCGAGCGTGTCGGTGCCCTTGTGTTCGCCGGTGACCATCGCCTGTAACGAGAGCGATGCCTCGTGCGTCAGAAACGGGTAGACGCCGGGGCCGCCGCCCCACGTGAGGTCGTTGGCATACCGGTAGTCGATGGCTCCGGTGGTGCGGATCGCGTACTGCACGGCGGTGGTCCAGAAGAGCCGCTGCCAACTCGCGAAGACCGCGCCGCCGATGATGCCGTCGTACGAGCCCGAGCCGAGCGCGAGGTCGTGCCCGTGCACCCCGAGCGGCCCTCCTTCCTCGTCCTCGTGCAGCTCCTCGTGCAGCCGATCCGTGCTGCCGGTCGGGAACTTGAGGCCGCCGAGGAGCGACGTCCGGAGCACGCTCCGCTCGGTGACGTAGCTGAATGGGCGCAGGGTGCCGATCAGCGATACGTCGCCGATGCCGCTCTCGCTCCCCGAGGTGATCACGCCCTCCTCGCGCCGCCGAAAGTCGCGGACGATCACCGGCAAGGTGAACTGCACTCCGCCGAGCGGCCCGAAGTCGTAGCCGAGGACGAATTGCGTGATCGAGCTGGTGAGATGCTCGCCGGGATTGTCGATCTTGTGGCCGTCGTCCTGCAGCGTGGTGAAGCGGCTGAGCTGCTCGGCGACGCCGATGCGAAACCCTTGCCGGCTCTCGCGCTGCTCGGTCGCGGTGTAGATCGCGCACACGTCGCATGCGTACGTGCGCGCGGCGCCGGTCAGCAGTAGCACCACTGCGGCGACGACTCGGCTACGGGTCGACGATGCAGCGCGGTCACGGTTCACGAACCCTCCCCCCGAGGCTAGCTCTTCTAGCGAGGATGGTCGCGGCCTGGCCGGCGATCGCGCCCCAGCGCAGGGTCAGGAGCCACGGGAAGTTGATGGCGTGTGCGTCCGCATGATCGTATCCAAGAAGTTTCTAGAGCATCCGGCGCGGCCGCACAAAACGCGCGCGGGAGGCTGCTTGACAGCCGTAGGGGTGCCTCCTATTACCCGCGATCGATGGCAGCTCTGCAGCATGGCCTCTGTCACCGCGCGAGTGTTCTTCTCCTCGCCTCGCTGCTGCTCGTTCCGGTCGCGCTCTCCGGCCACAATCACGTCAACCAGAGCACGCATCCGTGCTCCATCTGCGCCGTCACCCATCACGCACCCGCCGTCAGCGCTCCGGCGCTCCCCGAGTTCGCGTCGCACTTCACGAGCCTCCTCTCCGCACCACCGCACGCACTCGCGCCTTCGCGCACCGATCAGACACCGCGAGCCGGCCGCGCTCCTCCTGTCGGTTCCCTCACCGTCGTAGCGTAGCTCCCGCCACGGTCTCGTCCGGCGCCATTGCGCCCGCCGACTGCGGCGGGTTCGCGATCGTGCACTCGGAAGGAGGAGACTGATGGCGTCCCATTCAATCGCGACTCGTCTCGCGCTCGGGAAGCGTCGCCTGTGGCATCTGAGATTGCTCCCTGTCGTGGCCCTGGTGGCGATGGCTCCCATTGCAGCCGCGGCGAACGAAACCCAGGAGATCCGCGAGCTGCGCAAGGAAGTCGGCGAGCTGCGCGATGCCGTTCGCGAGCTCAAGAGCCAGCTTCAGCAGCTGAAAGGCCAACCGCCGGTGCCGGCGGCGACGACTGACAAGGAGAGGGATCTCGAGGCCGAGATCCGCGCCGCCACGCCGCAGCAGTCCGGATCGCACGCAGCTACGCCTGCGGAATCCGTGGCGCAGCCGGCAATCGGACCGGGAGTCGGCAAGAGCTCTTCGATTCTGAACCCCGACATCAGTTTCAACGGCGACTTCACCTTCCTCGGCACCGACAACCGGCAGTTGAACAAGGCCAACCGTTTCAGCTTCCGAGAGGCGGAGGTCGGCTTTCAGGCGCCGATCGATCCCTACGCCCGCGCCGACGCGTTCATCACCTTCGGCGAGGGCGAGTCACCGGAGGTCGAAGAGGCCTATGCGACCTTCCTCACCCTTCCCTACAACCTGCAGGCGCGGATCGGAAAATTCCGGCTCTCGTTCGGTAAGAACAACCTCCTGCACCGTCACGCGCTCTCGCAGACCGACCGGCCGCTCGCCGAGGTGGCGAACTTCGGCGACGAGGGCGTGAGCGGTACGGGCGTCGGCATCAGCTATCTCGTACCGAATCCATGGGACCAGTACGTGCTCGTCACCGGGGAGGTCGCAAACGGCCTCGGGGAAGAGCTCGAGGGAGCACAAGGGATCCCGCTCGATAGTCCGGCTCCCGGCCGGTCTCTCGACGACTTCGTCTACGTCGGCCACGCGCAGACCTTCTTCGACCTGAACGCCAACAACAACGTCGAGGTCGGCGGCTCGTTCCTCGCGAACGAGCCGCGGAGCGGCACGGACACCCGTGTGTACGGCGTCGATCTCACGTACCGTTGGCGGCCGCTCGCGCAGCAGGGCTACCGCCAATTCCTCTGGCGGAGCGAAGGCTACTTCACGCACGAGGACACGCACGCGGCCGGACCGAGCGTTTTCGATACGAGCGGCGCCTACACCTACGGCGAGTACCGGTTGGCACAGACTCAGTGGGTCGGCATTCGCGTCGACTGGACGGAGATCCCCGGCACGTCCGGGAAGAAGGAGTGGGGCGTGTATCCGTACTTCACGTTCTCGCCCTTGGAGTTCGGCTATTTTCGCGTCGGCTACGAGTACGTCCGGTCGGATCAGCTGAACGACAAGGATTCGAATCGCGTCTGGCTCCAGTACAACTTCTCGATCGGCCCGCACGCAGCCCACGCGTTCTGAGCGCATGGAGGATCGCACCGTGAAGAAAATGACCTTCGCCGGCCGGTGGGCGTTCGCGCTCCTCGGCGGCGTTTTGATGATCGCCGCCGCGGAGCTCCCGGTTCCCGCCGCGGCCAAGCTCTACGTCGTCACCACCACCCCCGACCTCGCGGCGATCGCGCGCGAGGTCGGGGGCGACAAAGTCGAGGCCGAGTCACTCGCCCTCGGCACCCAGGACCCGCATTTCGTCGACGCCAAGCCGAGCTTCATCGTCAAGCTCAATCGCGCCGACCTCTACGTGAAGCGCGGCCTGGATCTCGAGGTCGGCTGGGCACCCGTCCTCGAGAAGGGGGCGCGCAATCCGGATATCCTTTACGGGGGCCGCCGCTACGTCGACGCCTCCGACGGCATCGCGCCGCTCGAGATCCCAACCGGGGTACTGAGCCGCGCGCTCGGCGACGTGCATCCCTTCGGCAATCCGCACTACCAGCGCGACCCGGTCGCCGCGAAGACGATCGCCAAGAACGTCGCCGACGGCCTGATCCGCATCGACTCCGACAATCGCGCGTACTACGAGCAACGGCGCGACGATTTCGACCGCCGCATCGACGAGCGGCTCGCCGGATGGTTGCAGGAACTCGCTCCCTACCGCGGCGCGAAGATCGTCACCTACCACAAGAGCTGGGAATACTTCACCGTCCGCTTCGGGCTCGACTCGATCGGGGAGATGGAACCGAAGCCCGGCGTCGCGCCCTCGCCCGCCCATCTCGCGGAGCTCATCAACTCGATGATCGCGCAGCACGCGAAGCTCGTGATCCGCGAGCCCTTCTACCCCGACAACCTGACGCGCGTCGTGGCGGAAAAGACGGGGGCGACGGTGGTGACGCTACCAGAGTCGCCCGGCGGCGTTCCCGGTACCGACGACTACTTCAGCTTCATGGACTACATCGTGAAACAGGTTGCGCACGCCTTGCGGGACACGGAGGGACGATGACGACGCAGGCGTTCATCGAGTTCGATCACGTGACGCTGGGCTACGGCAGGCGCGCGGTGCTCCGTGACGTCGAGCTCAGCGTCGCGGCCGGCGACTTTTTGGGGATCGTCGGCCCCAACGGTGCCGGCAAGACGACGCTCCTGAAGGCGTTGCTCGGAACGCTCACGCCGATCCGCGGTACGATCCGCATACCCGAACGGGGGCTCGTGTTCGGCTACGTGCCGCAGCGCCAGGCGGTCGACGAAACCTTTCCCCTCACCGTCCGCGAGATGATCCTCATGGGACGCTATGCCCGGATCGGTCTGTTCCGCCGCCCGCGCCGCGAGGATCATGCGCTCGTCGTCGAGGCCGCCGAGCACGTCGCCATCGCCGATCTCCTCGATCGGCGTTACCGCACGCTTTCCGGGGGCCAGAAGCAGCGAACGCTCATCGCGCGCGCGCTCGCCGCGCAGCCCACCATCCTCGTCCTCGACGAGCCGACGAACGGCATGGACCTTCCCGCCGAGAACGCGATCATGGAGCTCGTGCGCCGGCTCCACGTCGCCGATCGGCTCACGGTGGTCATGGTCAGCCACCTGCTGAACGTCGTCGCCTCGTACGTCGCCCGGCTCGCGATCGTCGGCGGCGGGCGCCTCGAGGTGGGACCGGTCGCGACGATGCTCACCGGTGAGAGGCTGACGACGCTCTACGGAACGCCGGTTCGCGTCCATCACGTCGACGGGGCTGCGGTGGTGCTCGCAGGAGGCGCACGATGATCGAGATGCTCGCCCAGAGCTTCGTGCGCTATGCGGCGATCGCCAGCGTTCTCGCCGGCGCGGTCTCCGCCTATCTCGGCGTCTACGTGCTCCTGCGCCGGATCGTCTTCGTCGGCATCGCGATCGCTCAGATCGCGACGCTCGGCGTTGCCGTCGGCCACCTGCTCGGGCTGCATCAGGCCGAGGCGGCCTTCGGTCTCAGTCTCGTCGGCGTCACCTTCTTCGCTCTCCATCGACAGGGACGGATCCCGCGCGAGAGCGCGATCGGCGTCGCCTACGCTGCGGCGTCGGCGTTCACGATCCTCTGCGTCTCGAAGAACCCCTTCGGGGAGATGGACGTGCTGAGCCTCGTCTTCGGCAACGTTCTCGGGGTGACCGAGACGCAGCTCTACGTCCTCGGAGCGCTCGCGGCCGCGCTGCTGGTGCTCCACTGGTGCTTCGCGAAGGAGCTGCTCTTCACCGCGTTCGACGCCGACATGGCGGCGACGATGGGTTACCGCGTGCAGGCATGGGAGTTCTTCTTCTATCTCATCCTCGGCGTCGCATTCTCGCTCAGCGTGAGCGTCGCCGGCGTGCTCGTCATTTTCTCCTACTTGGTGATTCCGGCCACGGCCGCGCTCGTGCTCGACGTGAGCATGACCATGACGTTCGCGGTGGCCGTCTTCATCGCCGTCGTCGCCGGCGCGAGCGGCGTGCTTCTCTCCTATCAGTGGGACCTGCCGACGGGGCCGACGATCGTCGCCGCGCTGTCGGCGCTACTCCTCCTCTGCGGCCTGGTGAAGCAGCTCACGCGCCTGCGGCGGGCGAGCGACGACTGATGCACCGCGCCCTGGTCTTGCTGCTGCTCTCCGCCTGTGCGACCCCGAGCATCCAAGCCCGCACCACGGCGCCGGGCACTGGCAGCGCCCGCGAGGTGAGGATCGAGGTGGTAGATGCGAGCGGCCGGGAGCTTCCGGCCCCACGCTCGGGCGCTTTCGACGAGATCGCGCACCTGACGGTTGGTCGGACGGTGCCGCGGCTCTCGACGGCCGACGCATTCTCCGCGGCGGCGGCGGCCGGCCTGCGCGCCAGAGGTGTCACCGCAGTCGGCGACCGAAATGTGGAGATTCCCACGTTTCGCGTCACCATCCTCGATTTCGAGATCCGCAATCACGACGCCGCCGGTGCGGTCGCGTTCGTCTCGGCCGCGTATCTGCTCCACGATCCACGCAACCAGTCACACTGGGAGGCGGCGCAGACGCGCCTCCCCATACGGCTCGGCGGCCCGGACCTCACGCGTTCGGAGCTCACGAGGATCGCGACCGAAGCGGTGAATCGCGCGCTCTCTTCGTTTCCTGCCGGACTTCCCTGACCCTCGAGATCGGGCTCGTCCACCCGCTGATTGCTGCTGCACTTTTTTCTTTGCAACCCTCGCGACGGAGTGTATAACCCCCGAGGATTTCAGGTCGGTTCGGCCGTTGTGGCGGGGGGTGGCAGTTGGTGGTGGCGCGGGTACGGCCCGTCGGAACCGAGTCGTCGGTCGCTCCACCAGCTTCGATGATCGTGAAAAGCGGGCGAACAGCATGCGCGCAGCCTTTCCGCCGAAGCGGCATTCGGGTGG
>JBGOSW010000211.1:0-8179 GCA_041476145.1 Binatia bacterium
CGCTCGCTGCGCACACGCGACATCGCCGTGATCGCGCTCCTCTCCGGCGCCTCCGAGGAGTTCTTTTTCCGCGGCGTGCTGCTGCCCGAGATCGGGCTCGGCCTGTCGAGCGTCCTCTTCGGCCTGCTGCACGCGGTGAACTGGATCTACGTCGCCTGGGCCGCGATCACCGGCGCGGGCCTCGGCCTCCTGGCCAATCATGGCGGCTCGCTGGTCGCGCCCGCGGTCGCGCACGCGACCTTCAACCTCGGCGCCCTCCTCGTCCTCCGACGGTGGCGGCCGCAGGGAGGCGCCAACTCGTGAAGACGGTGTGCGTCCCACTCGCCCCCGGTTTCGAGGAGATCGAGGCGGTGACGATCATCGACGTGCTGCGACGCGCCGGCGTGCGCGTCGTCGTCGCCGGAACGGAGCCCGGCCCGATTCGCGGCTCGCACGAGATCACCATCACACCCGAGACCACCGTCGACGCCGTCGACGCCGAGTCGCTCGACATGATCGCGCTTCCCGGCGGCATGCCGGGCACGCTGGTTCTCCGGGAAAGTGCCGCCGTGCGCGCACTGGTCGCCCGTCTCGCGGCGCGCGGCTGCTACACCACGGCGATCTGCGCCGCACCGGTCGTGCTCGCGGCCGCGGGGCTCCTCGCGGGCCGGCACGCGACGAGCCACCCGTCCGTGCGCGAACAGATCAGCGCCGCCGTCTACGAGGAAGCGGCCGTCGTCGAAGACGGAATGGTGGTCACCAGCCGCGGCGCCGGGACGGCGATGGCGTTCGCGCTGCGCCTGGTGCGCCTCCTCGTCGACGACGCGACCGCCGAGCGGCTGCGCGTCGCGATGGTCGCGTCGCGCTGATTGCGTCCACGCCATGGTTCCGTTAGCGTCGCACGTCGAGCGACGCCGCTCGGCGTCCGCTCTCGGAGGACCACGGATGACTCGCGTCGTAACCATCCTCGTGACGCTCGCGCTCGTCGCCGGCTGCAGCGAGAGCAAGCCGAAGTTGAGCGCCGACGAGTACTACAAAGAGGCGTCCGAGGCGTTCACCAAGAGGAACTACGACGTCGCCGTCAATCGCTACAAGGAGCTCCTCGACCAGTATCCCTTCAGCGACCACGCCGAGGAGGCCGAGCTGGAGATCGCCCACGCGCAATACAAGAACAAGCACTATCCGGAGGCGATCGCCGCCTTCAACGACTTCCAGCGCATGCACCCGATGAGCTCGCACCTTCCAGAGGTCTACTACCTGCTCGGCAAGAGCTACATGGACCAGATGACCACCACCGACCGCGATCAGGGCGCGTCGGAGAACGCCCATGGCTGGTTCCGCGTCGTCATCGACCGCTATCCGACGAGCCCGTTCGCGGCGAAGTCACGGCGCAAGCTCGCCGAATGCCGACGCTCGCTCGCCGATCACGAGCTCTACGTCGCCAACTACTACTTCAAACGAAAAAATCTGCGCGCGGGCGAGAACCGCGTGAAGGGCATCCTCGAGAACTATTCCGACACGCTCGCGGCGACGCGCGCCGTCGAGGCGCTCGCCGACGCCTACGCGGTCGCCGGTGACGGCGAGCACGAGAGCATGGCGCGCGCCGCGCTCGCCGAGCGGCGTCACGCCGAGGAAAGCATCGCGCCCACGCCCGATCCCGTCGACACGGGTAAAAAGAAGAAGAAACATCACGACGACGCAACCCTCACCGTCGTGCCCGAATCGAACGGCCCGGCGTCGGCGATCCTCCTCGCCGACCTCACCGCCCGCTACGGGGTCGGCCAGGGCGTCAGCACGGCGGCGACGGCGCCGTCCTTGATCGATCCGGTGCTGACACCCAAGACCGGCGGACGCGGCGCGCCACCGCCTCCGGGTGGAAACGAAGCGCCGCTCGGCGGCTATTGAGGTGATCGCCGCGGCGCCCCAAGAGCCCGGGAGCGCGGCGCGCGTGGGGCGACTGCGGCGGGCCTCGGTCGCGGTCGTCGGCGTCGGGGCGCTCGGCTGCGCCGCCGCGGAGGCGCTCGTCATCGCCGGAATCGGACGCCTCGTTCTTCTCGACGGCGACGTCGTCGAGCTCTCGAACCTCCACCGCCAGCTCCTGCACCGCACCGCCGACCTCGGACGCGCGAAGGTCGAGTCCGCCGCCGCGAAACTCGCGGAGCGCCATCCGGCGACGACGCTCGAGCCGCGGCGCGAGCGCGTGACGGAGACCAACGCCGACGCCTGCCTGCGCGGCGCCGACTGCGTCGTCGACGCGACCGACGGCTTCGCCGCCAAGTTCCTGCTGAACGACGCGGCGGTGCGGCTCGGGATTCCGCTGGTGCACGCCGGCATCGTCCGCTTCCTCGGGCAGCTCATGACGATTCTGCCCGGACGGAGCGCATGTTACCGTTGCCTGTTCGACGCGCCGCCGCTCGCGGGCGACGTGCCGTCCTGCCAGGAAGCGGGCGTGCTCGGCTCCCTTGCCGGTACCATCGGCCTGTTACAGGCCGCCGAGGTCATTCGCTACTTGACCGGTACCGGCGCGCTACTCACCGACCGTCTGCTCACGTACGACGCGCTCGCGGGGCGGTGGCGGCACGTGCGCCTGCGCCGCAATCCCGCCTGTCGGGCGTGCGCCCACGTCACACCGCATCCCGCCGGCCTCTGAGGCTCGCGGAAGCGCGGGCCAACGGCTACAAAGCGGCCAGAGAGGAGAAGGAGTCATGGCCATTCAGGTTCGTATCCCCACCCCCCTTCGAAAGCTCACCGGCGGCGCCGAGTCGGTCGCCGCGAGCGGCGCGACGATCGCCGCAGTCGTGCAGGATCTCGAGTCCCGGCATCCGGGGCTGAAGGAGCGCATCTGCGACGACAACGGCAAGGTCCGCCGCTTCGTGAACGTCTACGTCAACGGTGACGACATCCGCTTTCTCGACAACCTCCAGACGGCGGTGAAAGAGGGTGACGAGATCTCGATCGTCCCGGCAATCGCCGGCGGCGCCCGTTGATCCGACGCCGCCCGCTCACGCCTCCGCGCTGCGACGGCGCCCGGCGGCGCCGCGAGTCATCATGCGGGTTCCGAACGTCCTGAGTCTGGTCGGCAACACGCCGCTTCTGCGGATCCGCGCGCTCGCGCGCGATCTACCGGACGACGTGCGGGTGTTCGCCAAGCTCGAGGGCTTCAACCCCGGAGGCTCGGTGAAGGACCGGCCCGCGCTCAACATGATCCAGGACGGGCTCGCGAGCGGACGACTGCGCCCGGGGAAGACGATCCTCGACTCCACCTCCGGCAACACCGGCATCGCGCTCGCGATGTGCGGGGCGGTGCTCGGCTACCCCGTCGAGCTCGTCATGCCGGAGAACGCCAGCGTCGAGCGCAAGAAGATCATCGGCGCCTACGGCGCGACGGTGATCGCCTCGAGTCCGCTCGAGGGGTCGGACGGCGCCATTCGGCTCTGCCGCGAGGTGCTGGCGCGCGATCCGGAGAAGTATTTCAAGCCCGATCAATACTTCAATCCGGCGAACCCCGAAGCGCACTACAAGACGACCGGACCCGAGATCTGGCGGCAGACCGAGGGCACGGTGACGCATTTCGTGACCGGCCTCGGCACCGGCGGCACGATCATGGGGACCGGGCGCTACTTGAAGGAGCGCAACCCCGGCGTGCGAGTGATCGGCGTCGAGCCCGACGACGCGTTCCACGGTCTCGAGGGCTTGAAGCACATGGCCAGCTCCATCGTGCCCGGCATCTACCACGAGGAAGAGCTCGACGGGAAAATTCCCGTCGGAACCGACGACGCCTACGACATGGTCCATCGGCTCGGTGCCGTGGAGGGCGTGGTCGTCGGCCAATCGTCGGGCGCGAACCTCTTCGGCGCCTTGCAGTTGGCGCGCACCCTCGAGCGCGGCACCGTCGTCACCGTCTTCTGCGACTTCGGCGACCGCTACCTGAGCACCAACCTCTGGATCGGCTGGCAAGGCATCTGAAGACTCCGATGCGCTTCGACGACGCGCAGATCGAGCGCTACAGTCGCCAGCTCGTCCTCCCCGAGGTGGGTCCGCAGGGCCAGACGCGTCTCGCGCAGGCGCGGGTCGCGATCGCCGCCGTCGGCCCCGCCGCCGAGCGCGCCGTCGCCTATCTCGCGGCGGCCGGCGTCGGCTCGCTCGCGCTCCCCGCCGCGCTGCGGCCGCTCGTCGATCCCGATCAGCCCGACGTCCGACTCGAACCGCTCATGCCCGACGTGAGCCCGCCCTACGACGCCGCGCTCGTCGACGCCGCCGCGAGCGACGTCGCCGGCGCGCCGCGCGCGCGGCGGATCTTTTGGATCGCCGACGGACGTGCCGCCGAGGTGCCGCCGTGCCGCGACTGCGTCGCTCGCGTCCTCGGCGCGACGACGGCGGTACCGACGACGCTCGCGCCGCTCCGCGACGCGCTCCTCGGCACGGTCGTCGCGACCGAGATCGTCAAGGCTCTCGTCGAAATCGGCACCCCGCTCCGCGGCCGCGTCCTCACGTACGACCCCGAGTCCGGGTCGCTCACGACGACGCCCATCGAACCGGGCACGGAATGCGTGCGCTGTCGAGAGGAATGGTGACGCCGAATCCCGACGAGCACCGTGAGTACTGGTCGAAGGTCGCACCGCGCTACGACCGCGTAGTAGATCTGCAGATCGGGCCGAAGACGCGCGCGATGGTGCGAGAACGCGTCGCGAAGGAAGGGCGGCTCGGCACCGAGGCGATCCGTCACACCTGTGCGGCGTCGCATCGCTGGTGTATCTTCCCGCGACCGGAGATCGGCGTGTACACGACGTAAATCGCTGGAGGGTGACGATGGTACGACAAGAGGCACGACGGCGGGTGTGGTCGCGGACGGTGATGATGGTCGCGATCGCGAGTGGCATCGCCCTCACGAGCGGCTGCGGCAGCGGTGGTGGCGGCGGCTCGTCCGATGGGTTGCTCTGCCAGCAGTGCGGGCAAAGCGACGGCCCGTGTCGGCAACTCGTGACCGTCACGGGGTCCGATGCGCAGGCGCTCTGCTCGTCGGGACAGACCTCGTGCGAGGTCCAGCTCGCCTGCTTCCGCAAGCTCGGCAGCGCGCAGCGCCGATGCTTTCCCGCCGACGCGCGGTTCGAGCAGTTCGAGTGCGACGGCGCGCGCGCCAACCGCAACACTGCGACGCCGATTCCCTCGACGACGCCGACACCCTCCGGCTCCGTCACACCGACCGCGACCGGCCCGACCCCGACCGGCGCGACGCCGACCTCGACGGCGTCGCCAGGCGTCACGGCGACGTTCGGCCCCACGCCCGAACCGACACCTTCCGGCTGTGGAAACGGCGTCCTCGACGACGATGAGGAGTGCGACAACAACATCATCGACAATACTTCCTGTTTCGAGGACGTGTGCACGTGTGAAGATTTCTGTGACGATGCCGGTGGCACGCTGAGCTGCAACGCCGATTGCACGGTGAACTTCACCAAGTGCACCGCCGGCGGATGCTCGTTTTGAGTGGCGTTTCCGACGCGCTCGACCTGGCGAAATTCGACGGGATCTGATTAGGTGCAACACCGCTTCGTTCACGCCGGACAATTCCCGAGGAGGTCCAATTCCATGACGAGAGGCTTCGCCCTGATGCTTTCGACGACTGTGCGCGCGGCATGGCGCCTGCGCCCGACGATGGCAACCCGCACTGCCGGAGCGCGCTCGTGAGCGGCGCGACGATTCTGCCGCACGGCGGCACGTTGGTGAATCGCTGGGCGACCGACAAGGAACGCCAGGACTGGATCCGGGAGATCAAGACGCTGAAGCGCATCCACCTCACCCGGCGCGAGATCTCCGACCTCGAGATGATCGGCGTCGGCGCTTTCAGCCCGCTCGAAGGCTTCATGGGTGAGGCCGACTATCGCGGGACGCGCGAGCGCATGCGGCTCTCGAACGGCCTGCCGTGGACGATTCCCGTCACGCTCGCGGTCACGAAGGAGGAGGAGCGCGACCTCCACGCCGGCGACGACGTCGTCCTCCTCGAGGACGAGAACCGTCCACTCGGCATCCTCCACCTCGCGGAGAAGTTCACCTACGACAAGGAGCGTGAGGCGGCGGAGGTCTACGGCACGACCGAGGCGGCGCATCCGGGTGTGCGTGTCGTCTACGATCAAGCCGACGTCTACTTGGGCGGCAAGATCACGCTGCTCGATCGTCCCAAGGACATCCCCTTCCGCGAGCACCGACTCGATCCGCTCGAGACGCGCGCGCTCTTCATCGAGCGCGGGTGGAAACGCATCGTCGCCTTCCAGACCCGCAATCCCGTGCACCGCGCCCACGAATACATCCAGAAGTGCGCGCTCGAGATCGTCGACGGCCTCCTGCTGCATCCGCTCGTCGGCGAGACCAAGGGCGACGACATCCCCGCCGCCGTGCGCATGGAGTGCTACAAGGTCCTCCTCGACAAGTACTATCCGAAGGACCGCACTGTGCTCTCGGTACTGCCGGCCAACATGCGGTACGCCGGCCCGCGCGAGGCGATCTTTCACGCCATCGTCCGCAAGAACTACGGCTGCACGCACTTCATCGTCGGCCGCGACCACGCCGGCGTCGGCTCGTACTACGGCACCTACGACGCCCACTACATCTTCGACAACTTCACCGCCGACGAGATGACGATCACGCCGCTCTTCTTCGACCATACCTTCTACTGCAAGGTGTGCGACAGCATGGCGTCGGCGAAGACGTGTCCCCACCCCGCGAGCGAGCACGTCACCCTCTCCGGCACGAAGGTGCGCGAGGAGTTGTCCGCGGGCGAGCGGCCGCCGAAGGAGTTCAGTCGCCCGGAGGTCGCCGACGTGTTGATCCGCTCGATGCGGAAGTGATCGTTTGGACGGCCGCCAGGGCCGCTCAAACCTCCGCTTGCGGCGCGTCAGGCGGTTCTCGCTCATGCTCGCGACGGGGCGCATGGCGGCCGTCCCACCAGCTCCAATCCATCGGGTACACGTCCGGGTCGAAGATGACCCAGTACAAATGCCAGACGAGAATGGCGAGCGCGGCGAGGACGGCCTCGTAGAAGTGCACGGCGGTGGCGACGTCGGCCACCCACTTCGGAAAATTGCGAAGGGTGAAATTGTCGAACCAGAGGAGAAAGCCGGTGACACCCATGACCACCATGCCCCACAGGAAGGCCCAGTACTCCACCTTCTCGACGTAGCTGAACACGCCCGAGTGAGGACGATCGACGCGGCGGCGGAGGTAGTACGCGAGGGCGGCGCGGACGGCCGCCACGTCACGCAACGACGGCACCAGGCCGCGTAGTCGGGCCCGCATGCGCGCGCTCACCGCCAGATGCGCGACGTGCCACGCCAGCGCCGCGAGCAGCACGACGGCGGCGCCGCGGTGGATGAGGCCGCGGAGCCCGAGTTGCGTCTCCCAACGCACGACCGGCGCCGCCCACCAGCTCTCCGAGTACTTCAAGGCGAATCCGGTGTACGCGAGCACGGTGAAACTCAGCATGACGAGACCGTGCTGCCAGCGCAGCGCGCGCGGCATCCGCTCGGCGCTTGGATCAGGAACGCCCGGCGGCAACGGCGTCGGCCCGCGCGCTTTGCGCGAGAGGTCGAGGAGGTTGTGGACGGTCATCAAGCCGATGACGACCACGATCACCACGAGGTAGGCGCCACGCACCCAGTACACCGCGCGCGCGCTCGGGGACGCGGGCATGACGTGTACGGCGCCGAGCGCGAACAGCGTCCCCGCGCCGGGATGACACTTGCCACAGGTTTGCGGCAGGTTCGCCTGATTCACGTGGGAGCGCGGGTCGGTCGAGCGGCGGATGTCGTGCACGCCGTGACAGCTCGAGCAGTTCGCCACTGTGAGTTGACCGGCGCGCAACGCCAAGCCGTGATAGCTGTCGCGAAACGCCGCGACCCGCCCGATCGGGAGGCCGTACTTCTCGTTCAGCCGCGCGTCGGTATGGCAGCGACCACAGGTGTCGCCGGGGATGTTGGCGGCGAACACGGGGGACGCCGGCTCGGCCGGACCGAGGATGCGGTGCTCGCCGTGACAGTCGGTGCACACCGGCGCGTCGCGCACGCCGCGCGCCAGTGCCTCGCCGTGCACGCTCTCGCGATACCGCGCGACGATCTCGGTGTGGCATTTGCCGCAGGTGTCGGGAATGTTCGTCCGCCAGATCGACGCGCGCGGGTCCGCGCCGCGCAGGATCTCGTGCGCACCG
>JBGOSW010000212.1:0-8151 GCA_041476145.1 Binatia bacterium
CCGAACCGCCGCACCCGCTCGAGCACCAGGTCACTCGCCCGCCGCATGAGGGTGCGGCGCTCCGCGCTCAAGGCCTCGAGGTCCGCGAAGCGGCCCCACAGCGGATCCAGGCCGAGCATCCCGTCCTCGTCCCACGCCTGGCGCGTGAATCCCGGCGGCGAGGTCCAGCGCTTCACCTGCCGGTGGATGCGCGCGTTCGTCTCACCGAGGAGACGGTACGTCTCCTCGCCGCTCGCGGTGCCGAGGTGTGCGCCCTCGACCCAGCTCAGCACGTCGCAGTGACGCGGCCCCGGCACCGCATCGACGCTGACGGTCTGCACCGTGTCGCCGTCGACGCCCGCGAGCGACGCGGGCGTGTGGACGCCGGCGTCGCGGAGCGCGCGCATCCACGCGAGCTCCGATCGGATCGAATCGCGGGTTTGGTAGCCGTCGCGATGGACGCGGATCACGTACGGCGTGCCGCTCTCGGCGTGGTCGACGCGGAACACGGCGTTCTCGCGGAAATTGAGAAGCGTCAGCCGCGAGCGCTCGGGGATCGCGAAGCACGGCAGCGCCGCGCTCGCGAGCTCCGTCAGGCACTCGATCTGCTTCTCGAGTGAAAGCTCGTGGAGTTCAAGCACGTCGACGGTCGTGAGGCTCTCCGCTCAGACCACGCCGTCCCGAGCAAGGCGCGTGAGCTCGGCCTCATCGAGCCCGAGAAGCTCTCCATAGACATCGCGGTTGTGCTCGCCGAGAAGTGGCGAGCGGCTGATGGTAGTCGGCGAGTCGGCAAGCCTGATCGGGCTGCCCGGGACGTCGAGGGTACCGCGCGTCGGGTGATCGATCGTCGTGATCATGCCGCGCGCGCGGAGATGCGGGTGGGTGAGGACGTCGCGGCTGTCGAAGACGGCGCCGCAAGGGACGCCGTTCGCCGCCATGGTTTCCATGACCGTGAACTTGTCGCGTGCGTCGGTCCACGCCTCGATCATCGCGTGCAGCTCCGCTTGGTGGTGGTTGCGCCAGCCGACGTCGCTGTAGTCGACGTGCCCGATCAGATCGGTGCGGTCGATGGTCGTGAGGACACCGTCCCACATCGCTGGGCTGTTGATCATCATATACACGTAGTCGTTGTCGCCGCCGGGCGCACACTTGTAGAGGTCGCTCGGCGCCAGCACCGCGATGCGGTTGCCGCTGCGGATGGTCGGGTACCCGGTGATGTAATGCGCCAGCATGGACGGGCGGACGAAGTTGATGACCGCCTCCTGCATCGAGACCTCGACGCGCTGGCCGCGGCCTGTCTGCAAGCGTTGAATGTACGCGGCGAGAATGCCGACGGCGCAGTGGACGCCGCTGCCGGTGTCGCCGAGCGTGATGCCGAGCTTGATCGGCGGTCCGCCGAGCTCGCCGTTCACGCTCATCGCACCGCCGGTCGCCTGCGCGATCATGTCGAAAGCCTTGAACGACGCGTACGGACCGCTGTCGCCGAAGCCGCGGACGGTGGCATAGATGAGGCCGGGGTGGAGCGCGGAGAGGACATCCCACCCGAGCCCCCACTTCTCGAGCGTGCCGAGCGTGAAGTTCTCGATGAGCACGTCGAACTGCGGCAGCATCCGTCGAAAGAGCGCCCGGCCGCGCTCGTCCTTCAGGTTGAGCGTGACGCTGCGTTTGTTCCCGTTCAACAGCAGGAAGTAGTACGCATCGGTGCCCGGGACGTCCGGGACCATGCGGCGGCCCTGATCGCCGCCGTCGGGGCTCTCGACCTTGACGACGTCGGCGCCGAGCCAGGCAAGGAGCTGCGTACACGAGGGACCGGCCTCGAACTGGGTGAGGTCGAGGATGCGCATGCCGGAGAGCGCGGCCATGGTGGAGCTTCCTCGCCGATCCGCCCATGGCCGTCAAGCACCACGATCGAGATGCTCGGACGGATAGGAACTGAGTGATGCGTCTCGCAGTCTTTCCTCACAATAGCTGCTGGCCCTCACGGCACTCCCCATCAGGCTATGCCACACATGGTGGAATAGTACTTCAAATAGGGTCGCTCTCCGGGCTCTTCGAGGCCACGCGTGTGATCATGCCGAGCGCACCGTCCGGGAAACGGCCGGGCGAAATGCCAATCAAAGGTCACAACCTTTCAGTCGTTGCGTTGCGACCGCTTTTACGCACTCCGCTCTGGCGCCGATTATCGTTGCCGCTCTGGTTATCGAGGAACGGCGCGCGGGTGGTCGCCGAGATGAAGGCAGCCGACGCAGTCTTTGCCCTGGTTCCCGGAGAGATTGGTACGCTCGTCCTGCTGCTCGCCTTCATTCTGCGAAAGCCGCTGCTCGTCCGATATATCGTCGCTTGGTCCGAGCCGCGAACACTCGTCGACAGGCTGGAGCAGAGACTGCTCGAGAGGTTCGCCGGCGGGAAGAACGTGATCCTGGCAACGGGCGAGAGCGACGAATCGCCCTCGCCACGGAATCCCAATATCCGGTGGATCTTCTCCCCCACGCTAAGCGAGGAGGAACTCGCGGCAAATGCAACTCCGCGTGCGCTCCCCGGTTCGGAAGAGCTCCGTCTCATCATCGTGTCGCGACAAGAGGTCGCCAAGGGGACGGACCTCCTTCTCCAAAGCCTGCCGTTCATCGTACGCGATCTGTCGGGTATCCGACTCGACGTCGTCGGAGAAGGATCGGCGCTACCGAAATTCCGCGAGCTCGCGAAAGAGCTCGGCATGGAAGACCGGGTTCGATTTCATGGGCAGGTCGACCACGCGGAAGTGCTCGCCCTGCTCCAAGGAGCTCATCTCTATTGCCTGCCCACCATGGGAGAGTCTTTTGGGAAAACCGTTCTGGAGGCGCTGGCCTGCGGGCTTCCTGTCGTGACTACAGCGGTATCTGTTTTCCCCAGGCTGATCAGCACTCGTTGCGGCGTCGTGATCGATCAGCGGACGCCGGTCCACCTGGCGGCGGCGATTCGTCACTGTCTGGTCGACCGCGACCGATATCGCAGGATGTCCATCGAAGCCATCGCCGCCGCCCGCTTCTATTCGCTGGAGCGGTGGCGAGACACCATCCGGGGCATGCTCGAGGAAGCCTGGGGACCTCTGGCTTGAAGGAACGTCGCCGCGCGTCCCCGCGCTCCTGGCGCGAGCATGCTACGCGTCGCTTCCGAGGATCCCCTTGGACAGCCGGAGCCCCCCGTCGACGTGCACGAGCTCGCCGGTCATGTAACCAGCGGCCGGAGAGAGCAGGAAGGCGATCGTCCCCGCCAGCTCGGCGGTCCTTCCGAAGCGGCCGATCGCAATGGCGCGGAGGAGTCCTGCCTTGAGGGCAGGGGGAAGTGCCGCGACCTTCGGCGTCTCGATCATCCCGGGGAGCACGACGTTGCACCGAATGCCGTGCGGCGCCCATTCGGCCGCCAGCGTCTTGGCCAGGCCGAGCAGCCCCGCTTTCGACGCCGCGTAGGCGGCCTGGCCGGGCAATCCGCTCTCGGCCGCCCCCGAGGACACGATGATGACGCGCGCATCGTCGCTCTTCTTCAGCGATGGAAACACGGCCTGAATGGAGACGAACTGTCCGGTCAGATTCGTGGCGATGTCCTTTTGCCAGCTCTCGAGCGCAAAAGATTCCGCACGATGGATGGTGTCGACGACGCCGGCGTTGGCGACGATCGCATCGCAGCCGCCCAGCCGGTCGCTGAGAGCGGACATCGCTGCCCGGGTGGCGTCCGGATCACGCAGGTCGAAGGTGGCGTGGGCGACGACGGCGTCGACACCGGCAAAGATGAGCTGAGTCGGGACGAGGTCGCAGACGCCGAGCTTGTTGCCGCCGACCGCGAGTGCCTCGACGATCGCGCGTCCGATACCTCCGGCCGCGCCCGAGACGATGATGCGCCGGCCGGACGGCGAGGTGGCGAGCGCCGTCATGGCCGCGCTCCCTTCCGTAGGCCGTAGCGGGTCCAGTACTTCTCCGGAATGGCGGTGGGATCCTTGTACCAGTACCAAACGCAAGGGTCGCAGTCGAAATCGTCGGGCGCTTCGCTCGGATAGACGGGATAGCCGATCCATCGGATCGGTCCGATCTCGTTCATGAACGTGCAATGCGTGCAGTAGATCGGAAACTTCGCGCGACCGTAGCTCCAGTCGTGGGCCTCGTCGGTCAGCGCGTACGCCTCCGGCCCTTCGTACCGCTTCATGCGCCACAACCGCTGGCCGGACCCGCATGGGTTCATTGCAAAGGTGAACTTCTCGTCGTCCTCACGGATCTGGAACGCGCCCGGGCTCGGCCCCGTGCCACTGCCACTGTGTGCGCGCCAGCTCGCCGCGATCGTACGCACCATGTCCTTGCGATCCGCACGGTCGATCGCCTCGACCTGGTACTTCCAACGCCGCTCGAGCGCGTCGCGATGGGCCTCGGCCACACCGTCGTCGCCAAGCTTGTCGTGAATGAACGTCAGCATCGCTGCCATGCCGTCGACCAAAAGGTCGTGCATGAACCGCCACTCGGTGCGCATCTGGTCGCACAGCGCGCGCGCCGTGGCGAGATCGCCACGGTCGATCGCCTCGATCGCCCGATCCATCGTCGGCCGTGACATTTCACGCAGCTCTTCGTCCGAAAACCATCGGTTGGCCATGCTCACTCCTCCGGTTGTAGAAATTGAACGCTACGGGCTCGATCGATCCCGTGAGCGGACGTGGATGATGTGATTGGGATCGGGCCGATCGTCGGGTGGCGCCGTGCTGTAATCACCGAAGGGGCGATCCCGTTCCGCAACGGCGGTCCGTACTCCGTCACCGCTGGCGCGTGCGATGAAGCGTTTGGCCTCCGGGGTGTTGCGCATGAGGCCGTCGAGGATCGGCCCGAGGGCCTGGGTAGAAGCGAGACCCATGTTCTCGTACGCCTGGTTGACGATGAGCTTCATCGCCGAGAGTTGGGAAACCGGAATCGAGGCTAGCTCCTCGGCGGTCCGGCGAACCTCCGCTTCGAGCTGCGAGAACGGCACTGCGGCATTGATGAGGCCGATCTCGGCGGCCTGCGTGCCCGACAGGGGACGGCCGGTCAGGGCATAGTACTTGGCCCTCGTGAGACCGAGCCGGTAGATCCACATGCCGGACAGGTAGGCGCCCCAGATGCGCGAGTAGGGGGTGCCGATGCGAGCGTCGTCACTGGCGATGACGATGTCGGCGCACAGCGCGTAGTCGCTGCCACCACCCACGCACCAACCGTGAACCTGGGCGATCACGGGCTTTGGGGAGCGCCAGAAGCTCATGAATTTCTGCGTCGGGGCGAGGCTCGGCGCAGTCGCGAAGACGAAGTCCTTGCCCGCATCCCATTCGCCGTCGGTCGTGACGGCGTCGTCCCAGTGGTGGAAACCGCCGCCGAAATCGAAACCGGCGCAGAACGCGCGGCCGGCCCCTCGCACGATGATCACCTTGACGGCTCGGTCGCTAACGGCTCGGTTGACGCTCGCTTCGATCTCGTCGGGCATCGGTGGGATGATGGTGTTCAACGATTCGGGACGGTTGAGGGTGATGGTCGCGATGGGACCATCGACGTCGTAGAGGACGGTTTCATAGTTCACTGGGAGCTCCTTTCTCGAGGCGGAAGTAGCACAACCTCCCGGGAGTTGGGATTGCGGACAATTGAAGGAGCTGGTTCTTCAAGGGCGCGGCGACCGCATCGTGGACGAAAGTTGACAACTATTTCTTCGTAGGCGAGAGCTTCGCCCGAGAGATCCCATCCATGGCCGCGCGAGTACTCGACAATCTAGCGACGGGCGAGCGGTTCATCTTTACCGACGAGGGCACCGATCCCGACGGTCGCGTACGTCTTCTCACCTACGAGATGCGGCCCGGCGCGCGCGTCGGCGCCCATCGACATCCGGGGCACGTCCAAACGTTTCGGGTTGTAAGCGGCCAGCTGCACGTGGAGGTTGATGGACGCTCTCTCGTCCTCGGCCCGGGCGACACGGCCGAATGCTCACGCGGGGGTGTTCACCAGCAGTGGAACGAGGGCGCAGAGAAGGTCGTGGTCGAAGAGGCGTACGACCCACCGTTGGACATTGAGCCACTCTTCGTGGTGGTTGCACGAGCGGCCGAGCGTGGCGAGGTTCTCTCGGACGGCAGGCTGAAGAACCCGCTGAAGTTCGCGGTCCTGCTGCGCGACTTCAGCCGCATCGTGGCCCCGGCGGATCGCTGGCTAGATCGGGCCGGCCACCTCCTGGGCGCGGTCGGAAACCTGTTCGGCTACAAGCGTTGGTACGAAGCTGATCTACCGCGTCGATGACCGCCCCCAAACCCGCATCGCTCGCTCTTGCTGCCGTGCTGGCGCTCCCATTCGTCGGTGCTGGCTGTGGCCATGATGAAGAACGAGGTGGAATCTCGCAGGTGCACGCGTTTGGGGTAACCACAAAAGGGATGGCCTGCCCATCTGGTACAATAGAGGCGTATCGGGTTGGAAACCTTTTAGTATGTAATAGCTGCAGCACAAATGCGGACTGCGGTGCTAGTCAGAGGTGCGATCACATATGCGGGCCTGGGTGCGAGGATGACACCGCCGGTTGCTGCATCGTGACGGAATGCCTCGACGTGGTGTAGTGAGGTCGTACCGGATTGCCACCGGGTGAACGACTATACAGCGACAGCGCGTGCACCGGACCCTCGACCTCTTCGAGGCACCCGACCGCTTCATCGCGTTCTTCGAACCGCTGCGCGGGAGCGCGAGGTGGATCGCGCTCTAGCGGCGCACGATCTCCTCTTCGACGTCACGAAGGCGATCCTTGCCGAAGTACATCTCGTCGTCGACGAAGAACGTCGGGATCCCGAAGGCGCCGCGCGCGAATGCGCGTTGCGTGTTGGCGAGGAGCGCGTCCTTGACGTCCTGGTCCTGAGCTCTCGCGATCAAGTGGTCCGCGTCGAGTCCGGACTCGCGTAAGGCGGCGCGGAAAACATCCGGGTCGTTCATCTTCTTGGAACGCTCCCACATGCACTGGAAAATGGCTTCGACGTATTTCGACGAGATACCGTCGCCCACGGCCGCAGCCGCCCCACGCATCAGCTGCAACGTATTGACGGGGAAGTGTGGGTTGAA
Organism: Binatia bacterium; assembly: GCA_041476145.1. Taxonomy (GTDB): domain Bacteria; phylum Desulfobacterota; class Binatia; order UTPRO1; family UTPRO1; genus DP-19. The sequence continues at coordinate 7,050 of JBGOSW010000212.1, forward strand.
CACGAACGCCGTCAGGTTGTGGCGCGCGATGAACCGGCGCGTCTCCAGCATTTCATACGGCAGCTTGTTCTTGATGTTGCCGAACGCCACCGCCGGCGGCTGGTTGTTGGTGAGCTTGAAGAGTCCGCCGAGCAACACCGGCACGTAGACGAACCGGACGCCCGTGCGCGCTTCGATCGCGGGGACGACGCGGTGGCTCAGATAGGCATTCGGGCTGCCGAAATCGAACAGGAACTCGACGGTCTTGGTCACCGTGGTCACCTCGCCTCGATCTCGCGCACCAAGGGAGCGAGCTTGTCGCCGCTGCGTCGTACCGTCCGTAAGGCGACCAGTGTCCTCTTGCCTACTGCTCGAAGCAGTAGAGGCCCAGGGTGCTGATGGCGCACTCGGCGACTGGGTCGATGTCGATATTCCAGTACGTCCAGCTGGTCACTCCGTAGTCGCTCAATCCGAAGCCGCCGAAAGTGTCTTCGGAAGCGCTCGTCCAGTCGAGGCACGTGCTGCTGCCATGGACCGTGCCGTTGGTCTGCGTCCCGGTCCACACGTAGGCGCCCGCCAGGGCGCCGAACTCGTCGACGTCGATGAGCGACGTGATCGCGCCGTCGGTCAGGTCGGCCTTGTTGGTGGCGACGAGCCGCCCGTCCAGGGTGCGGTAGGTCGTGTCGAGAACGCGATCCTTGGCGCTCACGCTGCTCGTCGAGAGCCACGCCCGCCACGTTCCGCCGAGGCCGGCGGCGACGGCGCGGTCCCGGCACTTCTGATCGGCGCCTGCGAGCCCGCCGACATTGCCGTTGTACCCCGTGCTGGTCACGAAGACGCGTTTGTAGGGAAGCGTCTCGATGCAATAGAGCCGGAGACTGTTGCTGCCACAGAGACTCGTACTCTGCTCGGACCACACCATCGACGCCGTCGGAAGATCGTTCGCGCCGTACGTCCCCGTTGCCGTCCCCGTGGTCCAGTCGCCGCACGTGCTCGCCGTGGCCGTGCCGTCACCGTGAGTGCCCGTCCAGACGTTCGGGATTGCGAGCGCGCCGTTCTCGTCGTGATCGATGTTGTTGGTGACTGTCCCGTCGAGGAGGTCGTTCAAGCTGCTGGCAACGAC
>JBGOSW010000213.1:0-8025 GCA_041476145.1 Binatia bacterium
CGCATGGTGCTGAAGGAGCACTACGAGCCGCAGCTCACGAGCTCAGGCGAGGAGGCGCTCGCGGCGTTCGGCACGCTGCAACCCGACGTCGTGCTGCTCGACGTGCTGATGCCGGGGCTCGACGGGCTGGAGGTACTGGAGCGACTCAAGAGCGGCGATCCCAGCACGCCGGTCATCATGCTCACCGCCACGAAGACCGTGAAAACCGCCGTCACCGCGATGAAGCTCGGCGCCTTCGACTACGTCACCAAGCCGTTCGACGTGGAGGAGCTGCTGATCATCATCGAGCGCGCCACCCGCGACGCCGCGCGCGAGGCCGAGCTCGAACGCCTGCGCTGGGAAGTCGGCCGCCGCTACAACCCGTCGAACATCATCGGCAACAACGTCCGCATGCAACAGATCTTCCGGACGATCGGCATCGTGGCGCCGCTCAAGACGACCGTGCTCATCACCGGCGAGAGCGGCACCGGCAAGGAGCTCATCGCCAAGGCGATTCACTACCAGAGCCCGCGCGCCGAGCGACCGCTCGTCACCCTCAACTGCGCCGCCATTCCCGAGAACCTGCTCGAGAGCGAGCTCTTCGGCCACGAGCGCGGCTCGTTCACCGACGCCATCGCCCGCAAGCTCGGCCAGTTCGAGCTCGCCGATCAAGGCTCGATCTTCCTCGACGAGATCGGCGAGATGGCGCCGTCGCTGCAGGCGAAGCTGCTGCGGGTCATCGAGCAGGGCGAGCTGATGCGCGTCGGCGGCAAGCAGACGATCCACATCGACGTCCGCATCATCGCCGCCACCAACCGCGACCTCGAGAAGGCGATGCGCGAGGGCGCCTTCCGGCCGGACCTCTTCTACCGTCTGAACGTCGTCTCGATGCACCTCCCACCGCTGCGCGACCGTCCCGAAGATCTGCCGCTCCTCATCAAGCACTTCGTGACGGCCAAGTCGGCGCAGGTCGGGATTCCCGAGAAGCGCATCAGCTCCGAAGCGGTGGACGCGATGCTGCGCTATTCCTGGCCCGGGAACGTGCGCGAGATCGAGAACGTGATCGAGCGCGTCCTCGTCCTCTCCGACCACGATCCGATCGGCGTCGAAGACCTTCCCGAGCAGGTGCGGGTCGGAAAGATCGAGGCGTCCTCGATTCAGCAGCAGGTGCTACGCCAGCAGAAGACGCTCACCGACGCCGTCGACGAGTTCGAGCGCGAGATCATTCAGGCCGCGCTCCAACACGTCGACTTCAACCAGACGCGGGCGGCGGATCTCCTCGGCACCACGCGCCGCATCCTGAAGTACCGCATGGACAAGCTGGGAATCGCCGCCGACGATTGACGGCGGCCGGGGTGCGGCGCGCGCCTCGACCGGTCAAGTTTCGCGCTGCATGCACGTTCAAATTTGGACGCGGAGCGCGCGCCGTTTGCGGACGACGGCACATCGGGCGCCCTGAAAGCCTCGTCAATCGGCATCTGCACGCACACTTAGCAGCTGCTCCTGGGCGCCGCCGGCGTGGCATGGAATCTGCTCCCGCTGTCTCCGTCATGGCCGCTCAAGGGAACGTGCTGATCGTCGAGGACGAACCCGGTCCCGCGCTCGCCCTCAAGATGATTCTCAAGCCCTACTACGACGTCTACACCGCCGAACGCGGTGAAGCGGCGCTCGCGATCCTCAAGTCGACGCCGATCGACGTCGTCACGCTCGACCTCCGGATGCCGGGACTTTCCGGGATGCCGCTCCTCGGCAAGATGAAGGAGCACGACTCGGACATCGAGGTGATCGTCATCACCGGCTACGGGTCGCTCGAGACCGCTGTCGAGAGCATCAATCTCAAGGTCTTCGCCTACGTCTCGAAGCCGTTCGACGTCCTCGAGATCCTCGAAACGACCAAACGCGCGCTGCACAAGCGACGCAACCTGCAACGCCTCCGCCACATCAAGGAGGAGTTCTTCGCGAATCTGACGCACGAGTTCCGTACGCCGCTTTCGGCGATCATGGGCTACAGCTCGATCCTGCTCGACGAGCACGGCGGAACGCTGACCTCGGACCAGCGACACGCGCTCGATCGCATCCAGTCGAATTCGCACGATCTGCTCGCGTGCGTCGAGGGCATCTTCTTTCTCGCCGCGCTCGAGGCGGGAGAGATCCCGATCACGCCCTGGAGCTTCGATGCACGTCAGATCCTGGTGCCGCTCAAGACGCGCTACGCCGACGTGTTCCGCGAGAAAGGCGTGGCGCTGCAAATCCCCGAGCTGCCGACGCTGCCGATCCGCACCGACGAAGAGAAGGTCGCGAAGATCGTCGACACCCTCGTCTTGAACGCCGTCAAGTTCACCGCCGAAGGATCGGTGACCGTCGACGCCACGGTGCGGCCCGACGCGACCCTCGAGGTCCGTGTCCGCGACACCGGCATCGGCATGCGGCCCGAGGAGGTACACGAGGTCCTCGAGGGTTTCCGCCAGGCCGATCCGACGGCGCGCAAGCGCTTCCGCGGCATCGGGCTCGGCCTGCGCCTCGTCACCCGCCTGCTCGAGGCGGTCGGCGGCAACCTCGACGTCGTCAGCACGCTCGGCGCCGGAACCGAGTTCATCGTGCAGATTCCACCGATCGCGGAGGAGTCGGAGCACGAGGGCCGCGAAGCGACCGATCCGATCGCGGCCATGACGTCGGTGCCCTTCAACGCACGGGCGTCTGCGTGATCGCCGTTCAGTTCATCCGCTGCCGCGATTGCGAGGAGCTCTTTCGCCCCTCGCCGCACGATCGCACTCCCGAGTATCACCTCGGAAACGACGGCCCCGTCGCCGAAGTGCGCGACGACTGTATGGCCTTCCTCACCCGCCACGCGCGCCACGCGCTTGCGACGCTGCGCGCAACCGGCACGCCGGCGGTGCACGACGGACCGCTCTCCGATCCCATGGCGAGCACGGTCTGGGAGGTATCCGACGGAGAGGAGGTTCTCCTCGTCCAGGGCGGGCGCACCGCGCTCACCGAGCCGCTTCGCTACCGTGTGATACCGGGCCGGCTGGTCACCGAGAAGTCGGCGGTCGAGATCTCCGAGGACGACATCCGTGGCGACGTCGACCGGGCACTCTTCCCCGGCAGCGCGCCGCATCGGAAGCTCGATGCCTTCGTCACGCGCTTCAAGACGGTCGCATGGGATCTCGATCCCGCGACGCTCGAGATCGTGTACGATCTTCCCGGCGACCCGACGTTGAGCGTCGCCAAGCTTCCGACGTGGGCGCTCGAGCGGCTCGCGGAGTCGGCACGGCAGATTTTCGACCACGGCGACGCGGCACGCATCGCGACGCACCTTGCGGAGAGCGCCGCCGACCCGGACGCGTTCACGGTGCTTCTGCGCCAGCGCGTCTACGTCGCGTAGCGCGCCCCGTCCCCATCCCGTCGTACCTCAGCGGCCCCAATGCAGGCGAGCCCAGATGCGCGCGGGATCGGCAAGGAGGTTGACGAACTTCACCTCCGCCCAGTCGCCGGTGAGCTCGATCGCGGAGACCCCGCAGGTATCGACCCGCAAGCGCCGAAACTCCCGTAGGTCGAGCCGCAGTGCCGCCGCGAGCACGAGCCGAAGGACGTCGCCGTGGCTGACGACGCACACGCGTAGCCCCGGCGTTGCCGCGAGCGCACGCCCGAGCGCGGCGAGCGCGCGCGCTTGTGCCGCACCGACCGATTCGCCCCCCGGCGGCGAGGTGGCGGTCGCGTCCTCGGAAAACGCCCGGTATACGGGATCGCCGACGAGCTCATCGTAGGATCGGCCTTCCCAAGACCCGAAGTCGAGCTCGACGAGGTCGGGGTCGAGCGCGAGCGGCACGCCGAGCGCCGTCGCGACGATCTCGGCGGTTTCGTGTGCGCGCACGAGCGGACTGGCGAGCACCCGATCGGGCGCGAGCGCGCGCAGGAGCGGAACGAGGGCCCGGCCCTGGGCGCGGCCGGCCTCGCTGAGCGCGATCGGCCGCCGTCCCATGACACGGCGGGCGAGTGTCCACTCGGTCTCGCCGTGACGGACGAGCAAGAGCGAGCCGCGCGCGCCGTCGAAGGAGGACAGGATGGTCAGGCCGCGGCGTGCGTCGACGACGCGCCGGGGTTACGCAGCCCGCAGAACTCCTCGTAGTCGATCAGCGTGGTGATCGTCGGATGGTCGCCGCACATCGGGCACGCGGGATCGCGCGGCAAGCGATTCACCCGCACCTCCATGCTGAGCGTGTCGAAGTGCACCATGCGACCGATGAGCGGCCGGCCCGCGTCGAGGATCAACTTGATCGTCTCGAGCGCTTGCACGCAGCCGACGAGACCCGGCAGGACGCCGAGCACGCCCGCCTCCGCGCAGCTCGGCGCCGCACCCGGCGGTGGAGGCTCCGGAAAGAGGCAGCGGTAACAGGGGCCGCGGCCGGGCGCGAACACCGACGCCATCCCCTCGAACTGAAAAATGCTGCCGTGGACGTTCGGCTTCCCGAGCATCACGCAGGCATCGTTCACGAGATAGCGCGTGGGGAAATTGTCGCAGCCGTCGACGATGATGTCGTACTGCCGGAAGATGTCGAGGGCGTTCTCGGAGCTCAGGCGCTCGGGATGCGGCACCACGCGCACGTCGGGATTGAGCCCCGCGATCGCGATCCGCGCCGATTCGACCTTCGACATGCCGATGCGCTCGTTACTGTGCAGGATCTGCCGCTGCAGGTTGCTGAGATCGACGACATCGTGATCGACGATGCCGAGCGTGCCGACGCCGGCGGCGGCGAGGTAGAGCGCCGCCGGGGAGCCGAGACCGCCCGCGCCGAGGAGCAGCACCTTGGCGGCGAGCAGCTTCGCCTGCCCCGCCTCGCCGACCTCGGGAAGGAGGAAGTGCCGGCTGTACCGGGTGAGCTGTTCGGGCGTGAACTGGTGATCTTGCGCGAACGGTAGGCCGGCGTTCTTCCACGCCGTGAAGCCGCCCGTCATCGAGACGACGTTCGTGTAGCCCATCTCCTTGAGCGTCCGCGCCGCGATGAGAGAGCGCGTACCGCCGGCGCAGTAGGCAATCACCGGCGCCTGCTTGTCGGCAACGGTCTCTTCGACCCGGATCTCGAGAAAACCACGCGGCAGCGACACCGCGCCCTGGAGGTGCCCCTCGCGGAACTCCTCCTTCTCGCGTACGTCGAGGAGGGTTGCGGCGTGGTCGCGCGCGAGGCGCTGACGCACGTCCTCGACGCTCACCTCCGGAATCTCGCGCCGGGCCTCTTCCATCAACTGTTTGAAGGTCTTCGCCATTGGATTCCCCTACGAGCGTCGCCGGGCGCGCTCGACCTCGAGCGCGCTCCGCAGCTCGGCGATCAGCCGGTCGGACCGCGCCGCGTGTACCATCGCGATGACGTTCGCCGATAGCACGAGGACGAGGGTCGCGACCGACCAGTACAGATGCGAAAGGATATCAGCGCCGCCGCGGAGAACCAACATCCCCTTCCCGAAGGTCACCAGGAGGACGACGGTGGAGAGCAGCGTCGCCGCGACCGTCACCTTGCCCATGCGTGACTCCTAGCCCTGACGCCCGTCGTAGAGATCGGTGCGATACGCGAACCAGTCGGCGACCCCGCGAGCGTATCGCGGCGAGACCAGCATGCGGACGAGGCCGAGCCGGCGGTACAACGGGAACCGCCGCGACAGGTAGAGCGGGCTCGCGGTGAGCCCGAGGAAGAATCGCAGCTTCTCGGCATCGAGGCGTCGCAGGAGGCCGCGACGCATGAGGGCGAACAGCACCACCTCAGTGCATCCGCCGCGAGCCGAGGTCGAGCTCGCCTCCCTGTGACGCGTAGAGGCGGAACTCGAGGATCTCACGCAGCCGACGCGCGCGCGCCTCGCCACCCTCCTCCTCCACCAGGCACTGTTTCTCGATCGGAGAGAGATCGAGCCAGAAGGCGAAGAAGTTGACCAGCGTCCGGTCCGAGAGCGCGGCGTCGCCGAGCACGCGGCCGGTGTCGTCGTCGCCGAACCGGCCGGTGTAACGCTCGATGATGCGCACCAGCGCCGCACGTAGGTCAGTGGGGAGCGGCGTGTCCTCCGACTCCGCGCGCCACGTGACGCTCGCCTGTCGATAGAGCCGCTCGCGCTGCTCGCTCACGATCTCGAACTCGCGCAGCCCGGCGAGGACGATGTTGAACTTGCCGTCGGGGAGCGGTGTCGTCTCGACGATCTTGCCGACGCAACCGACGCGATAGACCTCGGGCGCGGCGTAATACTCCGATTCCCAGCCGTCGCGCAGCAGCACCACCCCGATCAGCCTCGACCCCGCGAGCGCATCACGCACCATCGCCCGATAGCGCGGCTCGAAGATGTGCAGCGGCAGCGGCACCTCGGGGAAGAGCACGACGTTTGGAAGCGGAAAAATCGGAATGAAGCGCGGCAGTTCCATGCGAGCGACGAGCGAGAGAGTACGGCGACCGTCCGCGCGCTGTCAATCGCGCCGCCTGTACAGGGTACGACCCGAGCTGGTACCAGAACGGGTGCTCGAGCGCCTGCCGATCCTCGTCGGTGTCGGGCAATGCACGCACCGCACGGACGATCTCGCCGACGCGCACGAGCCGCTCGCCCTCATGGAGGAAGCGGCGCGCGCGGCGTTCGTGGACGCCGGCCCTGTGGCGGTGGCGCGCCGTATTGACTCCGTACGAGTGGTGAACGTCCTCTCCGGGGTCGGCGACGATCCGGCGGGCGCGCTCGCCGCACGGCTCGAGCTCCCGGCGGGCGAGCGCCTGTACACGGCGCTCGGCGGCAACGCACCGCAGTGGCTGGTGAACCGGACCGCCGACGACCTCGCGGCCGGTCGCGTCCGATTCGCACTCCTCGCCGGTGCCGAGGCGATGCGCACGCTCCGCCTCGCCGCCACGCGCGGCGTCCGCCTCGGCTGGACGCGCCGATCGTCGCGGGCGACGACGATCGGCGACGCGCGCCAGGGCTCACACGCCGACGAGTGGCGGCACGGCGCGCAGGTGCCGGCGCACATCTACCCGCTCTTCGAGATCGCGCTGCGCGCCCACGAGGGTCGCGAGCCGACGGCGCACGCGGCGCGGATTGCCGCGCTCTCGGCGAGCTTTGCACGCGTCGCCGCCGCGCACCCGCATGCCTGGTTCCGCGACGCCAAGTCCGCTGCGGAGATCATGACCGTCACACCGCAGAATCGCATGGTGGCGTTTCCGTACACCAAGTTCATGAACGCGATCATGGGCGTCGATCAAGGAGCGGCCGTGCTGATGACGACGGCGGCCGAGGCGCGGCGCATGGAGATTCCCGAGTCACGCTGGATCTACCTGCACGGGGGTGGTGACGCCCACGACCTCTGGCACGTCCGCGACCGCGTCGACTATCACTCCTCGGTCGGCATGCGCGCCGCCTTCGAGGAAGCGCTCGGGCAAGCCGACATCGATCCGCCCGCACTCGGCCCGGTCGATCTCTACAGCTGTTTTCCGGTCGCGCCCCAGTTCGCGGCGCGCATTCTCGGCTTTCCGAGCGACGGCTCACGACCACTCACGGTGACAGGTGGACTCGCCTACTTCGGCGGCCCGGGGAACAACCACGCGATGCACGCCATTGCGACCATGGTCGACCGGCTGCGCGCCGAGCCGACCTCGTTCGGCCTCGTCTCCGGGCTCGGCTGGTACATGACGAAGCACGCCGTCGGCGTCTACGGCGCGACCGCGCCGGCACGCCCGTGGGAGCGGCCGGCGCGCTCGGCGCGGCAAGCGGAGATCGACGCCCTGCCGCACCCGACGTGCGTTGCGATCGCGGAGGGTCGGGCTCGCATCGAGACCTATACCGTCCTGCACGACCGCGAAGGCGTCGCGCACGAGGCCATCATCGTCGCGCGCTTCGACGACGGCGCCCGCGTGTTCGCGAACGTCGATCCCGATCGCGACTTCTTCGCGACGCTCGAGCGCGAGGAAATGGTGGGAGCGCCGGGCGTCGTGCGGACCGCGCCCGACGGACGCAATCGTTTCCACCCGCTCGGCTGCTGACCCCGACCCCGCCTCGACGCGCCGCGAGCCGGCGCCGTACGCTAGA
>JBGOSW010000214.1:0-8024 GCA_041476145.1 Binatia bacterium
CTCGACGATACGCCCGTAGTGGATCGACACCGGTACCAGGTAGAGATCGCGCCGCACGCCCTCGACGAAGGCGTTGACGATCGCCGACAGCATGCCGAGCTTCGGCGTCAAGATCTTCCCGGTGCGACTGCGGCCGCCCTCGATGAAGAACTCCTGCGTGTAGCCCTCGCGGATCAGGTACTCGAGATACTTGCGGAAGACCGTCTTGTAGAGCGGGTTGTCGTCGAACGTGCGGCGGATGAAGTAGGCGCCGGCGCCGCGGAAGAACGGGCCCATCGGCCAGAAGGCCATATTGATGCCGGCAGCGATGTGCGGCGGCGAGAGGAAGTTCTCGTGGAAGATGTATGTGAGGATCAGATAGTCGAAATGGCTGCGGTGGCAGGGGACGAGCACGATCGGATGCTGCTTCACACACTCGACGACGCGCTCGAGGCCGCGGATTTCCAGTCCGGAGAACGTGCGTTGCCAGATGCGGCGGAATATGAACGCGAGGATCGCGAGGTAGTAGCCGTGGAAGTTGGCGGCCATTTCGTCGAAATAGGCGTGCGCCTCCTTGGCGACCTTCTCCTCCGAGACCTTACGCTCCACGGCGAGCGTGCGCACCAGCGCCTGCACCTCGTCGGCCCCCAGCACCATGTCGCGGACCTGGCGTTTCGAGCGCAAAGTCGGCCCCCAGACGACGCGCTCTTCGCGATAGAGGAAGATTTGCAGCGCGCGCGTCAGGCGCCGCACGATGCGATCCTCGCTCTCGGATTGATACTGCGCGATGAAGGCGTTCAGCGGGATCTCGGCGCCGAACGAGATCGTGAGATCGCGCGTGTTCCAGATGTAGGTGAAAAGGCGCTTCACGTCGCTCGGCGCCTCGTGGACGCTGTAGACGAAGCTCGCCAGGCGTGAGCCCTTTCGCCGCAAGCCGGAGCCGCGGAAGATCGCGAGCGGTACCAGGAAGACCGGCTGCTCCTTTCCCCACAGGCTGTGCACGATTTCGCGCAGGTAGTCGGAGCCGCGCCGCATCTCGGTGGGCGGCACGGAGGCGCGGGCGCGACCCATTCCGCCGCGTCGGCTGCGGATGAAGAGCAGCACCGAGCGGCCATGCGCGGCGAGCTGGCCGACGAGGTCGCGCTCGCGGAACTGCCGTACCTCCTTGCCGAAGAGGTGCGCCGACTTGAGCCGCGTCCACAGCGTGCCGAGAAGGTCGCGCAGCGGACGAAGCCACAGCGACGAGATGCCGTTCGCGAAACGCGGCAACGGCAGTCCTTCACGCAACAGGACGTAGTTCACGAGGAAGTAGTCGACGAGCGAGCGGTAGCGCATCACGTAGACGAGCGTCCCCTCGCTGGCGAGGCGACGTAGGCGGTCGACGTCGCCGGGATCGACCCGGACGTGCTGGAAGGCGAGTCGCGTGAACAACCGCGGCAGGAGTCCGAAGCGCCGCACCATCGCGGAGTGGTGGGCGGGCGCCCCATCGGCGCCGCCGCCGGCGGCCCGCGGCGGCGCAGGCGCGACACACGGGCTCGTCATGCCCGCGCCCGGTAGCGCAGCGCGGGATTGTCGCTCCGCTGCACCTCGTCGAGGTTGGCGATGGTGAGCTCGCCGAGCTGATACAGGTACTCGATGTGCGCGCCCGCTTCCTCGATGCCGAGGATCTGACCATATCCCTCGAGGCGCCCCGCAAAGAGCTCCTGGGTCACGTCCCAGATCGTGCGCGGCTCGCGGCACATCGCCCGCAGGCGCTCGAGCCGTTGCAAATGAAAGCGTCGGATCTCGTGGATGCGGCCGTACACGTTCGTCATCTGCTCTTCGTGCCCGCCGAGCGCGAGCTCGACGCCGCCGACGCGTTGAATCTTGTCGAGCGACTCGAGGTAGCGACGCAAGCCGCAGAAAAGCGTAATGCACTCCGGCGATTGGTGCGGCGTCGTCCGCGAGAGCACGTGATCACCGGTGAAGAGCACGTTGTCGACGAGCAGGCAGATCTCGCCGGGACAGTGGCCGGGCGTGTGAAAGACCCGATAGCCGTTCCCGATCGTCGTCGCGTCCGTCAGACGATCGGACATGTGCACCGACGAGAAGTTCAGCGCGTACTTCGACAGCGTGTACATCGACATCAACTGCTGCTTCAGGGCCGGACCGACACCCGAGCGGTCGAGGAAGATGGCGAGGTCTTTCGACGCCACGATCATGCGCTCCTCGTATGCCGAAAGCACCCGGGCATCGAGTTCGTGCACCCAGACGCGCGCGCGCGTCTCGTCGACGAAGTAGCCGGCGTTCCCGCAGTGGTCCATGTGCGCGTGCGTGATCACCACGTCCGCGAGATCGTGGAGCTGGTAGCGACGGCCCCAACGCACCGCGATCTCATCCAGGCCGGCGGTGATGTCGCGGCGGGTACTCTCGAGCCGCGAGCCGGCGTCGATCAAGGTGAGGCGGTCGTCGTCGTCGATGAGGTAGAGATTGTTGAAGTGCGCCGGGAACGTCTCGACCGGGAAGCGGTACACCCGGATTCCCTGCCGCGTCTCGAAGCGAGCGACCGGGGCGCGTTCGCGCGTGCTCATGTGACGGTCTCGATCCTCACAGGTACCCGTCCAGGTGCCGGCGCTGCAGCTCCTCCACTACCCGACGAACGTCCTGGGCGCGGTCCCGTCGGCAGATCAACACTGCGTCGGGAGCGTCGACGACGATCACGTCGTCGATCCCGACGAGCGCCACCAGCCGCTCGGGACTGAATACTACATACCGAGCCGCATCCACGGCGACAACCGGCGCCCGCGGACCGCCGCGGAGGTTGCGCTCGAGGTCGGCGAGCGCCGCCCAGCTGCCGACGTCGCTCCAGCCGAAATCCCCGCGGACGACGACGACGTGCTCGGCCTTTTCCATGATGCCGTAGTCGATCGAGACCGGCGTCAGACGCCGGTACGCGCGCGCGATCGCCGCGGCGCGACGGCGGCCGGTGTGACGCATCGCCGGACGGAGGGCGGCCGTGAGGGCCGGTAGGTACTTCTCGAGGAGCGCCAGCGCGACGTCGACGCGCCAGACGAACATGCCGCTGTTCCAGAGATAGGCGCGCGCGGCGACGAAGCGTCGCGCCTGCGCGAGTGGCGGCTTCTCGACGAACGCGCGCACCCGGCGTGCGTGCCGGCCGAGCGGCGCGCCAAGGCGGATGTAGCCATAGCCGGTCTCCGGCCCGGTCGGTACGATGCCGATCGTCACCGGCGCGCGCGCGCGCGCCGCCCAACCGAACGCTTCGGCGAGCGTCGCGCGGAAGCGACGCGGGTCGGCGATCGCATGATCCGCGGGCAAGCTCACGAACGTCGCGTTCGGGGCGCGCGCGGCGAGCGTGAGCGCCGCGAGCGCGAGACAGGGGGCGGTGTTGCGTCCGATCGGCTCGACCAAGACGTTCGCGGCGGGGAGCTGCGGCAGCTGGCGCCGCACCTCCGCAGCGTGGTCGCGATGGGTGACGACGAGGATCTGCCCCGGCGGCAGCAGCCCGCGCAGACGGTCGACCGTCTCTTGGAGGAGGGTGCGCGGGCCGGTGATGCGCAGCAACTGCTTCGGGAGCCGCCGTCGGCTGCGCGGCCAGAATCGTGTCCCGCTGCCGCCGGCCATGACCACCGCGTACCGATCGGCCCGTCGCGGCACCTCGAACTCGCGTCGCGGGCGCACCGCGTTCGTGTAAGCGCCGCTTCGGCGAAAAGCAAGGCGGAGCGGACGGCGGAGATCGGCGGAAGGATAGCTCCCCGGACGGCGTGAGCCGTGGGGCCCGCTCCCACCGGCGCCCGCCGCTTGCTACAACCACGTGCGGAGGTGTTCGTGGGGCTCGTCTCGGGCATCGTGAAGACGGTGAGCGGCGCGGTCGTCATCGCGCAGCTCGCGTGCTTCATCGTCGCGCTCTACGAGATGCTGAACCTTCCCGAGATGCGTCTCGTGCGCCTCACGCCCGGAGCGCTGGCGGGCGCCCTGCGCGGGCTCGTCGTCGAGACGCTGGGGACGATCGTCGCCGTCCTCGCGATCCCGCTCGGCGCCCTCCCCTGGCGTCGCATGCCGGATGACGGGCGCCCGCGGCGGCCGCCGGTCGTCTTCGTCCCGGGGTACCTCATGACGCGATCGTGCCTGTGGCTTCTCCGCTGGCGACTCGCGCGCGCCGGCTGGCGGGATGCCGTCGGATACAACTACCGGACGTTCCACGGCGATCTGCACGCTGCCGCGCGCGGCCTCGGCACGCTCATCGAGGACGTCGCTGCGACACGCGCAGCATCGCGCGTCGTGGTGGTCGCGCACGGCATGGGCGGCCTGGTGGCGCGTCTCTGCCTGCATCACCACGCCCATCCTTGCGTGCGCACGCTGGTCACCCTCGGTACGCCACACCAGGGGAGCAAGCTCCACGCGCTGGCGCTGGATCCGATGGCGCAGGACATGCGCGCGGGATCCGAACTGTTCGAGGAACTCGACTCCGACGGCGCCCTGCCACACCGCGTGGACGTGACCGCGATTTATTCGAGCTTCGACCTCACGGTCGTACCCTCCTCTGCGGGACAGTGTCCTGGTGCGAGCAACATCGAGGTCGAGGGCGTCGGCCACGTCGGCCTCCTCTGGTCCGGGCGCGTCTTCGAGCTCGTGCGCGAGAACCTGGAGTTCGCGCACGAGACGTCGCTGGCGGAAGAGGCCGAGCACGCGAGGCACCCGACCCGCGAGTCTCAGACCGAGCCGAGCGCCTGCACGCAGCGCGCAACGTCGTCGGCGTCCGAGTAGAAATGCGGCGACAGGCGCACGCCGCCGCCGCGCGGGCTTGCGATGACGCCCGCGGCGCGCAGGCGCGCCACATCGATCTCGGGCGCGCGCACGCTCTCGACTGTCGTGATGCCCGACCACTCGTCGCGGCGCTCCGGGCTCATGATCCCGTGTCCGGTGTCGTGGAGCGCCGCGCGCAGCATTTCCGTCACCGCGAGCACTCGACGTTCCATGGCGAGCGCTCCGATTTCGAGGACGAGATCGATCGCAGCGCCGAGGGCGGTGATCCCGAGGAAGTTGAAGCTGCCGCACTCGAACTTCGCCGCCTCGGACTTGAGCTCGAAGTGATACGGCAGGTATCGGCCCTGGTCGGTGACGCTCTTCCACCCGAGACGCTGCGGCCGCACGCGCTCGAGCCAGCGCCGCGAAAGGTAGAGGACGCCGCAGCCTTCGGGGGCGCACAGCCATTTGTGACCGTCGGCGGCGAGGCAGTCGATCGCATCGCGCTCGACGTCGATTGCGAGCGCACCCAGCGCCTGAATGGCGTCGACGCAGAAGAGAATGCCGCGCTGCCGGCAGAAGTCGCCGATCGCGGCAAGCGGCCGGCGTTGCCCGCGTGCGAAGTCGACCGCGCTGACGCTCACGATCCGCGTCGAGCGGTCGACGACCGCCGCGAGAGCGTCGACGGTCAGCCGGCCGTTCTCGAGCTCGGCCATCCGCGTCTCGACGCCGCGGGGCATGAGACCCCACCACGGATACACGTTCGCCGGGAACTCGCCGGCGGCGGTGACGACGGAGTCGCCCGGCGCCCATGGGAATCCGGTCGCGAGGATCGAGAGGCCGTCCGACGTGCTCGCGACGAACGCGACCTCGACGGCGGCGGCGCCGATCAGCTGCGCCGCCGCGGCACGCACCGTCTCGGCACGCCGCTCCCACGCCGCGTAGTGGAGGGCGGCGAAATCGCGAGCGTCCGCGATGAAGGCCGCCACGGCGTCCGCGACACGACACGACACGGGCGCAACGCCGGCATGGTTGAAGTGGACGCACGCCGCGGTGCTCGGGAACTCGCGCCGCCACGCGACGTCCGGCCGCTCGTGCGAAAACTTCCCCGTGTACATGAGAGCCATGCTATACTGAGTCCCGGTTGACGTCGCGACCCTTGGAGGAATGGATGGAGAAACCGAGCGAATCGCCGCGGCTCCACGAGTTTTTCCTCACCATGACCAGACGCAGCTTCGCCGAGCTCGGGGTCGGTGATACCGAAGTGGTCGGCTACGTCGCCGCCCTCATGACCGACTTCACCCGCGCCGATCGACTGTACGCGATGCGGCAGGCGAGCGGCGCGACCGACAGCGTCGTGCAGATGCGGCTCACGACCTGCGAGCGGCCGCGCGACCCCGGCGCCCTCGAGCGCACGCGGGCGCTCCGCAAGTACGTCGCCGACTACGCACTCTTCATGAGCGGACTCTTCCGCACGCACGTCGAGCGCCGCGGTGCGCTCGGCTACTACATGCAGGAGGGACAGCGCTCGTACTGGGCGGTGTCGGAGCTGGACGTCACGCTCTACCGCACCGGCTTCCTCTTCTTTCAGGAGCTTTCGAAGAACTTCGAGTTCTACTCGGGCGCGCTCGACTACATGCGGAAGGCGTACTTCGCGCCGCAGCCCGGCGGCGACAGTCCGTTCGCGACGTTCCTACGTCAGGTCGAGGGCTGGATCACGGACGGCCTATCCGACAACTGACGATTTCCGTTTTATGGCGTCGGCGCGCCTGATCTTCGCCGGAACGCCGACCCGTATCGATCGCTACCTTCGCGACGAGCTCGGTGCGGGGTTCGGACGGCGCCACGTGGCCGTACTCTTGCGCGCCGGCGCGGTGCGGGTGAACGGACGCGTTGCCGCCAAGAGCACGGCGCTCCAACCGGGCGACGAGATCACGCTCGACACGGAGGCCGCGGCGGCGACACCGCTGCGGCCGACGCCCGCCGCGCTCGCGGTCGTCCATTGCGACGCCGAGCTGGTTGCCATCGACAAGCCGCCGGGCATGCCGTCGACGGCGGGCGCGAATGCCGCACCGTCGGTCGCCGGCGCGCTCCTGCATCGATTCCCCGAAATGGCGGCGATCGACGGCGTGCGCGGCGCAGGTCTCGTCCATCGTCTCGATACCGGGACCTCCGGCCTCCTCGTAGCGGCGCGTACGCCCGCGGCGTACCGGCGTCTGCGCGACGCCTTCACCACCAAGGCGCTCGTGAAGGAGTACCTGGCGGTCGTTCGTGGTCGCATCGCGACCGCCGGAGTCGTTGCGCTGCCGCTCGCCCGTCACCCGCGCAGCCGCAAGCGCATGATCGTGATCGACGACGGGGCAAGCGGTTGGATGGCGGAGACGGAGTATCGGCCGATCGCGCAGGCGGACGACTTGAGCCTGGTGCAGCTGCGCATGCGGACCGGCGTCACGCATCAGCTGCGCGTGCACCTCGCGCACCTCGGGTATCCGGTGCTCGGGGATCGTCGCTATGGCCGCCGCGCCAACGCGGCGGCGTCGCGGGACGAACACACCTGGCACTTCCTGCACGCGCTCCGCATTCGCGCCGAGCGCTCCGCCGTGCTCGGCGAGATCACGACGCCCTTTCCCACGCACTGGGCGCCGCTCTTCGAGCGACTCGGCTGGTCGATCGACCTGCCGCCGAAATGGTGAGAAGCCGGCTGCTCAGGCGGCCGCTTGCTTGCCCTTCGGACCTTTCGCGTCCTTGCCGTTCTTGGTGTCGCTCGGTTTCGTCCCGCACGCGCCGCAGAGGTTGCGCACGTTGTCCGGATCCTCGGCGAGGCCGTCGTCGACGTTGTGGCACACCTTCGCGCACTCGGCGCAGATGAAATAGATGCCCTCGATCGTCTTGTTGATGCGCTCGCGGTTCAGGATGCGGCCACGGAGCTTCTGGATGCGGATGCCGAGGAGATCCTCGTATTGACGTTTGATCTTGCGGCGGCCGGCCTCGTCCTTCGGAAGCTCCTCTTCGGTACCGGTCTCGCGGTGATCGTCTTCCTCGAAGATGTTGAAGCCCTTTTTGGACTTCTCCTTTTTGACCTTCTTCACCATCGCAGCCGCTCCTCTGTGCGCCAATAAAAAATCCGGCGGAAGACGGCCTTCCCCGGATATCGTAGCGCTGGATATCTACGCATCTTTTATATCAAAAATCAGGCCTTCGTCAACGTGGCTCCGACCCTCCGGGGTCGCCGGGCGCACGCTTGTCGCCCCGGGAGGCCGGTGGTAGCGTCGCCGCGATTCAAACCCCGGTTGTCCGCATGC
>JBGOSW010000215.1:0-8022 GCA_041476145.1 Binatia bacterium
CTATCCGCTCGCCAAGGTGGCGCTCACCGGGGCGCACAACCGCGAGAACATGATGGCGGCGATCGCCGCCGCGCGCGCGGTCGGCATCGCCCCCGCGGCGGTGCAGGAGGCGCTGGAGGCGTTCCGCGGCCTGCCGCATCGCATCGAGTTGGTGCGCGAGCGCGACGGGGTGCGCTGGATCGACGACTCCAAGGGTACGAACGTCGGCGCCCTGATCAAGTCGCTCGAGGGCCACGAGCAGAGCGTCGTCCTCCTCGCCGGCGGCATCGACAAGGGCGGCGACTACGGCCTGCTGACCGAGCCGGTGCGGCGCGCCGTGAAGCGCGCCATTCTTTTCGGCGCCGCGCGCGAGATGCTCGCGCGCACCCTCGGCGGCGCCACCGAGATCGAGCTCGTCGACAGTCTGGCGGAGGCGGTGACGCGCGCGGCGGCGGCCGCCGCGCGCGGCGACACCGTGCTCCTCTCGCCCGCGTGCGCCAGCTTCGACATGTTCCGCGACTACGCCGATCGGGGGCGCCAGTTCCAGGCGCTGGTGCACGCTCTGTGACGACGCGCGCGCTGGCGACGCCGCTCGTCGGCATGCCCTACCGGCTGACACGGCGCCACGCGCCGCGCGCCACCCGTCCGGTGAGCATCGTCGCCCACGGCGCCGACCGCTGGATCATGTTGACGGTGGCGCTGCTCGTCGGCCTCAGCATCGTCATGGTCTTCAACACCAGTTACTTCTTCGCCGGCGAGCGCTTCGGCGATCCGTACTACGTGTTCCGCAAACACCTGGCGTCGATCGCGCTCGGAGCCTGCGTGTGTGCGCTGGCGTCGCGGTTGCGCGCCGGCACTTACGAGCGCATCGCGTACGCGGTCCTCGCCGTCGTCGTGGTCGCACTCGTCGCCGTGCTCGTTCCCGGGCTCGGCATCGTCCGCGGCGGCGCGCGCCGCTGGATCGGTCTCGGCGCGCTCAACCTCCAGCCGTCGGAGCTCGCGAAGATCGCGGTCGTGCTCTACCTGGCGCGCTCGATCGTACGCAAAGGCGCGCGTATCGAGACCTTCAGCGTCGGCATCGTGCCGCACGTGATCGTCGTCGGGGTGCTCGCGGTGCTCGTGGTCGTCGAGCCCGACTTCGGCACCGCGACGCTGATCAGCGTGTTGCTGGCGGCGATGCTCTTCGTCGGCGGCGTACGCATCCGTCACCTCGTCGTGCCGCTCCTGCCGGCGTTGCCGCTCGCGGTCTACGCGATCCACAGCAGCCCGTACCGACTGCGTCGGGTGATGGTCTTCCTCGACCCGTGGCAGCACCCGCGCGACGCCGGGTTCCAGCTCGTACAGTCGTTCATCGCTTTCGGCTCGGGCGGCGCGCTCGGGAGCGGCCTCGGCGAGAGCAAGCAGAAGATGTTCTACCTCCCCGAGGCGCACACCGACTTCATCTTCTCGGTGATCGGCGAGGAGCTCGGACTCGTCGGCGCGCTGCTCGTGGTGGCGCTTTTCGCCGCCCTCGCGGTACGCGGCTTCCGCGTCGCGCTCCGCCATCCGACGCCGTTCGGACGGCTGGTCGCATTCGGCGTCACCGTCCTGCTGGTCGCGCAGGCGGGCGTGAACATGGCCGTCGTGCTCGGGCTCTTGCCGACGAAGGGGCTGGCGCTGCCGTTCGTGAGCTACGGCGGCTCGGCGATGATCGGCGCACTCGCGAGCGTCGGCATCCTTCTCGCGCTCTCGCGGGAGTCCGGGTGAGGTCGTGCGGCTCATGATCGCGGGCGGCGGCACGGGCGGGCACCTCTTTCCCGGCATCGCCGTCGCTGAAGCCGCGCGGCGCCGCGATCCGCAGGCCGCGATCCTCTTCGTCGGCAGCGAGCGCGGACTCGAGGCGCGGGTCCTGCCGGAGACCGGTTTCGCGCTCGAGACGCTGCCGATCGCGCCGCTCCGCGGCCGCGGCTCGCGGGAGCGGATCAACGCCCTGGGCACCCTCGCCGCGAGCGTTCAGCGCGCGCGCGCGCTGGTGCGCGGCTTCGCGCCCGACGTGGTCGTCGGCCTCGGCGGCTACGCGTCGGCGCCGGCGGTGGTGGCCGGACGGCTCGCCGGCACGCCGATCGTGCTGCTCGAACAAAACGCGCGTCCGGGGCTGACGACGCGACTCCTCGCTCGCCTCGCCGATCGGGTGTGCATCAGCTTTCCGGAGAGCGCCGCGAGTTTCGCCCCCGGCAAGGCGGTCGTGACCGGCAATCCGGTGCGCTGGTCGGGCGCGTCCACGACCGGCGTCGCGACGTCAGCGGCCGAGACGACGACAGCGGCGGGCGGCCTCGCGATCCTCCTCTTCGGCGGCAGCGCCGGAGCGCGCACGCTGAACCAGGCGGGGCCGGCAATGGGCGCGGCACTCGCCGACGTTCCGGGCGTGCGCATCGTCCATCAAACCGGCGCCGAAGCGGAGGTGTCGGTGCGCGCCGCGTACGCCGCGGCGGGGATCGACGCCGACGTGCGGTCCTTCATCACCGACATGCGGGCCGCCTACGCGGCCGCGGATCTCGTCGTCTGTCGCGCCGGCGCGACGACGATCGCCGAGCTCGCGGCGCTCGGCAAGCCCGCCATCCTGGTGCCGTACCCGTACGCGGCGGACGACCACCAGCGCGCCAACGCCGAGAGCCTGGTGCGCGCCGGCGCGGCGCGCATGGTGCTCGACGCCGACGCGACCGGCGCGCGCCTGGCGTCCGAGGTCCGCGCCGTGCTGGCGGCGGATGTCCGCGCGACCATGACGGCCCGGGTACGCGCGCTCGCGCGTCCCGATGCCGCCGAACGGGTGCTCGACACGATCGAGGAGCTGATCGGGTGAGTGCCCAGGCGCGATTCGTGCTCGCTCGCGCGCTCGTCTATGCTCGCGGTGACGCCGGCACGCGGAGGGCGGCATGGAGCTGACGAGTAAGCAGCGACACGTTCATTTCGTCGGAATCGGCGGCATCGGCATGAGCGGCATCGCCGAGGTGCTCCTCACCCTCGGCTTCACCGTCAGCGGCTCCGATCTCGCGGCGAGCGACGCGACGGAGCGCCTCGCACACCTCGGCGCGACGATCGCGCTCGGGCACCACGCCGACCGTGTCGGGCCGACGGTCGACGTCGTCGTCATCTCGTCGGCGGTGAAGTTCTCCAATCCCGAGGTGGTGCGGGCACGCGAGCTCAAGATCCCGGTGATTCCGCGCGCCGAGATGCTCGCCGAGCTGATGCGGATGAAGACCGCCCTCGCCGTCGCCGGCACGCACGGCAAGACGACGACGACGTCGATGCTGGGGCACGTGCTCGCCCAGGCCGACCTCGACCCGACCTTGGTGATCGGCGGCAAGGTGAAGGGGCTCGGCTCCAACGCGCGTCTCGGGCAGAGCCGGTTCCTCGTCGCCGAGGCCGATGAGAGTGACGGCAGCTTCCTCCTCCTCACGCCGACGCACGCGGTAGTCACCAACATCGACCCGGAGCACCTCGACCACTACGGCTCGATCGAACGCATGCACGAGGCCTACCTCCAGTTCATCAACCGCGTGCCGTTCTACGGCCTCGCCGTGCTGTGCCTCGACAGCGTTGCGGTGCGAGCGCTGCTGCCGCGTGTCCGCAAACGGTTTCTCACCTACGGGCTCGCCAGCGACGCCGATCTGCAAGCGGTGCACACGCGCGTCAGTGCCGACGGCACGCGCTTCGACGTGCTCGAGCGCGGCCGCTGGATCGGCGAGATCGCGCTGCGCATGCCCGGACGCCACAACGCGCAGAACGCCCTCGCCGTCATCGCCGTCGCGTGCGAGCTCGGAATCGCCTTCGAAACGATCGCGCGTGCGCTCGCCTCGTTCGAGGGCATCCATCGCCGTTTCGAGGTGAAGGGCGAGATCGGCGGCGTCACCGTCGTCGACGACTATGGGCACCATCCCGAGGAGGTGAAGGCGACCTTGCGCGCGGCGCGTGAGGGCTTCGGGCGCCGCCTGGTCGCGATCTTCCAACCGCACCGCTACACGCGCACCCGCGATCTCTTCTCCGACTTCCTCGGCGCCTTCGACGACGCCGACCTCCTGGTCCTGACGGAGATCTATCCCGCCGGCGAGGACCGCATCGAGGGTGTGAGCGGCGAGGCGCTGTATGAGGCGTTGCGCCGCCGCGGGCACGCCGACGTGCGCTTCGTGCCGTCACGCGCCGCGATCGTCGAGGCGCTGCTTCCCGACCTGCGGGGCGGAGACATGGTCGTCACCCTCGGAGCCGGCGACGTGCACAAGGTCGGCGACGAGCTCTTGTGCGCGCTCGCCCGCGAGCGCCCCGCGGCGTTGCAATGAGCGCACCGCACCCGAGCATGGCGCCGACGACGGCGATGGCGCTCGCGCCGCCCGCCGCGTGCGCGTCGTCGCCGGGGCGCGACGTACCGGCCGCGGCGGTACGCGACGCCGTCGCCGCCGCGCTCGCCGCGGCCGGCGCGCGCGTGCGGCGTGACGAGCCGCTCGCCCGGCATACGAGCTTCCGCATCGGCGGCCCGGCGGATCTGTTCGTCGCGGTGATGAGCGTGCCCGAGCTGCAAGCGGTGCTGCGCGCCGCGCACGCGCACGGCTACCCGGTCTTCTTTCTCGGCGGCGGCACCAATCTCCTGGTGAGCGACCGCGGCGTGCGCGGTCTCGTCGTGACGCTCGCGAAGCCCTTCGACTTCGTCGAGTGGGAGCTCGGCGGTGACGGCGGGGCGCTGCGCGTCGGCGCCGCGGTCCCGTTCAAGCGGCTGGTCTCGCAGACGGTCGCGGCCGGCCTCGCCGGCCTCGAGTTCGGCGAGGGCATTCCGGGCACGATCGGCGGCGGTCTGCTCATGAACGCCGGCGCGTTCGGCGGCGAGATCGGCCGCGTCGTCACGGCGCTCGAGGCAGTCGACGAAGGCGGCGAGCGCGTGCTCCTGGCGCGCGAGCGCTTGGGCTTCGCCTATCGTCGGATGGAGCTGCCGACGCGGGCGATCATCACCGCCGTGTGCCTCCGCCTCGCGCGCGGCGACGCCGCCGTGCTCGCCGCCGCGGTCGCGGATGCCAAGGCGCGCCGCGACCGCCACCAACCGAAGGGTCATCCCAACGCCGGCTCGATCTTCAAGAACCCGCCGGGCGCCTTCGCCGGCCGGCTCATCGAGGACGCCGGGCTCAAGGGCGCGCGCCTCGGAGAGGCGATGTTCTCCGAGCGTCACGCCAACTTCATCGTGAATCTCGGACGCGCGCGCGCCGCCGACGTGCAGGGGTTGATCGATCTCGCAACGCGCGCCGTGCGGCGGCAACGGGGCATCACGCTCGAGCCCGAGGTGCGGTTCGTGGGCGAGTGGTGAGGAGGCGGTCGTGGGGCGGGGGCGGTATCGCGGCAAGCGCGTAGCGGTGTTGCTCGGCGGGCTCTCGTGCGAGCGCGAGATTTCCGAGCAATCCGGTCGGAAGGTCGCGGCGGCATTGCGCGGCCTCGGCTACCGCGTGATGCTCGTGCCGGTCGGCCGTGACCTGCCGGCGCGCCTCGCGCGCCTGCGTCCCGACGTCGCCTTCAACGCGCTTCACGGCGCCTACGGCGAGGACGGCTGCGTGCAGGGCCTGCTCGAGCTGATGGCGATCCCGTACACGGGTGCGAGCGTCCTCTCGAGCGCGCTCGCCATGCACAAGGCGACGTCGAAAGCGCTGTGGCGCGCGGCCGGACTCCCGACGCCGCGCTGGACGGTCGTGCCCGCCGCCGCCGGCCGGCGCGCGGTCGCGCCGCCACGGCTCCCGGCGCCGTTGCCGGTCGTCGTGAAGCCGAATCGGGAAGGGTCGAGCGTCGGGGTGTCGATCGTCCGTCGCCGCGCCGACCTCGCGCGCGCCATCCGCGCCGCGGCGCGCTTCGGCGGCGACGTCGTGATCGAAGAATACATTCCCGGGCGCGAGGTGACGGTCGGCGTCCTCGACGGGCGTGCGCTCGGCGCCCTCGAGGTCGTGGCGAAGGGCGAATTCCACACCTACGCCGTCAAGTACACCGCCGGTCTGGAGGAGTTTCACATGCCGGCGCGTCTCGACCGGGCGACGACGCGGCGTGTGCTGGCGCTCGCCGAGGCGGCGCACGCGGCGCTCGCCTGCGACGCCTACAGCCGCGTCGACTTTCGCGTCGACGGCCGCCGGCCGTTCCTGATCGAGCTCAATACGCTCCCCGGCCTGCACGCGCTTGCCTACTTGCCGCGGATCGTCGCGCCCGCCGGCATCGACTTTCCGACGCTCTGTGAGCGCATCCTGGACGGCGCCGCTCTGCGCGTGCGGGAGTCGCGGCGATGAGGCGGGTTCGCCGCGTGCGTCGCGCGGTCGCGCGCGGGCTGACGCCGGTGTGGCGTACGGCGCGCGCCGTCGCGGGCGCGACACGCCGTCGCTGGCGATCCGCGAGCGCGGTCGCGGCGCTGCTCGCGCTCGCCGCCACGGGCGCCGCCGAGCGCGCGGTGATCAGCGCCTGGGCGCTCCAGCATCCGTACTTCGCGGTCAGCGAGATCGTGGTGTTTCCGACGCACCGGGTGCGCGAGGGTGCCCTCCTCCAGTGGATGGGTCTCCGCCCCGGCATGAGCATCTGGAGTCTCGAGCCGCGCGCCCTCGAGCGCCGTCTCGAGGAGCATCCATGGATTCGGCGCGCTCGTGTCCGGCGCGAATACCCACGCCGACTGACCATACAGGTCGTCGAGCGCGAAGCCGCCGCGGTCGTGCTCATCGATCAGCTCTACTACGTCGATCGGACGGGTGCGGTCTTCGCGCGCGTCGGCGCCGAGGACGCGCTCGATCTGCCGTTCGTCACCGGCATCGAGGCGGCGGTCTTGAACGGCGAGCGGCCCTACCCGCGGCACGGCATGCGGCAGGCGCTCGAGGTGGTGAAGCTCATGGCGGCGTCGGGGCTTCCATTTCGCGTCTCGGAGGTGCATATCGAACGAGACCGGGGGATCACGGTCTTCCCGGTCGAGCCGCAGGTGGCGCTCGAGTTCGGCTGGGGGCGGTTTCCCGCGAAACTCGCGCGTCTCGGCGAGGTTCTCGGCGGGTTCGTGGGGCGAGAGAGCCAGCTGCGGGAGATCGATCTCACGTACGAGTCTCAGGTGGTGATTCGGTTGCGGCAGGGTGGTGGCGGCGGGCGGCGCGCTCGAGGAGTGTGAGCTCCGCCGCGCGGGGGGCGCGGATGGGCATGGGGATGGCGAAGCGGACGCTGGTGGCGGGCCTCGACCTCGGGACGTCGAAGACGACCGTGCTGGTCGGAAGCGTCGGCGAGCGCGGGATCGAGATCGTCGGTCTCGGGACCGCGCCGTCACGAGGGTTGCGGAAGGGCGTCATCGTCCACCTCGAGTCGACGGTCGCCGCCATCCGCAAGGCGGTCGCCGAAGCCGAGGCGATGGCCGGCTGCGAGATCCGGCAGGTCGTAACCAGCATCTCGGGCGCGCACGTGCGAGGCGTCACCAGTCACGGCGTGGTGGCGGTCCGCAACGGCGAGGTCTCGGCCGGTGACATCGACCGTGTCCTCGATGCCGCCCGCGCCGTGGCCCTTCCGGCCGACCGTGAGGTGCTCCACGTCCTGCCGCAGGAGTTCATCATCGACGACCAGGAGGGCATCAAGGAGCCTCTCGGCATGGCGGGTGTGCGCCTCGAGGCCAAGGTCCACATCGTCACCGCCCACGCCTCGGCGTCGCAGAACGTCCTCAAGTGCTGCAAGAAGGCGGGTCTGATCGTCGACGACATCGTGCTCGAGCCGCTCGCGGCCGCCGACGCCGCGCTCACCCCAGAGGAGAAAGACCTCGGCGTGGCGCTGGTCGACGTCGGCTGCGGCACCACCGACGTCGTCCTCTTCCACGGCGGCGCGGTCCGGCACACCGCGGTCCTGCCGCTCGGCGGCGCACACCTGACCAACGACATCGCCGCCGGCCTACGGACCCCGACCCTCGAAGCGGAGAAAATCAAGCAACGCTTCGGCTGCGCCCGCGCCGAAAAGGTGGCGCGGCACACCTCGATCGAGGTGCCGAGCGTCGCCGATCGCGAGCCGCGCGTGCTCTCGCGCCACATCCTCTGC
>JBGOSW010000216.1:0-7991 GCA_041476145.1 Binatia bacterium
CCCTCGACCTCATCACCCGCGGCGTCGTCACCGCCGAACAGGTCGTGACGCACGAGTTTCCGCTCGCGGAGATCGCGCAGGCGTATCGCACCGCGTCCGACGCCGGCGCCGCGCTCAAGACGGTCGTCACGTTTCCGTAGCGGCGCCTTCCACGTCCGTCGACGTCGCGGGCGGGGGGGGGGGAGGCGGCTGGGCGCGCCGGGGACCGGGCGTCTCGCCAGGTCCGCGGCGCGCGGTCCACGGCCCCGCCCGCTCCCGCCGCCCGCCCACGACCTCTTTGCGGCGACACGAAGGAGCCGCACTTCCGAGGAGAAGAAACAAAAAAGGCGGCCGTCCCGAAAGACGCCGCCCTTTTTGACCTCCACTCGTGCGCGAGTTACTTGCGCATGTGCTTCATGAAAATCGCTTCCGTCTTTTGCGCAGCAGCCTCGGCGCGACGAGCCGCATCCTCGACGCGTCCCGCCGCCGCCTCGGCGCGCGCCGCCGCCGACTCGGCCTTGGCGGCCGCCGCCTCGGCGCGCTGTGACGCCGACATCGCCTCCGCTGAATCGCGCTTCGCGCAACCCATCGTCATCGTCGATACCAGCAGCAACGCGACTGCACCCCCTGCAAGCTTCTTGGTCACATTCCGCATACTCTCACCTCCTTTGTCCGCCACCCGGCGTTCCCTGAACCACGGCCCGTCGTGTGACACAAAATGCCTTGTGCCGCAAGCACGGCGCGTGCTCAGCGCACGCGGACCGCAGCGAGCGGCGGCTACACGCACCTCAAATGTGATCAATAGTCTTCGTCGTAATCACCGCCGCCGGGCGCGGCGGGAGCGCCCGCCTTCTTCTCGGGTTTCTCCGCGATCGCGGCCTCGGTGGTGATCAGGAGTCCAGCGACGCTCGCGGCGTTCTGCAGGGCGGAGCGCACGACCTTCGTGGGATCGATGACGCCGGCCTTGACCAGCGGCTCGTAGCGCTCGAGGAGGGCGTTGTAGCCGAAATCGTCTTTGCCCTCGCGGACGCGGTCCAAGACGACGGACGACTCGGCGCCGGCATTGAGCGCGATCTGACGCAACGGCTCCTCCATCGCGCGTCGCACGATGTCGACGCCGATCGCCTGATCGCCCGCGAGTTTCAGCCCCGAGATCGCCTGCTGGGCGCGCAGCAGCGCCACACCGCCGCCCGGCACGATGCCCTCCTCGACGGCGGCCTTGGTGGCATGCATGGCGTCCTCGACGCGCGCTTTCTTCTCCTTCATCTCGGTCTCGGTCGCGGCGCCGATGCGTAGCACCGCGACGCCGCCGACGAGCTTCGCGAGCCGTTCTTGCAGCTTCTCGCGATCGTAGTCGGATGTGGTCTCGTCGATCTGCGCCCGGATCTGCTTGATGCGTGCTTGGATCGCGTCCTTCTTGCCGGTGCCGCCGACGATGGTGGTGTTGTCTTTGTCCATCACGATGCGCTTGCAACGGCCGAGATCGTTGAGCGTCAGGTTCTCGAGCTTCAAGCCGAGTTCCTCGGCGATCACGCGACCGCCGGTGAGGATTGCGATGTCCTCGAGCATCGCTTTGCGACGATCCCCGAAGCCCGGCGCCTTGGCCGCGGCGCAGCGCAGCGTGCCGCGGATCTTGTTGACGACGAGGGTCGCCAGCGCCTCGCCCTCGATTTCCTCGGCGATGATGACGATCGGCTTGCCCGCTTGCGCGACCTTCTCGAGCACCGGCAGGAGGTCGCGCATGTTCGAGATCTTTTTTTCGTGGAAGAGCAGCAGCGGCTCGTCGATCTCCACCAGCATTTTTTCGGCGTTGGTCGCGAAGTACGGCGACAGGTATCCGCGGTCGAACTGCATGCCCTCGACCGTCTCGAGCGTGGTATCGAGGCTCTTCGCTTCCTCGACCGTGATCACGCCCTCTTTCCCGACCTTCTCCATCGCCTCCGCGAGGAGATCGCCGATCGTGGTGTCGCCGTTCGCCGAGACCGTGCCCACCTGGGCGATGTGCTCGCGATCCTTGATCGGCTTGCTCTGTGCCTTGATGGCCTCCACCGCTTTCTCGACGGCGACGTCGATGCCGCGCTTGAGCTCCATCGGATCGTAGCCGGCCGCGAGCAGGCGCAAACCCTCACGCAGGATCGCCTGCGCGAGCACCGTCGCCGTCGTCGTGCCGTCGCCGGCGACGTCCGACGTTTTGGTCGCGACCTCGCGGATCAGCTTGGCGCCCATGTTCTCGAACTTGCCCTCGAGCTCGATCTCTTTGACGACGGTGACGCCGTCCTTGGTGATGAGCGGCGCTCCGTAGCTGCGCTCGAGCAACACGTTGCGTCCGCGTGGTCCGAGCGTGACCTTGGCGGTGTCGGCGAGGATGTTGACGCCGTGAAGAATACCCTCACGCGCCTTATCGTGAAGATGGACGGTCTTCGCGCCCATGATGGAGCTCCTTTCGCGTCGAGTTGGAAGTCGAGCAAGTGTAAATCTTTCGGGTGCGGTTTCAAGGGCACGCGTTGCGATCGTCGTGACGCGTACGACGCGTGCGACGCGTGCGACGCTTGCACTGGCCAGACCTATCCGCTAGGAGGAGACCACTTTTTCTCGCGCCTGCACCCCTCTCCCTCGAGGGAATCAGAATTCCGGGCGCCGGTGAGGTCCTATGAAGCGCGGTGTGGTCGTGGCGCTGCTGCTCTTGGCGGCGCCGTCGGCGCGGGCGTCCGAGCCTGGGCGGTACGTGTTCGGGGGTGCACCCGAGCAGGGAACCTTCGTGCTCGACAATCAGACGGGTCGCGTGTGGCGCTACGACCGCGTCGACGACGCGTGGTACCTCTACGACCTCGAGGCGCTGGTACGGTCACCGCGCAGCGACAGTTCCACGCGCGGACAACGGCACGAGCCGGAGAAAGAGCCCGGCGACCGCGAGAAGCGCCAGCCGGAGGAGTGAGCGCCAGCCGCGTTCAGCGGCTGGCGGTATCGAGCCAACGACTCGGGCCGCTCGGTGCCGGCGCGACCAGCGGAACGGCGCCGATGATGCGACCTGCGTGCTCGAACACGAGCTCGCCCATCGGCTGGTTCGGCTCGGCCGGGGTCTCGTCCGACTGCGGGAGCTGCAACCATGCACGGAGCGCGAACGCCCCGTCGTTGGGGATGGTGAGCGCGAACGATTGTGCCGCGACCGCCGTGACGTGCGCGACGACGCCGTCGCGCCCCTCGACGTTGCCGCCGACCGATTGCCCTGTGCGGACCACCTCGACACGTCGGTAGCGTGTCAGACCGCGCTTCAGGATCTGCCACACGTCGCGCACCGCTTGGGGACCGCTCGCGACCGCGAGCAGCGCGAGCCCGTCGCGCTCGCCGACGGCAATCGCCGTCGGTGCCTCGCCGCCTGCGGCGCCGACGCGCGCGGGTGCCGACGGTGTGGACGCCGCGCGGGCCTCGGTGCACACGATCAGCGGATCGGTCGCGCGTACGATCACGGCGCCGTCCGCGATCGGCGCGCCGTCGAGCGCAAGGCGCCGGCGCACCTCGCCGTCGCCCGCGACGGCGGCGGCGAGGTGCGCGACGTCGCCGAGGGTCGTCCGTGCGTCGGGTGCGCGCCGTACGGAGGCCGCCGGCGCGGTGAGGACCTTCCGACCTGCACCGCTCGTCGCGTCGCGCGCGGCGCCGCCGTCCCGTTGCTCCCCCGGCCAGTCGTTCGGGACCGTGGTGCCGCGCAGGTCGAGCCGCGCCGCCGCGCGTCGCATGCGGAGGCGCGCCCGCTCCCATCCGGGACCGACCGCGGCCGCGAGCGTCGCCACCGCTGAGCGCGAGCGGGCGAGCAGGACCAGTTGCAGGAGCTCGCCGGCGTCGAGACGTGCGTGCGCGGCGAGCGACGGGCCCGGATCGCCGCCGACCACGACCACCGGAACGCTGGTGCCGTAGGCGAGCGCGCCCACCGCGATACGCTCGCGGACGACCTCGACCAGAAGGAGGTCGAGCGTCCGGTCGGGAGCGACAACGGCGCTCGGCTCGACCTGCTCGAGCACTTCGGTGTCGAGGAGATCGACGAGCGCGTGACCGGCGTGCGCCGGCGTGGCACCGACGAGGCTCAGTACCGCCATCCACGCCATCACGTATCTTCGCGTCGCCCGCCGTCCGCTCACCACATCGCTCCCCACCGCGCCCGGCGCTTACCACACCTGCGCGCCGACCCGCAATTTTTCACCGCCACAGACGATCGCCGTTTGCGTCGATCCCGCGGTCGCCTCGCCGTGCAGCGGTTTCGTTGACAGTTCAAGCGGATCGAAGCAAGATACACGCCCGAGACGCGCGTCCGCTTCGCGTCCTCGTTGCGACGGAACACCATCCTCTCACGAGCGGAAGGACACAGGTGCATGGCGACGGTCATCACAGACGAGTGCATCAACTGCGGGGCGTGTGAGCCCGAGTGCCCGAACACCGCCATCTACCAGGGCGGCGTCGAGTGGGAGCTGAACGGCGTCACGCACGCGGCGATCTCCAACGACATCTTCTACATCGTTCCGGAGAAGTGCACCGAATGTGTCGGGTTCTTCGACCACGAAGCCTGCGCCGCCGTGTGTCCGGTCGACTGCTGCGTCCCCGACCCGAAGATCCCGGAGACCGAGGAGCAACTGATCGTGCGTGCGCGCCAGCTCCATCCGGAGGTGACGTTCACCGCGGATTTTCCTTCGCGCTTTCGGAAGGACGGCGCGGCCACCGAGGCGCCCGCCGCTGCGGCCGCCGCCGCGAGCGCCGCTGCTCCGAGTGCCGCTGCGGCGGCGCCCGCCGCCAAGCCGGCGGCGGTGGCCCCGAAACCCGCGCCGGCTGCGGCCGCGCGTCCCGCCGGCCGCGTCGAGAAAGCGGTCAAGGCCCCCGCCGCCAAGAAGCCGGTCGTCGAGAAACGCTTTCCCGGCGAGCTGCCGGACGACTTCGACGACCTCGTCGAGCGACTGCGCCACGCGCGCGTCGGCGGTGCCGGTCTCGTGGGACGTCTGCTCGCGCCGCTCGTGCTGCCGGTGCTCGGCGCTTTGCCGCACGCGACCAAGAAGCGGCTCGAGGAGGCCGCGGGTGATCGTGCGGTATTCAGCGCGGCCGGCGCGACGGCGCTGAACGTCGTCGTCAACTTCTTCCTCTATCCGCTCCTCCTCGGCGTCTTCGGCGTCGTGGTGTTGCGCCGCGAGGTGTTCAGTCTGCATTTCGACAGCCTCATCTTCTGGGGGGTGACACTGGCGGCGATCGAAACCGCGTGGCGCCTGCGAGACGGCCTGTTCGGCGGCGTGCCGACCGAAGAAATGCAGCTCGGCCCGGCGTTCTACGGGCCGTTTCTGATGCCGCTCGCGTTCCCGCTCACACGCGGCGCCTCGCGCACGCGCAGCAGCGGCACGATACCGGTCGACGGGTTCTACGACGGCCAGTTCGACGAGAAGCGCGATCGGCAGCGTCGCTACGGCGAGGTCTACAAGCTCGAGGACATGGGACGCGGCTACCTCCTGCGGCTCGAGTTCCCGCATCGTGTTCCGGCGTCGTCGGTCAAGGAGGAGCTCGGAATCCCGGACGAGATGCCCGACTACGAGTACGAACTCGCACTCACGAACGGATCGTTCGTGGTGCGCGGCAAGGTCGGTGACCCGCAGGTGCGGAAGGTCGCGGCCGGCGCTCCGTCGTTCCCCCCGGACTTCACGACACGGATCGCGCTCGGGACGCCGGTCCGCGGCTTCAAGCATCGCTATCGAGACAAGACGCTCGAAGTCGTGCTGGTCAAGTAGCGCGTCCGTCCGGTCCGTGCGCGAGCGCCGGCGTGACGGAGCCGCGCCGGTGCAGCGTACCGCGACGCGACGCTCGAGGATGATGGTGGCGACCCCCGGCGCGTTCCACGGACGAGCAGAGACCTGGACGCTCGCCGAGATGCGCGCACAAGATCTGCGGCAGGTTCTCGAGATCGAGCGCCGCTCCTTCGACAACCCGTGGAGCAGCGCGCTCTTCCTGCAAGAGCTGCGGATCCCGTTCTCACGCATCGTGGTGATCCGGCCTGCCGGCGCTCCCGACGAGCCGATCGTCGGGTACCTCTGCCGTTGGTTGGTCGCCGACGAGATCCACGTCCTGAACGTGGCGGTACATCCGGACCATCGCGGTCGTGGGATCGGCGCCGTCTTGCTCGGCGAGGCGCTGCGCGAAGCCGAGCGCAGCCGTGCCGACGCCGTCACGCTCGAGGTGCGGCGGAGCAACGAGGCCGCGCGCCGCCTCTACGCGGCGTTTCACTTCGAGGAGGTGGGGGTGCGTCGCCACTACTATGGGCGCGGGGAGGACGCGCTCATCATGCGTCTCGTGCTGCCGCGTGGCTGAGTCCGGCGCGCCGCGCCTGCGTGTCGACGTCGGCGGTGGTCTGACGCTCGCGAACCCGGTGGTCGCCGCGTCGGGCACGTTTGGATACGGCGTCGAATTCGCCGGTGTCACCGACCTCGCGGCGATCGGTGCGCTCGTCGTGAAGGGCCTCTCACTGGAGCCGAGCCGCGGCCATCCGGCACCTCGTCTCATCGAGACCGCCGCCGGCATGATGAACGCGATCGGTCTGCAGAACATCGGCGTGCGGGCGTTCATCGAGACCAAGCTGCCGGCGTTGCGCGGCAGCGGCACCGCGGTGGTCGCGAACTTCTGGGGTAACGTGCCTGAAGAATACGGCGAGGTTGCCGCGCGCCTCTCGGACGCCGAGGGCATCGCCGCGCTCGAGGTGAACATCTCGAGTCCGAACAAGCGCGAGTGGGGTCGAATCATCGCGACCGATCCGGAGCTGACGCGCGAAGTGGTGCGCGTGGCGCGGCGACGCTGCCGGCTGCCGCTGTGGGTCAAACTCTCGCCGAATGTGACCGACGTGACCGTCTTCGCGCGCATCGCCGAGGAGGAGGGCGCCGACGCCGTCTGCCTCATCAACACGCTGGTCGGTATGGCCGTCGATCTCGATCGTCGCCGTCCGGTGCTCGCCAACCGAACCGGAGGCCTCTCCGGTCCGGCGATCAAACCGGTCGCATTGCGCATGGTCCACGACGCCGTACGTGCGGTGCGAATCCCGGTGATCGGGATCGGCGGTATCACGAGCGGCGACGACGCGCTCGAGTTCTTGCTCGTCGGCGCGCGCGCGGTGCAGGTCGGGACGGCGTCGTTCGTCGACCCGCAAGCGACGGCGCGCATCGCACGCGAGCTCGCGCATGGCCTGGCGAGGCGAGGCATCGCCGACGTCTCGGACTGGATCGGCACCCTCGAAGGCGGCGGGGAATAGCCGACAGCCAAGACCAAGTCGGCGTTTAAATTGACGATCCGCAGTTTTTCCGCTAATCTATCAACGCTGCTTTCCGTTTCATCAATTGGAGGACGTGCATGGCTGATGTGTTCAAAGTGGGCGAGAAGGTCGTGTACCCGGCCCATGGGGTCGGGGTGATCGAGAGCATCCAGAGCAAGACCATCTCCGGCACGGCGAAGAAATTCTACATGTTACGCATTCTCGACAGCGACATGACGATCATGATCCCGACGGAAAACGTCGGCAGCGTCGGCCTCCGCCGCATCATCGGTCGCGACATGGTAGCCAAGGTCTACAAGATCCTGCGTGACAAGAAGGTGGAGATCGATCAGCAGACGTGGAATCGACGCTACCGGGAGTACACCGAAAAGATCAAAACCGGCTCGGTGCTCGAAATCGCCAAGGTGCTGCGGGATCTCTTCGTGCTGAAAGGCGACAAGGAATTGTCGTTCGGCGAGCGCAAGATGCTCGATACCGCGCGCAACCTCCTGGTGAAGGAGCTCGCAATCGCGAAGTCGCACTCCGAGGACAAAATCATGGAAGAGCTGAAGACGATCTTCGCGCACTGAGCCCGCGAGGAGCATGCGCGCCCATCACGCGAGCACCAGGCCGGGTCTGCGCCCGGCCTTTTTTTTGTCATGATCGACGTCATTCTGGTCGCGGGCGGGCGCGGGCTGCGGTTCGGGGGCGCGCTCGCGAAGCAATTTCAGCTGCTCGCGGGCGTGCC
>JBGOSW010000217.1:0-7963 GCA_041476145.1 Binatia bacterium
CCGCGAGCGCGGTGTTGGCGCGCGGTGGCAATGCACGCGACGTCTCGGCACGGGTGGCGATCTCGCGCTCGTCGTCCTCGAGGCTGACGACGCCGAGGGAGTGGATCTTGACGTTCGCGGGGATCTCGCCCGGCGCGACCAGCGCCAGGCTCGGCAGAAAGCGTTCGGTGAGGCGCCGCAAATGGCCGCGTACGCTCGTCGAGCACAGCAGCAGCGGCTGCTGGTTCTGCGTCGCGAACTGCTCCGACCACGAGGCGAGCCGGCCGAGCAGTCGCTGCGCCACGCTGGGTTCGACGAGCGTCCGCGGCCCTCGGCGGCGGCTGACCGAGCGCTTCCTGCCGAGCCTGGCGCGGCTGGCACCCGGCGAGATCCCCGCGAACGTGAAGATCCACTCGCTCGGCGTCGTCAGCCTCGAAGACGACGAGCGCGAGCTCGCGACCCGCCCCGAGACCTCGCGGACGTTGTCGCCGCGCGCGAACGCGCCGCTCGCGGCGGAGGGCGCACTCTGATGCGGCTTCGTCGCTTCACCGGTGCCGACGTGCCCGCTGCGCTCCGGCGCGTCAAAGAGGCCCTGGGTCACGAGGCCGTAATTCTTCAGACGCGCGCCTGTCCGGAAGGCGGCATCGAGATCACCGCCGCCGTCGACGCCGACCTCGTGACCACGCCGCTTGCCACGCTCGACGGTGCAGCGGGCGATGGTCTCGGTGCGATGACCCGCGAGCTCAGCGAGCTCGCGGCGCGAGTACGCGAGCTCGACCGCGCGGTGCGGCCGTCGACGGCGGCGATCACCGGCCTCGGCGCCGAGGCGCGCGCGCTCGTCGAGCGGCTTGCCCTCCAGGGGCTCACCGTCGGCCTCGCCGGCGCGATCGGCGCGAGCTTCGAGCGCGCCCGCCGGGAGGGCGCCGCCGCCGGCGCGGCGCTCGAAACGAGCCTCGCGTGCCACCTCGCAGCGTCGACCCCGGCCGAGGCGCGCGTGACCGCCTTCATCGGTCCGACCGGCGCCGGGAAGACGACGACGATCGCCAAGCTCGCGGCGCGCCACGTCGGCGGCGGACGCACGCGCCTCGGCCTCGTGATGGCCGATACGCAGCGCGTCGGCGCGCGCGAGCAGCTCGGCGCCTATGCGCGGCTCCTCGGCGTCCCGATGCAGGTCGCCCGCGACGGGTGCGAGCTGCGTGCCGTGCTCGCCGGCTTCGCCGATCGCGACGCCGTCTACGTCGATACCGCCGGTCTCGGCGGCGATCCCGCCGACGCCGGCGCGCTCGAGCGGCTGCTCGCGGGCGCGGGCGAGGCGGTGGCGCGGACGGCGGTGGTGAGCGCGGGCGCTTCCGAGGGCGCACTGCGCGCCGCATGGCGCCAGCTCGGTCGTCTCGGCGCCGCGACCTGCGTGATCACCAAGCTCGACGAGGGCGCGAGCCTCGGAACGGCGTGCACGTGGCTCCACGAGCAACGGCTCGCGCTGGCGTGGCTCGGCACCGGGCAACGGGTGCCGGAGGACCTCGCAGTGCCGAGCGGCAGCGCCCTCGTGCGCTGGCTGGTGGCGGCATGAGCGGCCGACGAGAAACGGAGATGGTCGCGACCGCGACCGCGGTGGGCGATGGTGCCGGCGCGGTGGCAGCGGGCGGACGGGTGCGCACGATCGCGATCGCCAGCGGCAAAGGGGGCGTCGGCAAGACGAACGTGGTCGCCAACCTCGCGATCGCACTCCGTCGCCGCGGTCAGCGCGTCATCGTAATCGACGCCGATCTCGGGCTCGCCAACTTGGACACGCTCCTCGGCGTCAACCCGCGCGCCACCCTGCGCCACGTCCTGCACGGGGAGTGCACGATCCAGGACGTCCTCGTCGAGGGCCCGGCGGGCATTCACCTCGTCCCGGCGGCGAGCGGCTTCGAGGACTTGACGCAGCTCACACACGCGCAGCGCCTCCTCCTGCTCGAGCAAGTCGACAGCCTCGACGGCGCCTTCGACATTCTGCTGCTCGACACCGGCGCCGGCATCTCGGCGAACGTGCTCTTCTTCGCGAGCGCCGCGCAGGAGACGATGGTCGTCGTCACCCCCGAGCCGACGGCGCTCACCGACGCCTACGCGCTCGTGAAGGTGCTGTCGACGCGCTACGCGGAACAGCACTTCGCGGTCCTCGTCAACATGGCACGCGGCGAGTTCGAGGCGAAGCGCACCTTCACGCACTTGAGCCGCGTCGCCGAGCGCTTCCTGCACGTGAGCCTGCACTACCTCGGCTACGTCCCCTTCGACGCGGAGGTGCCGGAAGCGGTGCGGCGGCAGCGGCCGGTGCTCGAGCTGTCGCCGGGCTCGCCGGTGAGTCGCGCCTTCGAGGCGCTCGCCGAACGCGTGATCGCGGGTGCCGAGGACGCGCCGCCGAAGGGCGGCTTGCAGTTCTTTTTTCGGCGACTGCTCGCGGAGGAGCGTCGATGAGGACGGTCCCGCAACCGAGCGGCTATGCGGCACCGGCGCGACCGGCGGTCGGGCGCAGCACGACGCCGCCGGACGAGGCGATTCGCGCCCATCTTCCGCTGGTACGGCGCGTGGTGCAGCGGCTCGCCGTGCGCAAGCCGCCGCAGGTCGAGCTCGACGAGCTCGTCAGCTGGGGGATCGAGGGCTTGCTCGATGCCTTCAAGAAGTACGACGCCAGCAAACAGGCGGCGTTCGCGACCTACGCGCAGTTCCGCATCCGCGGCGCGATCCTCGATCGGCTCCGCGGCATGGACTGGGTGTCACGGAGCGTGCGCCAGAAGGCGACGCTCCTCGAGAAGACGTATCGCCGGCTCGAAGGGACGCTCGGACGGCCCGCGACCGAGGAGGAAGCGGCCGCGGCGCTCGGCATGACCCTACCGGAGCTGCACGCACTGCTCTCCGAGGTCGGGCAGATGACCCTCTTCAGCCTCGAGGATCTCGGAGTCGGACCGGGACAGGAACGCATCCAACTCGAAAAGCTCCTCGAAGGTGAGGGGAGCGATCCGGTGCATGCGCTCCTGTCCCGTGAGCGTGTCGACCTCGTCGCCGAGGCGATCCGCGTGCTGCCCGAGAAGGAACGGACGGTGATCGCGCTCTACTACCACGAGGGCATCACGATGAAGGAGGTGGGTGTCGTGCTCGGACTCACCGAGTCGCGGGTCTCGCAACTGCACGCACAGGCGTTGCTGCGTCTCCGCGGCCTCTTGCGCGAGCACTTCGGGGGCGCCGCGTGACGCACGCCGGCGGGGGAGGAGTGGAATGATGGCGGTCTCGACGTGGATCACGCCGGCGCTCGACGTGCTGGCGATCGTGATGCTCGGCGCCGTGCTCTGGTCTCTGCGCCGCGACCCCGCAGCGACGTGGGATGCGCGCGAGCAACGGCTCGGCGAGATCTTCGAGCACCTGCGCGTGCTGGTGGCGCAGTCGGAGGGCATCGCACGCGATCTCGACGGGGCGCTCGACACGCACCAGCAGAGCCTGCGCGCGCTCCTCGACGAGGCGACCGCCGCGGTCGGGCGCGTCGGCGCGCCGGCGGCGCCGGCATGCGTCGAGGACGCGACGGTGATCGAGCGAGTCCGTGCGCTCGCGCAAGCGGCGATGCCGATCGAGGAGATCGCGCGCCGCGTGGAGATGCCGGCTGCCGAGGTGCGCGTGCTCGTCGGCCTGCATGCCGGGCGACCGGCGACCCGCGGCGGGACGGCGCGCGCGCGCGCGGCGACGGCGGCGCGAGCGTGAGCGCGTGCGGGTCGGGAGCGGAAGAAATGGACCGGCAAGTTTTGCCGACGCGACGTGGCCTCGTGTGTGGGCCGGTACGTACGGTGGCGAGCGGCGCCGTCGGCTGCCGCACGCGCAGCGTCGTCGCCGACGGCCGCGCCGCCGGCGGATGGCACAACCGTTGCTCACGCCGACGTACGATGAGGAGTCGATCGTGAACGCAGGGATCTATTCGGCGGTATCGGGAAGCGTGTCGGCGCTCACCCGTCTCGACGCCATCACCAACAATCTCGCCAACGGCAGCACGCCCGGGTTCAAAGCCGAGCGCCTGGTGCAGCGCGCCGCCCAGATCGGCACCGCGGCGCGCGCGACCGAGGTGCCGACGCCGATCACCCGCGGTGCGCTGGAGACGGACTTCTCGCAGGGACCGATCCAGCCGACCGACAATCCACTCGACGTCGCGCTCGCGGGCAACGGCTTTCTCGTCGTCGACGGGCCGCACGGCGAGCGCCTCACTCGACGCGGCAATCTCGCGATCGACGCCGAGGGCTTCCTCGCGACCAGCGACGGCTGGCGTGTTCAGGGCGAGAACGGCGACCTTCACGTCGGTGACGGCAAGCTCGCGATCGCTCCCGACGGCACGGTACGCGCCGGGGATCTCAGCGTCGGAAAACTTCGTGTCGTGACCGTTCCCGATCCGAGCCACCTCGTGCGCGAGGGCGGCACCACCTTCGCGGCGGGGACGCAGGCGCCGGTCGACGCCGCGCCCGGCGCGGTCGAAGTGCGACAGGGCGCGCTCGAGGGCGCGAACGTCTCACCGGTCGAGAACCTGGTCGCGCTCGTCGACACGATGCGCGGCTTCGAGGCGTACATGCGGGCCGCCGAGCAGCTCGATCAAACGACCGGTCGCGCCATCAGCGACGTCGGCCGCGTGTAAAGGGGGAGACTGATGATCCGTGCACTCTACAGCGCTGCGACCGGCATGGAGGCGCAGCAGCTCAACATCGACGTCATCGCCAACAACCTGGCGAACGTCGGCACGGCCGGCTTCAAGAAGAGTCGCGCCGATTTCCAGGACCTCCTCTACCAGACGCTGAAGGAGCCGGGTGGCCTCGCGACCGGCACGACACAGGTGCCGACGGGCATTCAGGTCGGACTCGGTGTGCGACCCGCCGCGGTCGAGCGCATCAACCTCCAGGGCGACTTCAACCAAACGACCAATCCGCTCGACGTCGCGATCGAGGGCGACGGCTTCTTCCAAGTGACCCTTCCCGACGGCAACACCGCCTACACGCGCGCCGGTGCCTTCAAGCTCGATTCCACGGGCGCGCTCGTGACTTCGGAGGGCAATCCGCTGACGCCGCAGATCAGCATCCCGCAGGGTGCCGAGTCGGTCACCGTCGGCAACGACGGCACGGTGAGCGTGACGCTCGCGGGGCAGACGGCGCCGAGCCAGGTCGGACAGATCCAGACCGCGCGCTTCGCGAATCCCTCCGGCCTGCGCGCCGAGGGACGCAACCTGTTCCGCGAGACCGACACCTCCGGTACGGCGCAACCCGGTACCCCCGGGCAGGACGGTCACGGGCAGCTCTCGCAGGGGTTTCTCGAGGGATCGAACGTCAGCGTCGTCGAGGAGCTGGTCGCGATGATCACCGGACAGCGCGCCTACGAGATCAACTCGCGCGCCATCACCGCAGCGGACGAGATGCTCCGCACCGCGTCGCAGCTCGGTCGGTAATCGGTGGCGTGATGCACCGGCACTCGATTCCGACCCGCTGGTCGTGGCGCGCGGCGCGTGCCGCGCTCGTGGCGCTCGCGCTCGGCGGCGTGGCCGGCGCGGACGTGCAACCGCCGGCCGTCGGACGCATCACGGTCGGTCGCGTCGCAACGGTCGAGGCGGGGTCCGTCCGGCTCGCCGACGTCGCCGTCCTCGAGGGAAACGGCAGCGACTTCGCCGACGTCGATCTCGGCGCCGCGCCCGATCCGGGCGGCAGCCGGCGGCTCGACGGCGTTGCGATCCTCCGCAAGCTACGCGCCGCCGGTCTCGTCGACGGGGCGACGCACTACGAGATCCCCGCGAGCGTGCGGATTGCGCGCGCCTACCAAGACGTCGCCGCGGAGGAGATCCGCGGTGCGGTCGAGCGCGACGCGGGCACGGTCCTCGCCGCCGGCGAGCAGCTGCGCAGCATCGACGTCGGCGGCGGCGCGCGCATTCCGCCGGGTCCGTACGCGTTGCACGTCGTGCCGCCGGCGGCGGGCGGACGCGTGGCCCGCCGCCGCGTCGAGGTCCAGCTCCTGCAAGACGGGACCGTCGTCGCCAACGTGTCGGCGCGGGTCGCGGTCGTCGCGACCGGGCCGGTGGTGGTCCTACGCCACGCGGTGGCGCGCGGGACGGTCCTCGGTCCGGCGGACGTCGCCGTCGAGGAGCGCGAGCTCACCGGGCTTGCGGGAAGCGTCGTCACGACGATCGCCGAGGTGGTCGGCAAGGAGATGCGCGCGGCGCTGCCGGCGAGCGCGCCGGTGACGTTGAGCGTGCTCGCGAGCCCGCTGCTGGTGCGTCGCGGTGACCTCGTCACGGTCGTCGTCGAGACGCCGGGCATGCGTCTCAGCACGCCCGGCGAGGCGCTCGAGCCGGGTGCGGCGGGCGCGCAGATCCGCGTCCGCAATCGCAAG
Source organism: Binatia bacterium (assembly GCA_041476145.1). GTDB lineage: Bacteria > Desulfobacterota > Binatia > UTPRO1 > UTPRO1 > DP-19. The sequence goes on from JBGOSW010000217.1 coordinate 6,361, forward strand.
TCGCAGCAAGAGATCTCGGGGCAGGTGGTGGAGCGTGGAACGATTCTCGTCCAGTACTGAGCGCGTCCGTCGGGCGGGGAGGCGCGCGATCCTCGTGATCGCATGCGGCCTCGCCGCCGGCTGCGGCCGCATGTACCTCGACCGCCGGCCGGAGGTGCGCGGCGGTGCCGTTGCGTTGCCGCCGGTACCCTCACATGCGGCGCGCACGGGATCGCTGTGGCGCGACAACGTGAGCGCGAACTTTCTCTTCACCGACGTGAAGGCGCACTATCCCGGCGACTTGATCACGATCGTCGTCTCCGAGGACGCCTCGGGCAGCAAGGACGCGGAGACCTCGACGAAGACGAAGACCGCCGTCTCGGGGAGCCTGACCGAGTTCTTCGGCTTCCCGCAGCAACTGCAGAAGCATCAGCCGGACATCAATCCCGCCGCGCTCATTCAAGCGAATGCCGACCGCGAGTGGGACGGACAGGGCACCACGAACCGTCACGGCAAGCTCTCCGCGCTCATGAGCGCACAGGTGACGGAGGTGGCCGCGAACGGGAATCTCTGGATCGAAGGCGAGAAGATCGTCTCGGTGAATCACGAGGACCAACATCTGGTGATCGGCGGCTGGGTGCGCCCGGAGGACATCGATGCGCAGAACCAGGTGCTGTCGTCGCGCGTCGCCCTCGGGCGCATCGACTACTACGGCATCGGCGTCGTCGCCATGAAGCAGGGGCCCGGCTGGGGCTACTGGCTCCTCGACTGGGTATGGCCGTTTTGATGATTTCGCCCCCGCTCGCGGCGCTCGCGATGGGCGTCGCCGCCCGGAGTAAATCCGGGCGCCTCCCGACGATGCGGCTGCTTGTGGCTGTGGTCGTTGTGGGCCTCGTTGCGGGCCTCGTTGCGGGGCCGGCGGAGGCGGCGCGGATCAAGGACATCGCCGACGTCGAGGGCGTGCGCACCAACCAGCTGTCGGGCTACGGCGTCGTCGTCGGGCTCGACGGCACGGGCGACGGGCAGCAGTCGCTGTTCACCGTCCAGAGCATCCTCAGCATGCTACGCCGGCGCGGCGTCACGATCTCGGTCGACCCGAGGCAAATCCGGGTGAAGAACGCCGCCGCGGTAGTGGTGACGGCGACGTTGCCGCCATTCGCGCATTCGGGAAACCTCATCGACGTGCAGCTGTCGTCGATCGGCGACGCCAAGTCGCTGCGCGGCGGCACGCTCGTCTCGACGCCGCTCCTCGGTTCCGACCAGCAGGTCTACGCCGTCGCGCAAGGCGCCGTCTCGCTCGGCGGCGGCTTTTCGGCGCAGGCCGCGGGCGCGTCGGCGACGAGCGGTCATCCGACCGTCGGCGTCGTCACCGGCGGAGCCATCGTCGAGCGCGAGGTTCCGGTCACGCTCGGCGCCGACGGGATCGTCCGCCTCAGCCTGCACGAGGCCGACGTCACGACCGCGACTCGGGTGGCGAGTGCCGTGAACGCCTCGCTCGGTGACGGCGCCGCGCAAGCGGTCGATCCCGCGACGATCGAGGTCCATCTCCTCGATCACGAGCGCGTCATGACGCTCTTGCCGGAGATCGAGAGTCTCGAGGTGGCGCCCGACCGCCGCGCCAAGG
>JBGOSW010000218.1:0-7881 GCA_041476145.1 Binatia bacterium
CACGTGCATGCAGCGCGCGAGCACGTCGTCGCAGTGGTCGGCGGTGCACGCGACGCCGTCGGAACAGCTCGGCGCCACGCCGTTCTTGCAGACGCCGCCTTGGCAGACGGCAATGCCGTTGCAGAAGAGGCCGTCGTCGCAGGTGCTGCCATCGGCGGCGAGTCGGATGTCACACGAGGTCGGGGTCGTGCACCGATCGATCGCGCAGGGGTTGGTCGAACCGAGGGCGGCCTCCTGTGAGAGGCCGCTCTCGAGGGCCGTGGCGGTGTAGGCGGTGACCGCGAAATAGTAGGGTTGCCCTGCCGTCAGTCCGTTCACGACGTACGCGATGCTACCGTCCGCGGCGGGGGCCGGGCGGCCGGCGTCGAGCGCCGCGCCGTACGCTGCGCCAGCATGGCGCACATAGACGTGGTAGCCGGTGACGCGAGGGTCGGTGCTTGCGCCCCAGCGGATACGCGCCCCGCCGGCCTCGGCACGGGCCGCGAGCGCGACCATGAGCAGCGCGCCGAGGACGCGCACGCTTCTGCATCGACTAGTCCGGGACACGATTCGTTCGCGAGCGAGAGGCGGTCGGCGCTCCTCCAGAAGGCCACCGATCGCGGGCTCGAGTCATGCACGGGAAGTGCCAGCGCAAACCCGCTGAAAACACGCATGTCAGATCCATGCACACCTGCACGGTGAGCGCGATTCCGTGCGAATGCACGACGCCGGGACGATTCCTAAGACTTTCGGGCGATTGCGGCCGTTGTCAGGACGCGGCGGCGTGATGGGGATCGACGAGGACGCCGGGATTCAGAATGCCCTTGGGATCGAGCGTCGCCTTCGCGGCCGCGAGCGCGCGCGCGAAGCCGTCGGGACGCTCGTGATCGTACCACGGCCGGTGATCGCGACCGACGGCGTGGTGGTGCGTGATCGTGCCGCCGAGCGCGAGCAGAGTCTCCGACGCCGCCGCCTTGATCTCCGCCCACTGCGCCAGCTGCCGGTCGGGGGCGCTCGGAGCGAGGACCGTGTAGTAGGGCGCCGGGCCGTCGGGATAGACGTGCGTGAAGCGACAGGTCACCGTTCCCGCGCCGCACACGCGCCGAACCACCTCGGTCGTACGCTCGACGAGCGCCGCGTGGAACTCGGCGAACCGGTCCCACGTGATCGCCGTCTCGAAGGTCTCGCTGATCATCCCGAGCCCGACGATGGCGTCGCGCAGGTAGGGAGCGCCGAGGAACGCTTGGCGCCACGCCCCGGCGGCGCCCTCGCGTGCCGCGCCCTCGTCGGCGCGCGTGCGGCTCGCACCCTCGGGCACGCAGCCGCCGTGATCCCGGCAGCATTCGAGCGCGCGCTCCATCCACGCGTCGAGCGCGTGGTCGGCGGACTCGAACCCGAGCACGAGGATCGCATCCGTACCGCTGCCGGCGCCGGCGGTGAACGCCTCGCCGGGATCGAGGAGACGGCAGTTCGACGGAAAGAGACCGCTCTGGCTGATCGCGTGCACCGCCGCCGCGCCCGCCGCGAAGTCGGGAAACGCGATCGACGCCGACGCCCGTAGCGTCGGACGATGCTGCAGCCGCATCCAGGCCTCGGTGATGATCCCGAGGATCCCCTCGGAGCCGATGAAGAGGCGGTCCGGACTCGGTCCTGCTCCCGATCCCGGAAGCCGGCGCGATTCGACGATGCCGGTCGGCGTGACCACGCGCAGCGATTCCACGAAGTCGTCGATGTGGGTGTAGAGCGTCGCGTAGTGGCCGCCCGAGCGCGTCGCGATCCAGCCGCCGAGCGTGCTGAATTCGAACGATTGCGGGAAATGCCGCAGCGTGAGGCCGTGCGGGCGGAGCTGCGCCTCGAGCGCCGGACCGAGCACGCCACCCTGGATGCGCGCGGCACGCGCGACCGTATCGACCTCGAGCACGCGATCGAGCCGTCCGAGATCGATCGAGACGACGCCGCGCACGACGCCGGGGCGCGGCGCCTCGACGCCGCCGACGACGCTCGAGCCGCCGCCGTAGGGGATCGCCGCGGCGCCGATCGCGGCGCACCAATCGAGGAGCGCAACGACCGCGCTCTCGTCGGGCGGGAAGGCGACGACGTCGGGCGGATTGGCGAAGTCGCGCCGAAACGCCCGCACGAGATCGCGGAATGACTTACCGTAGGTGTGGCCGGCGCGATCGTACGGCGCCGTCGAGCAGAAGGCCACGAGCGCCGGCGGCGGCGCCAGCCGCGGCACAGGCAGGGCGAGCTCCTCGAGACGCGGCGGAGACTGCGGGTGCGGGACCGCCACCCCGAGACGCGCGGCGAGGAGCTGCGCGATGCGCTCCTGTTGCTCGTGCGTCGGGCCCTCGTCCTCGTAGCCCCAGCCCCAGAACTTACGCCGTCGCTGTGTCATCCGCGTCCGTCGCCCGGACGTAGACCATGCCCGAGGTCGGGGCAAGGCGAGTCGATCGGCACGTCGCCTCGGAGACTATCCCACCGCCTAGGCCTCGCAACGCGCGCGTGCTAGGCGGAGGACGCATGCGGATCTACGACAGCTTCGGACCCAATCCCCGCGCGCTGCGGATGTTCTTGCTCGAGAAGGGGCTCGAGCTGCCGCGCATCGCGGTCGACCTCCTCGCCGGCGAGAATCGGCAGCCGCCCTACATCGAGCGCAACCCCGGCGGGCAGCTGCCGGCACTCGAGCTCGACGACGGCCACGTCGTCGCCGAGACGGTCGCGATCTTCGAGTACCTCGAGGAGCGGCAGCCGCGGCCCGCGCTCATCGGCACGACGTCCGAAGAGCGCGCCGAAACGCGCATGTGGCAGCGCCGCGTGGAACTCCGGATCACCGAGCACCTCTACAACGGCTTCCGCTTCGCCGAGGGAATCGAGCTCTTCAAGGGTCGGATGCGCGTCCTTCCCGAGGCCGCCGCGGGCTTGAAAGCGACCGTGCGGGACAACCTCGCGTGGCTCGACGCGTTGCTCGGCGGCAAGACCTTCCTCGTCGGCGACCGCTTCACGATCGCCGACATCATCCTCTACGCCGCCCTCGACTTCGGCGCCGGTGTCGGCCAGCCGCTCGATCCGGCACGCGCGAATCTCGGCGCGTGGTTCACACGCGTCGCGGCGCGGCCGAGCGCGGCGGCGAGCCTGCACCCACAGAGCGCAACCGTCGGCATGCGCGGCTGACGCTCACGCCGCGGCGGCGGGACCTTCGCGAAACGTCACGCCGCGGCGTCGCGCCCGAGCGCGGCGAAGGTCGCCGCGAGGCCGGTGCGGTAGTCGGGATAGCGCGGCTTCCAGCCGAGCTCGGCCTTGAGGCGCGCGTTCGACGAGCGTGCCGAGCGAACCGCGGCCGCGATCGCCCCCTTGCCGCGCAGGAGGCGCGCGAGAAAGAGCGGCGCATGCCCGACGCCGCGCTTTCCGCACTGCCGCGCGACCTCGCGGAAGAAGTCGATCATCGGCACCGGCTCGTCGTCGACGACGTGGAAGGCGGAGCCCGCCGGCGCGGTGAGCGCGAGCGCGAGCGCGGCGGCGACGTCGTCGACGTGCACCACGTCCCACCAGTTGTCGCCGCGACCGGGCACGCGAAAGAGGCCGCGTCGAACGTCCGTCACGATGTGCGCGAACCAGCCGCCCGGCCCGTAGACGTGCGACGGGCGGACGACGACGGTCGGCACGCGCGCCGCGGCGAGAATGCGTTCGCCTTCGTGCTTCGCGCGTCCGTAGTCGGTCTCGAGCGGAAACGGTCCGTCTTCCGTGAGGACGCGGCCGCCGGCGTCGCCGGTGACGACGGTCGACGCGTAGAGGAAGCACCGCAAGCCGTCGAGCTCGCGCGTGATGTCGGCGAGCCGGCGCGTGCCCTCGACGTTGGTACGCTGGATCGCCGTGGTGTCGCGCGAGCTCGCGATCTCGGCGGCGAGGTGGACGATCGCGTCGGGCGCGAAGCCGCGCACGCCGGCCGCGAGCGTCCCCGAGGCGTCGCCGAGGTCGCCGCGCACCGGTGTGAGATGCTGCGCCGCGAGCGCCGCGGCGGAGCGCTCGGAGCGCGCGAGGCCGCCGAGCACCGCCTCGGGAAAGCGGGCGCGGAGCGCCGGAATCACGGCTTGCCCGATGAAACCGGTCGCGCCGGTGACGAGGATGCGACGAGGAACCCGTGCGTCCATGGCGGCTACTCCTCCGCGCTCGCGCCCGCCGCGCGCGCGAAGGCGGCGCGTAGCTCATCATAGGTGCGCGTCACCGGGAACTGCGGGAAGTCGCGAATCACGTTGTCGGGAGGCCGAAAGAGAATGCCGGCGTCCGCCTCGTCGAGCATCGTCGTGTCGTTGTACGAGTCGCCCGCCGCGAGGACATGCAAGTTCAGGAGCTTGAGCGCCATCACGGCCTTCCGCTTTCCATCGGTGATCCGCAGCGCGTAGGCGCGGATGCGGCCGGCGGCGTCGACGGTGAGCGAGTTGCAGAAGAGGCACGGATAGCCGAGCTGCGCCATGAGGGGACGCGCGAACTCCGAGAACGTGTCCGAGAGGATGATCACCGGCATGCGCGCCCGCAGCCAGTCGAGGAACGGGCCCGCACCCTCGAGCGGGCGGATGGTCGCGATGACGGCCTGGATGTCGGCCAGCGTCAGGTGCTCGCGCTCGAGGATCGCGAGCCGCGCGCGCATCAAGCGGTCGTAGTCGGGCTCGTCGCGCGTGGTGCGGCGGAGTTCCTCGATCCCCGTCTTGGCGGCGACGTTGATCCAGATCTCCGGAACGAGGACGCCCTCGAGATCGAGGCAGGCGACGAGTGGCGCGGGCATCGTCCGCACGTAGCAAGCGGCGTGGACGAGTTCAATTGACGCCGCCGGACCCCGCGCTAACGCGCGACGCGCGTCAGCGTGCTCCGGTCTTCCGCGACGCCGTCCGTCGGCAGCGTCGCCAGGAAGCGTTCGAGCTCGGCCTCGAACGCATCGGGCGTCTCCAGATGCGGCGCGTGCCCGGCCGAGTAGGTCACGACGCGCGCGTTCGGGAAGGCGGCGATCGTCGGACGCGCACGACGCAGCTGTACGAAGCGATCGCGCGTCGCCCACGCGAACAGCACCGGACAGCGCACATGGGACGCGAGCACGCGGGTGTCGGCGTCGGGCGCGCCGAAACTTCGCCACGCGCCGAGGAGCACGGGGGCGAGTTCGCGGCACGCGGCGACGATCTTGCGGCGTTGCGGCGCCGCGGCGGCACGCGGCAGAACCGTCCGATAGTAGAGCGCGAACGCCGCCGGAAACCACCAGGCCCCGCGCGCTCCGGCGGCGAAGAAGCGCACCATCGTCCCGATCGCGAGCCGCGCCACGCGATCGTCGTTGCGATCGAGGCCGCCCGGGTTCTCGAGCACGAGGCCGGCGACGCGCTCGGGCGCCCGCGCCGCGTAGCGCAGCGCCGCGGCGCCGCCGATCGAGTTGCCGAGAAGCACGGCACGCTCGACACCCGTCGCGTCGAGGAAGCCGGCGAGCAACGTCTCGCAGCGTGTCGGGCTGCACGGCATCCGGTCCGGCCCGGACCGACCCTGCGCCGGCCAGTCGAGGACGAGCACCCGCCGCCGGCCGAGCCAGCGCGCGCGCACCCGATCGAAATCACTGCCGCCGTGGCCGATCGCGTGCAAGCAGACGAGCGCCGGCGCCGGACCGCCGCCGTCGTCACTGAACGCCAGGCGCACACCGTCGATCGTCGTCTCCCGCCACGAGGCGCTGACGCCCACCGCCGCTCGGAACGTCGTCGTGCGGTCGTCTCCCTGCGCGCGCATGGTCATCGCTCACCTCCCGGACAAAGTGTCCGTATTAGTGATATTGATATCACTATCGTGCGAGCTGACGCAACCGTGCTAGGCTCGCGCCCCATGCCTTCTCCGCGACGCTCGGTCGTCCCAGCGCGGCGCGCGCCGGCGCCGGCCGAGCGACCCCGGCGCGGCACCGCTGCGGCGACGCGTGCGCGCCTCGTCGCCGCCGCCGCCGTGGTCTTCAATCGCGACGGTTATCACGGCACCGACTCGAACCGCCTGGCGCGCGCCGCCGGCTACGCGCCGGCGACCTTCTACAAGCACTTCCCCGACAAGCGTGCGCTCTTCCTCGCGGTCTACGAGGCCTGGGTGACCGCCGAATGGGCGGCGATCGAGCGCGTCCTGCGCGCCGACGTCCCGTCGGCGACGCGGGCGGCACGCATCGTCACGATGGTCGTCGCGCTGCACCGCCGCTGGCGCGGACTCCGTGCGGGCCTGCGGGCGCTGGTCGCGACCGACGCCGGGGCGCGCGCCTTCTACCGCGCGCAACACCGCCGGCAGCTCCAATTCATGTCCCGCCTGGGCGGGAGAGCGCCCCGCCGCCGTTCCGAGGACGCGGCGGTCCTCCTCTTCACCCTCGAGCGGGTGGCGGACGCGATCGCCGAGGGCGAGCTCCACGACCTCCACCTCGCCCTGGCGCCGACGCTCGCGCGCTTACGCGCGCTCGTCTCCCATCACCTCGAGACCGCTTCCCCGCGACGAACCCACCGGCATCGCTCGCCGCGTCATTGACTCCGGCGCCGGCACCCGCGAGAAGGAAGGTTCAGTCCTCGCGGAGCACGCAGTGGAAGGGAGGGGATCATGAGGATCTATCTCGTCACCCCCAGAAACCCCGAGAGCTTCTGGACCTACGACCGTATACTTCCGAGTCTCGGGAAGCGTTGCATCTTTCCGAACCTCTCGATGCCGACCGTCGCCGGCATGACGCCGCGCGATCACGAGATCGTGCTGTGTGACGAGAACGTCGAGGAGATCGACTTCGACGTCGAGGCCGACATCGTCGGCGTGACCGGCTACATCGTTCACAAGCAGCGGATGCTCGAGATCATCGCCGAGTTCCGCCGCCGCGGGCGCTTCGTCGTCGTCGGCGGCCCGTACGCCTCGCTCTGTCCGGAGGAGCTGCGCGGCACGTGCAACGTCCTCTTCGTCGACGAGGCGGAGGAGACCTGGCCGCAGTTCCTCGCCGACTTCGAGCGCGGCACCCCGCAGGCCGAGTACCGCCCCGCGGAGAAGCCCGATCTCACCACCTCACCGACGCCGCGGTTCGACCTCCTCAAGGTCGATCAGTACCACGCGATGACGATCCAGTTCGCGCGCGGCTGCCCGTTCAACTGTGAGTTCTGCGACATCATCGTCGTCTACGGGCGACGTCCGCGCGTGAAGAGCGTGCCGCAGGTGATGGCGGAGATCGAGGAGTGCCACCGCCTCGGCGCGACGCAGGTCTTCCTCGTCGACGACAACTTCATCGGCAACAAGAAGCTCGCGAAGGAGCTGCTGCGGACGATCGCCACGTGGAGCGAGGCGCACGGCCATCCGATGTACTTCAACACCGAGGTCTCCCTGAACGTCGCCCAGGACGACGAGCTGCTCGAGCTGCTGCGTGCCGCCCGCTTCACGACCATCTTCATCGGCATCGAGAGCCCGCGGAAGTCGTCGCTGCAGGAGACGCACAAGACGCAGAACATGCGCGGCAACCTGGTCGAGAACGTCCGCAAGATCCAGTCCTACGGCATCCAAGTGCAGGCGGGGATGATCGTCGGCTTCGACCACGACGACGAGTCGATCTTCGAGGAGCAGCTGCGCTTCATCCAGGACGCGCGCATTCCCGTCTCGATGACGGGCATGCTGCAGGCGATGCCGAAGACGCCGCTCCACGACCGCATGGCGAAGGAGGGCCGGTTGATCGCCGAGAGCATGGGCGACCAGTTCGTCTTCTCGAACATCCTGCCGAAGGCGATGAGTCGCATCGAGCTCTACAAGGGGTACCGAAAGCTCATCGCCGAGCTCTACGAGTTCCGCAACTTCCGCACGCGCACGCTCGAGTTCATCCTCAACCGCGGCCGCCAGGTCGGCGAAGGCCTCGCCATCCGCCGCGAGGAGGTGCGCCTCGCC
>JBGOSW010000219.1:0-7870 GCA_041476145.1 Binatia bacterium
GAAAGTGGAGCAGAAGGGATTTGAACCCTCGACCCCCACGTTGCGAACGTGGTGCTCTCCCAACTGAGCTACTGCCCCAGATCGGTGGACGCGCGGCGAACCGCGCCTACTTCTTGACGAGCTCTCGCAGGTAGGGGCGCAACTTAGCAGCGAGATCCGGACGCTTCAAGGCGTACTCGAGGTTGGCCTGGAGGTAGCCGAACTTGTCGCCGGCGTCGTAGCGCGTGCCGCGGAACGCGCAGCCGATGACGCCGCGTTCGGCGCGCAGCCGGTCGAGCGCGTCGGTGAGCTGAATCTCGCCGCCCTTGCCGGGCGGCGTCTGCGCGATGAGCGGGAAGATCTCGGGTGGGAGCACGTACCGTCCCATGATCGCGAGGCGCGACGGTGCGGTGCCGGGCGCGGGCTTCTCGACCATGCCCTCCACTTGATGCAGGCCGGGCGCGAGCGGCGTGCCTTTGATGACGCCGTAGCTCGCGGTCTGTTCCTCCGACACCTCGAGGAGCGCGATCACCGCCTGCTTGCGCGCCGCGAAGACGTCGATCATCTGCCGCGTGCACGGTGGATCGGCGTCGAAGATGTCGTCACCCAAGAGGACGGCGAAGGGCTCGTCGCCGACGGCGGGGCGGGCGGCGAGCACGGCGTGGCCGAGGCCGCGCGGTTCCTTCTGGCGGATGGCGATGACCTCCACCTTGTCGGCGATGTCGCGCACCATCGCGAGCAGATCGTCCTTGCCCTTCTCGGCGAGGAAGTGCTCGAGCTCGGGGGCGCGATCGAAGTGGTCGACGATCGCGTCCTTGCCGCGGCCGGTGACGAGGATCACGTGCTCGATGCCGGACGCAATCGCCTCGTCGACGACGTACTGGATCGTCGGGATGTCGACGATCGGCAGCATCTCTTTCGGGATCGCCTTCGTCGCCGGAAGAAATCGGGTGCCGAGCCCGGCGGCGGGGATGACGGCTTTGCGGACGCGCACGCGGGTGGCGTCAGTGGGCGCCGCGGAGCTTGCGCTCCTCGGCTTCCTGCAACGATTTGCAGTCGATGCAGAGCGTGGTGACGGGGCGCGCCTTCAGGCGCTCCATGGCGATGTTCTCGCCGCACTCTTCGCACTTGCCGTAGGTGCCCTCGTCGATGCGCGCCAGCGCTTCGTTGATCTTGACGATCAGCTTGCGCTCGCGGTCGCGGATGCGGAGCGTGAAGTTGCGGTTGGACTCCAGGGAGGCGCGATCGGTGGGATCGGGGAAGTTTTCCTTGGTGTCGGTCATGCCGTCGACCGTGCGATCGGCCTCGGCAATGAGCTCCTCGAGTTTTTGATCGAGGAGCCCGCGAAATTGCTTGAGATCCCGCTGATTCATACCCCCGCTTCCGCCGCAGGGGACACTAGCACACGCAAAAATTCGCTGTAAAGAACGATGCTTGCGACTCCGAACCGTGCGCGGTACAGGCCCTGCAATGCACGCCTATTTCGACGCGTTCTCCGGGATCAGCGGCGACATGACGGTCGGCGCCTTGCTCGACTTGGGCTTCCCGTTCGCCGAGCTCGAGCGCCACGTCGCGGCGCTGCCGCTCTCCGGCTGCGAGCTCGTCCTCGAGCATCGTGAGCACGGCCCGATCCGCGCCGCGAAGTTCGACGTGCGGACGAGCGGCACGCAGCCGGAGCGGACCTTCGCGACGATTCGGACCATCCTCGAGGAAACGCCGCTGCCGCCGCGCGCCCGCGAGCTGGCGTTGGCTGCGTTTCGCGAGCTCGCCGCGGCCGAGGGCCGCGTGCACGGCGTCGCGCCCGATCACGTCCACTTCCACGAGGTCGGCGGCGTCGACGCGATCGTCGACATCCTCGGCGCCGCGCTCGGCGTCGACGCGCTCGGCATCACCAGCCTCGCCGTCGGGCCGCTGCCGCTCGGCTCCGGCATCGTCGACACGCGGCACGGTCGGATCCCGGTGCCGGCGCCGGCGACCGTCGAGCTGCTGCGCGGCTTCGCCGTGCGTCCCGGTGACGGGGAGGGCGAGATGGTGACGCCGACCGGCGCCGCGATCCTGCGCGGCTTCGGCGCGATCTCGGGCGCGCCGGGCGCGCTGCGCGTCGTCCGCGTCGGCTACGGGTCGGGAACGCGCCGCCTCGCCGACCGGCCGAACGTCCTGCGCGTCCTTCTCGGTGAAGCCGAGTCGGCGGCGCCGTGCGCGGACGAGATGCTCGTCATCGAGACCAACATCGACGACATGAGCCCCGAGCTCTACGAGCACGCGACCGCGCGTCTCTTCACGGCCGGCGCCGTCGACGTCACCCTCGTCCCGGTGCACATGAAGAAGGGACGCCCCGGGGTGCTCCTGCAGATTCTCGCACCACGTGCGCGCCGCGACGATCTCGCCGCCGTGCTCTTCGCGGAGACGACGACGATCGGCGTGCGTTTCCATGCGGTCGAACGCCTGACGCTGGCGCGTGAGGTCGTCGACGTCGAGACGCGCTACGGTACGATCGTGGTCAAGGTCGCGACCGGCCCCGGCGCGCGCACGGTGGCGCCGGAGTACGAGAGCTGTCGCGCGGCGGCGGAGCGCCACGGTGTGCCGCTCCGCCTGGTGTACGACGCCGCCCGCCGTGCCGCCGGCTGACGCGCCCAGGTCGCATCGACTCCGCAGTCACAGCGAATCCGCGAGCGCGTCGAGGTCGAGATGGGCGCGCGCGAGCGCCGCGAGCCGGGTGCGCGCGAGCGCGGCATCAGATCCACCGCGGCGCAGCGCCCGCAGCGTCTCGACGGCGTCGCTGACGCGCGGGAACTCGCCGAAGGAGCGCGCGGCGGTGAGCGAGCGGAGAAGCGCCATGTTCGTTTCGACCGCTGGATCGCCGTCGGGCGCCATGCGGTTTACTACGTAGCCGGCGACGTGCAGCCCGCGCGCGGCGAGAATCTCGAGCGAGAGGAGCGCGTGGTTGATCGCTCCGAGACGGGAGCCGACGACGAGGAGTACCGGCGCGTCGAGCGCGCGCGCGAGGTCCGCGTAGGTCGTCGTGCTGGTGAGCGGCACCAGCGCGCCGCCCGCGCCCTCGATCAGGAGGACGTCGACGGCAGCCGCGCGCGCGCCGAGCGTCCGGACGAGCGCGGCGACGTCGATCGTCGTCTGCGCGCGCGCGGCGGCGAGGATCGGCGCCAGCGGATCGGCAAAGCGGTACGGACAGACGACGTCGAGCGGCTCGGACGTCGTCGCCGCGGCCGCGAGCGCCGCCGCGTCCTCGGGGTAGAGCGCGCCCGCGACGCGCGCGCAGCCGGTCTCCACCGGCTTGGCAACGCCGACGCGCAGCCCGCGCGCGGCGAGCGCGGCGGCGAGCGCCGCGGTGACGAGCGTCTTGCCGACGCCGGTGTCGGTGCCGGTCACGAGGAGTGCCGTCATCGTGGAGTGATGCGGCGGTTCATGCGCCGGTCACCTCGGCGATCGACTCCGCGGCGACGGCGACCAGCGTGTCGATCTCGTCGGGGCGGATACTGAGGGGCGGCATCAGGACGAGCACGTCGCCGAGCGGCCGCAAGACGACCCCGCGCCGGCGCGCGGCGAGGATCGTGCGATGCCCGATGCGGTCGCCGGGCGCGTAGGGTTCGCGTCGCTCGGGCGTGCGCATCAGCTCGATGCCGATCATGAGGCCGCACTGGCGCACCTCGGCGACGTGCGGCAACGGGCGCACGTGGAGCGCGAGCGCGCGCGCCAGGGCGTCGGCTTTCTGCGGAAGGCTCGCGAGCAGGGCCGACGTGAAGAGATCGACGCTCGCGAGCGCGGCGGCGCACCCGAGCGCGTTGCCGGTGAACGTGTGGCCGTGGAAGAACGCCGTGTACTCCTCGTAGGGACCGAGAAAGGTGCGGAAGATCTCCTCGGTTGCGAGCGTCGCGGCGAGCGGCAGGTAGCCGCCGGTGAGACCTTTGCCGAGCGTCAAGAGATCGGGCGCCGTGGCACTGTGGTCGCAGGCGAAGAGGCGACCGGTGCGTCCGAAGCCGGTCGCGACCTCGTCGCAGACGAGGAGCGTATCGTAGCGTAGCGTCAGCTCGCGGACCGCCGGCAGGTAGGCGACGGGTTGCGGCCACATGCCGGCGGCGCCCTGCACGAGCGGTTCGAGAACGACGCCGGCGATGGTACCGCGATGGCGCGCGAGCACCGCTTCGAGCTCGCTGAGCGCGCCGGCGAGTGCCGCCTCGCCGTCGAGCCCCTGGGTGCGCTCCAAGACGTACGGAGCCGGCACGCGCGTGACCGGCAGGAGCGGCGTGTAGAAGCGGTGAAACGGTTCCGAGAAGCCGACGCTCATCGCGCCGAGGGTGTCGCCGTGGTAGCCGTCGACGAGGGCGACGAAGCGCGGCCGATCCTCGCCGCGCAGCCGCCAGTACTGCAGGGCGAGCTTGAGCGCGATCTCGACGGCGGTCGCGCCGGCGTCCGAGTAGAAAACGCGGGTCAATCCTGCGGGCGCGATCTCGACCAGGCGTGCCGCGAGTTCGGCGCTCGGCGGGCTCGCGAGACCGAGGAGGGTGGTGTGGGCGACGCGCTCGAGCTGGGCACGGATCGCCGCGTCGATTTCGGGGCGGCGATGGCCGTGCACGTTGCACCACAGCGACGACACGCCGTCGAGGTAGCGCCGCCCGGCGGCGTCGATCAGGTAGTTGCCGTCGGCGGCGGCGATGACGAGCGGCTCGGCGGCGAGCCACTCCTGCATCTGCGTGAACGGGTGCCAGAGGTGCGCGCGATCCCAACGGACGGTCTGCTCGGCTGCGACGGTCGCCATCGGCGATGCGTGTAGGGAAGGACGATCGCCATGTCAACTCACCCAGGGAGGCGGGGTTGACCAGTGGAGCGGCAGCTCGGCGCGTTCCTCGACGAAGCGGCGCACCTCGGCGCACACCGTCGCATGCTCGCGGTCGACGGTGACGACGTGGAAGCTCCGTTCGAGCAGCACGAACCGCTTCTCGTGTGATCCGAGCCTCGTGTACAGCTCGCGGGCGGCGGCGACCGGACAGGTGTGATCGTGGAGCGCGTGGACGACGAGCGCCGGCTGGGTGAGGCGCGGCGCCTCGCGGCGCGCGACGCGCTGGAGCATGAGGAGGTTGAGGAGCGCGCGCAGCGGGATCTGGCGGTAGCCGGGATGGTGCGCGCGCACCTGCGGGTCGGCGATGTCGCTCCCGTGCTTCGCGATCAGCACCCGTGCCAGGCGGGCGCGCAGCATCGCCACGCGCGCGTCGAGTGCGCCGAGAGCGCGCAGGAAGCGTGAGAGACGCCGCACGGTTCCACGTCGGAGCGTCACCGCGGGCGAGAGCAACGCCACACCGACGACGCGCTCCGGATGCTCGATCGCGAGGTGCAGCGCCAGGAGTGCGCCCATCGAGAGTCCGACGACGACGACGCGCGGTGTGACGGTCGAGAGCGCCCGCAGCCCCGTCGCCGCAGACTCGTACCAGTCGAGCCACGAGGTCTCGGCGAGGTCGGCGACCGTCGTCGCGTGTCCGGCGACGCGCACGATCCACAACGGATGGCGCCCGTGGAGCGCCGCGGCGAGCGGCGCCATCTCGGCGGGCGTGCCGGTGAGGCCGTGGATCAGGAGGCAGCCGGTCTCGCCGTCGCCCGGGATCAGGCGCTCGGCTGCGAGGCCCGCGTCCGGTCGCTCGTCCGCCACGCCGTCCGGCCCGCGCTCAGGTGCGCGTGCCGATTACGATGTCGGGATTGATGGTGATGTCGGCGCGCTGGCGGAGCATGTCGCGATACGCCTCGAGCACGGCGCTGCGTTTGCGAACGGTCGCGCCGTCGCGCACGGTGTCGCGCGTCTCGCCGAGCGACGACTCGTCCGCGGGAGCACGCGCTTTCAGCGCCAGGACGACCGCGGCGTCGGGAAGCTCGTGGACGGCCGCGAACGGGTTGTCTTTCGTGAGTGCGAAGAGCTCGTCCTTGATCGGCGCGCCGCTGAGCTTCGGCAACGCCTGCGTGCGGGTGAACGGGCCGGTGTCGTCGCTCGTGTAGCCCTTGGCGCGGGCTGCCGTCGCGAGACCGTCGGCGCCCCCGGGTGCCGCCTTCGCGGTCGTGAGGAGTTCGTCGGCGGCGCCGCGCGCCGCCTCACGTGCTTTGTGCGCGCGCAAGCTCTCGACGATCTGGTCGTGCGCGGCCGCGAGCGCCTTGAAGTCGCTCGGCGTCTTCTCGATGACCTTGAAGAGATAGTAGGGCGGCTCGGTGCCGACGACCTCCTCGACGGCACCGGCGTCGAGGCCGAGCGCGGTCGCGAGCAGGACGGGGTTGGTGACGCCGGGCAGCGGCTGCCCGCGCGCCGCCGACGGCGGGGTCGTCGCCTTGAGACCGCGGGTCGCGGCGAGCTCCTCGAGACTCGCCCCCGCGCGCGCTTTTTCGAGATCGGCGTCGACGGCGTCGCGTGCCGCCTGCTCGGCGCCGGACTCGCGGAGTGCGCGTTCGATCTGGTCACGGACCTCCGTGAGCGGCTGCGTACCCGTCCCCCGCTTCTCCTCGACCTTCACGATCGCGAAGCCGCGCGGGATCTCGACGAGATCGCTGACTTGACCGGGTTCGAGCGCGAACGCCGCGTCGTCGATCGCGGCGTCGAGCTTGCCACGCTCGACGGATCCGAGGTCGCCGCCGGCGTCCTTGGAGAGCGGATCGCCGGAATGCGCGCGCGCGAGCGCGGCGAAATCGCCGCCGCCCTTCGCCTCGGCGAGCACGCCCTCGGCGGTGGTGCGGATCGCGGCGCGCGCGCCGGCGTCGGCGTCCGTGGGGACGACGAAGAGGATCTCGCGCAGATGCGCCGTCTCGGGGGTCTCGTAGTCACTCTGATGCGCGTCGTAGTATGCGGCGACGCTCTCGTCGCTGACCGGGACCGAGGCCTCGAGCTCCTTCGGCGCATACGCCACGTAGGTGAGCGTCACGCGCTCGGGTTGGCGGAAGGCCTCGCGGTTCTTCTCGTAGTACTGGCCGATCTCGGCTTCGGTCACCGTCGCCGCGTCGGAGTACTTGGCGTACGGTACCTTGACGAAGGTGACGTCGATCGTATCGTGGTCGAGCGCGTAGAGGTCGCGGATCTCGCGATCGCTCACCGTGATGCCGTCGGTGAGTAGGTTCTCGAGCTTCGAGATGAGGAGGCTCTCGCGCTGCGACTCCTCGAACTCGGCGGGCGTCGTCCGTGTGGCGCGGAGCGCCGACAGGTAGCGTGTGCGGTCGAAGCGGTCGCCGCTCCGGAAGTTCGGGACGTTGAGGATCGCGTCGCGCACCTCGTCGTCGGTCACCTGGAGCCCGAGGCGGCGCGCCTCGCGTTTGAGCAGCATCTCGTTCACCAGATCGTCGAGCGCGCGCTGGTGGAGGTTCAGCTGCGTCACGACCTCGGGCGTGAATTTCTCCCGGTAGAGCTGCTGATAGACGCGCTGCATGTTCTCGAAGGCGCGGGCGTACTCCTGCGCGGTGATGGGCTCGCCGTTCACCATCGCGGCCACGTTCACTTTGTTGCCGCCGCTCACCATGACGCCGACGCCCCAAAAGACGAAGACGATGATGATCATCCAGAAGATCACCTTGATGGCGGTGGAGCGGGCGTGTTTGCGCATGAATCCGAGCATTCCGCGAAGTCTATTGAAGGCGGTCGGCGATTTCAACGCGCCGGAGAGAGAGAGCAAGGAGGTGGCGGCGGCAGGCACGAGAGGGCGCGGCGGCGGCCATTGGGCCGTACGTGTGCACGAGTGCATCGCGACGTACGGAAGGATCCCCTCGCGGCCGCGGCCCGCCAGGTCCGTGGCCGCCGCCGCGCCCTCCCGCGCCCGTCGCCGCCACCTCCTTACGTTCTCTCGGCCGCGTTGAAATCGCCGACCGCGTTCAATAGACTTCGTAGGATGCTCGGATTCATGCGCAAGCACGC
>JBGOSW010000220.1:0-7850 GCA_041476145.1 Binatia bacterium
GTTGACGCCGGTGTTGGGCGAGGCGGCGACGACCTCGTGGCCGCCCTGGCGCAGAATGGCGACGGTCTTCGAGCCGATCAGGCCGGTGCCGCCGATGACGACGATCTTCATGGTTTACCCTCCCTTGTCGATGACTGGCGACCCTCAAATGGGTTCGTGAGCTCAGCGGGGGACCTTTCCCCAGTCGCGCCTGCCGAAGGCTAGCTCCGGAGGAAGGCCAGCAGATCGGCGTTGACCTGATCCTGATGCGTGGCTGTGAAGCCGTGCGGCGCGCCCGGATAGTAGATTTCCTTCGCACCCTTGATGACCCTGGCCGATTTCCTCGCCGAGTCCTTGACGGGAACGATCTGGTCGTCCTCACCGTGCATGACCAGGGTTGGGACATCGAACTTCTCGAGGTCCCCGGTGAAATCGGTCTCGGAGAATGCCTTGATGCTCTCGTAGGCGTTCTTGAGGCCGGCCTGCATGCTCCAGAGCCAGAACTGATCCAGCGTCCCCTGCGAAACCTTGGCGCCCGGTCTGTTCGCCCCGTAAAACATTGGAGCGAGGTCCTTGTAGAATTGCGAGCGGTCCTTGGTGATGCCGCTCCGCAGGCTGTCGAACACCTCCATCGACAGGCCCTCCGGATTGCCCGCGGACTTCAGCATGATCGGCGGCACGGCAGCGACGAGGACCGCTTTGGCGACGCGCTTCGTCCCGTGGCGGCCGATGTAGCGCGCCACTTCGCCGCCGCCGGTGGAGTGGCCCACCAGCGTGGCGTCCTTGAGATCGAGCGCCTCGATCACGGCGGCGAGGTCGTCGGCATAGCCGTCCATGTCGTTCCCCGAAGAGGCCTGACTCGACCGACCATGGCCGCGACGGTCGTGTGCGACGACGCGGAAGCCGTTCTGCGCGAGGAAGAGCATTTGGCCGTCCCAAGCGTCGGAGCTCAGCGGCCAGCCGTGCGAGAACGTTACGACCGGGCCTTTGCCCCAGTCCTTGAAGTAGATCCGCGTCCCATCCTTCGTCGTTATCGTGCTCATGGGCTGCCCTCCTTGGCTCCTCGTCAAAAAGCGCCGCCTGCCGTGCCGATGCTCAGGTGCTGACGGCTCAAGAGCACGCCACATGCGCGCGATCTCAAGGCCGCCTCGCAGGGTGGTCGCTCCGCGACGATCACGCGCTATCTTCCGGGTGGTGAGATCGCTTCACCGGCCGCAGGGAGCTGATATTGTAGAATACCCGCAAACGTCGCAACCATCGCAGACGAGTGTCCTTCATCCGGGTCGGCGGGCGTCGCTCGCACTATCACTAGAGGAGAGCAGGGACGCCTGCCGATCAGGCGTGCTGGTCACACACAAGCGCGAATCACGCTAGAGTGCCACCGTGCCACGCACCCGGATCGTCGCCACCCTCGGACCGGCCACGTCGAGCGAGTCGCTCATCGGCCTGCTCGTCGAGGCGGGGGTCGATGTCTTCCGGCTGAACTTTTCGCACGGCTCGCACCAGACGCACGGGGAGCTGATCGGTCGCATCCGCCGGGCCGCCGGCGGCCGCCCGGTCGCGATCCTCCAGGACCTCGGGGGTCCGAAGCTCAGGCTGGCGCACCCGGTGCAGGGGCGGCCCGGAGAGATCGTCGATCTCGCACTCCCCGCTACCGTCCAACCCGGCGACCCGGTCCTGCTCGCCGACGGCGTCATGCAGCTCGAGGTCGTCGACGCGCGACGTGCGCGCGTCGTCGTCGGCGGGAACATTCCTGCAGGAAAGGGGCTGAACCTACCGTCGTCCCGGCTGGACATGCCGTCGCTCACCGCCAAGGACCTGGCCGATCTCCGATTCGGCGCGGAGCGCGGTGTCGACTTGGTGGCGGTCTCGTTCGTGCGCGCCGCCAAAGACCTCGACGCCGCCCGTGGCGCGGGCCTCCCGCTCATTGCCAAGGTCGAGACCGCGGCGGCGGTCGCGCATCTCGACGAGATCGTACGGGCGGCGGACGGCGTAATGGTCGCGCGCGGCGACCTCGGCGTTGAGATTCCGATCGAGCGCGTGCCGATCGTCCAGAAGGAGCTGATCGCACTCGCCAACCGCTACGCGAAGCCGGTCATTACGGCGACGCAGATGCTGCGCTCGATGGTCGACAGCTTGCTGCCGACGCGCGCCGAGGCGAGCGACGTGGCGAACGCCGTCCTCGACGGCAGCGACGCGGTCATGCTGAGCGAGGAGACGGCGATCGGCCACCATCCCGTCGCAGCCGTAGAGATGATGGCCCGCATCCTCGTGCAGGCCGAGCCCTTGCTCAGACCGCGCGGCGACGGTGGCGGCAGCGAGGTCGCAGACGTGATGGCGCGCACGGCGTGCGTGGTGACGGCGGAGGTGGGCGCCGTGGCCGTCGTCGTGCCGACGCGCTCCGGATTCACCGCGCGCCTGGTCGCGCGCCATCGTCCTCGGGTGCCGATCGTCGCGCTGACCGCCGACGAGTCCGTGCGCCGACGGCTGTCCCTCGTGTGGGGCGTCACCGCGATCACGGCGCCCTGGCTCGCCGGTACGGAGGCCGCCGTCCTCGACCGCTTCCGCGACAGCGTCCGGGCGACCGGCGTCGTCCCCGCCGGCTCGCTCGTCGTCGTCACCGGAGGCTGGCCGACGGGACGGCCGGCCGCCACCAATCTCGTCCACGTGGCAACGATTTGAAACGGAGCAGCTTCAGCTCCTCGACCGCCTGTCGATGCAGTCCGCGCGATCGTCGCGCGATCGGTGATCGATCAGCGGTGCGGTAGCGTGCGTCGCCGCGGACGTGTCCCCGAGCGCAGCGGGCTCGCTCACGCTGGCCTCGCGCACTGCGATGGGTGCCTTGCCTGGGCTCTCGCGAACTGCCCATAAGGCCACGAGGCGCACCGTTCCGTCCGCGGTCTGTTCGAACTGCTGGATATCGATCTCCACCACACACGTCGGCCGAAAGGCATCGAACCAGAGGAACTCCGGATGCTGGTCTCGGCGGCGGGGCTCAACATCGACGGAGAGCAGCCTATGGGTAGCGATGTCGCGGCACACTGATTCGAACGTCGCCTCGGTTAGGAGGAGGCAGAATACGTTCCGAAAACGTTGCAGGGGGCGTTGATGCGCGTGTGGGCCGGTGTCGCGCTCGCGCTCGGCGTGGTCCTCGCTTACGCTGCGACGCCGCACGCGCCACGCCGCCGCGAGGCATCGCGACGACCGACAAGCGACAGGAGTCCGGCGTTCGCGACGTGATGGGTCATCACGACGGACGCTGTCGTCATGCAACCGGACGCCGACCTCGCCAAGGCGGCGAGATCATCGGACACGCCACCACCCGTGAGGGCGAGACGCAGGCGGAGGGCTCGCGCTCGGCTTCCCCATTTCTTCCCCAATTCGCCGTTTCCAGGTCTTGAAAACCGGCAGGGCGCGAGCCCTCGGGGGTTCGAATCCCTCCCCCTCCGCTTCTATCGACGTGCGCCACGCAAGTAGCGTGCGACGCGCTGGTTCACGTAGCCTTCATCGCAACCAGGCTGCAAACGCCCGGCGAAACGCTTGCCGCGCGGCCTTGATGTCGCGCGCCGAAAGTCGCCCTATCGTCTTGTCGATGAGATGCTCGTCGATCATCGCAATCTTGGCGAGACGGAGCAAGCTCGGGTGCAGTAGGCCGGCGGCCTTCCAGTCTGCCAGAAGCACGTCACCGTCGAGCTTCAACGCCTCGACCTGACTGGTGATCATTGCGACCGTGGCGAGGCGGTTCCGCGGTGATCGCATCGTCCGGGCGAGCACCAGGGCAGGGCGCTTCTTGGCAGTTGCGAGGTCCGTGAACGGAAACCGAACGAGAGCGATCTCGCCGAGCTTCACAGACGATCGTATTCCGAGTCCCGCGGGTCGTCCCACTCGGTGAAGGACGACTCGGCGAGCTTCGCGAGAGCCTTGGTTTCGAGGCGGTCTGCAAAGTAGGCTTCCAAGGCGCGGGTGAGCACGTCCTTGACGCTGGTGTCACGCTCGTTGGCCTCGGCTTTCAGGAGGCGCAGCAGTCGTGGGTCGCCCAGATCTGTGGAAAGGCGCGTTACCATAGGTACACATTACTGTAATTCTGTATTTCTGTCAATCAATCCTGGTAGAAGAGGACCCGCGGTGACGACGGAGGACACGGTGGAACCGCAACACCCGCACTTGAAAACCGGCAGGGCGCGAGCCCTCGGGGGTTCGAATCCCTCCCCCTCCGCTGTAACTTCCGCTCGTTACGCTGGTCGCTTCGTTGTGTTGACGTCGCGGGCGACCTACCGTGCGCGGCGTGAGCGATCACCCGCCCGCCCTGTACCATCTGCCGCTGCGGAAATGCTTCCCCGACGTGTGGCTCGCAGCGAGCACGACCACGATGTCGATTCCGCTGAGGCTGAAGATCACGTTCAGCCGCAATATGGTCGCCGTCCGCGGTCCCAATGGCTGGGTGCTGCTCAACCCCGTGCGGCTGAGTGAGGGCGCTGAGGCGGAGCTGCTGGCGCAAGCTCCATTGAAGCACGCCGTCCGGCTCGGCGCCTACCACGGCCGCGACGACCGCTACTACGTCGACAAGTTCGGCGTCGAGTTCTGGGGTGTGCCCGGAGAGCAGACGTACCCCGAGCCGAAGTTCAGCCGAGAGATCACCGAGGAGGGGCCGTTCCCGATCCCCGGCGCGCGGGTCGTGATCTTCAAGAACGCCACGCGGGCCGAATGCGTCGTCTATCTGCCGCAGCACCGTTTGCTCGTCACCTGCGACAGCGTCCAGCACTACGACCACGACCCACTGCTTTCGTCACTCGGGAAGCTCGTCATGTATCCGATGGGGTTCTTCACGCCTTGCGTCATCGGGCCAATCTGGCTGAAGACGGTCACGCCGCCGGGGGGCAGTGTGCGCGCCGACTTCGAGCGCGTGCTTGAGCTCGATTTCGACAACCTCATCTCCGGCCACGGCACACCCAAGCTCGGCGGCGCCAAGGAAGCGCTCGCACAGAACGTCGAGCGGCTGCCCCGGTAGCACGGCCGGAGTCGTGCGAACGCTCGGCGCTCGTGACCTCGATCGGAGGATCGACGCCGGAGAACTTCGAAGTCAAAGCGAATTGACGTCGACCGATCACTACGTCGACGATCAGCCAACGCCCGCGGCGGCGCGCAGCTCGTCGAACGCGTCGGTGAGTATCGACGTGAAGCGGTCCAGGTCGGGCATCGTCGCCTCGTCAGCGTCGAGACCGACGAAGAGCGTGTCCCGGTACCCATAGAGCGCGACGCTCAGGGGGCTGTGGCGCGCGACCGGTGCGAAGGGGTACGCGGCGACGATCTCGGCGCCCGCCATGTAGCGCGGCACCAGCACACCGGGCACGTTGGTGACGATGAAGTCGACGACCGAGAACGTCGCCTCGACCATCCAAGTGACGAGCCCGCGTGGCAGTACGGACAGGATCTCTGCGATGGCCGGTGTGGCGCGCGAGGCGGGATCGGCTTTTTTCGCGGCCATGCGCGAGCGGATGACCTCGTAAGTCTCGCGGACGTCCGCGATCCGAATCGGCAACGGCACGAGAATGCCGGTCGCACGGTTCCCGAGACCGCCGCCGTCGCCCCACTGCTCGACGGGGCGCAGGTTCACCGGCACGAGCGTCATCAGCTCCGCGACGTCGCCGAGGCCGTGCGCGGCGTACCACCGGCCCATCGCGAGCGCCATCGTCGCGAGGATCAGGTCGATCATCGAGCCGCCCAGCGCGCGCTTCACGCGACGTACCTCGGCGAACGGCAGCGCGAGGCCGGTCATCCGCCGCTTGCGCCCGGTCGCGGCGCGAAGCGGCGAGCCGCTGTCGAACGCCAACGTGTCCGTGATGGAGCGTACGATCTCGAGGGCGCGTGCGAGCTGCGTGGGGTGGAGGAAGGCGTCGACCATGGTCGTGGCGACGGAGCCGGCGCGGGTGACGTCGAGCTCGATGCGGTCGCGAACGGCCGCCGCCACCCGTGCGACGACACCGCGCTCGCACGCCCACGCCGCCGCTGCCGTCGGTAGGGGCGGCACCTCGACGCGCGCAGCGTCATCGCGGCTCGCGTCCGTCATCGCGGCGAAGATGGCGTTCGCGCCGACGCCGTCGGCGACCGCGTGGTGGAGCTTGAAGAAGAGCGCCGCCTGCCCGTCGGCCAGCCCTTCGTACACGCGTGCCTCCCACAAGGGTCGCGAGCGGTCGAACGGCGCCTCGTAGACGGGAGCGATCTCGCGGAAGAGCTCGTCGAGGTCGTGCCCGCGTGGGAGCGCATGGCGGCGCAGGTGGTAATCGAGGTCGAAGGTGGGATCGGGTTCCCAGTGCGGTAGGGTGATCGTGAAGGGCGCGTTCGCGACCCGCTGCGTGAGCCGCGGGACCGTGGCGATCGCGCGCTCGAACGCCTTCCGGAGCAGCCACTCATCGGGCGTGCGGTCGAGGACGAGCAGCATCGCCATCGTCGTCGGCTGCATTGGCGAGTTCATCCACCAAAACGTCAGGTCCTCGCCGGACAAGCGCGGAAATGCGGGCCATGCCGCGTCGGGCGGCTCTCGTGCCGGGGTATCCACCAGGGATCTCGAAGCATGCCACGTGCCACGACGCATCCAATTTTTTCCCTTGCGCCTTCCGGGCATCGCCGCTCGCGCGCCGTCCGGTTTGTCAGCCGCGGTAAGTCGCTCGGTGGGGTTTTGCAGGCGCGGGAAGATCCCAAAGCGTTACATGCTCGGGGATGCCGAACGGCAACTCGCGTGTCGCCGGAGAGCGTTCGGTGGGTTGCAGGCGCCACCGCTTCTTGCTTTGAGCCGAGGGCATGGCACTCAAGCATCTCCCCGAGAGCGCCCGCCAGGAGGCGCGGGCGTGGAACCTGCAACTCGGCGTTCCCGGCTTCAAGTATGCCGATCTGAACCGAGTGCGCCGCATCGAGGCGCTCGACAAGACGTTCTTCACGACACTCCGCGATGCGGACCCCGCACTGGCCGGCGAGTTCGAGGGCTATCGCGCCGCCAACGGATCGGGGCTCACGCGCCTGCAAGAATCCGAGTTGCTCATGCGCGTCGCGCCGCACGTCGGTGCCTTCGTCGCCCGGCTGTTTCGCATCGAGCCTGAGCACGAGGCCCTCTGTGCCCGCCTGCGTGCCGACCAGGTGGTCTTCGATTGGAAGCGCCAGTTCATCGAGCGCCGTTTTCTCAAGAGCGCCCCCCCCACACCCGAGGCGCTGGCGCAGATGGACCCGGTGGAGTTGGAGTTCGCCTACCGCGAGGTCGTGGGCGCGCTCGTGCCGGACGGAGCGCTTACGGCTGATCCGGAGCGGGAGCTCGCGGTCGTCGCGTCCGCCTTGCAGGCGACGATCGACGCGGCGCCGGGTAGCGAGGCTGCTGCGGCCGCCCGGGCGCAGCTCGCCAAAGTCGAAGCGTGGGTGCGCGCCCTTGCCTTCCATTCGGCGCTGGCGCAGCGGCGCCGGCAGTTCACTTGTTTTCACGTGCCACACAAGCTCGACTTCGACGAGCTGGTGCCGCGCATCCGGCCGCGTGCCGACCTGCCCGAGCTGTTCATGGGTCCGCCCGAAACCCGCCGGCATCGCGACGGGTTCGACCTGACCGATCCACGTTTCACGCCGCGCGAGAACCTGCGCGAGTCGCACTACTGCGTCACGTGTCACGAACGCGGTAAAGACTCTTGCTCGACCGGCCTGCTCGGGAAAGACGGCGCAGTGCAGCGCAACCCGCTGGGCATCGCGCTCGACGGCTGTCCACTCGAGGAAAAGATCTCGGAGATGATCGCGCTGTACCGCGACGGCCATCCGATCGGCGCGCTGGCGGTCATCATGATCGACAACCCGATGCTCGCCGGCACGGGACACCGCATCTGCAACGACTGCATGAA
>JBGOSW010000221.1:0-7722 GCA_041476145.1 Binatia bacterium
GGCCACACGCACGGCGGACAGATCCGTCTACCGGCGCGCCCCCCGATCGTCCGTCAAAGCCAGTTCTGCCTCGACGAAGGGCTGTACGTTCACGGTTCGACGATGCTCGCGGTGACGCGCGGGGTCGGGGCCGTCGGGCTCCCGTGGCGCGCCGGCGCGCACCCTGAAGCGGTGCTGCTCCGCATCGGCGCCGGTCGAGGTGGCGCGGCCCTCACGATGCCGCCGGAGCGTCATCGCGGCGGCGCGCCAACATCAGAATCCCCGACGTCTTGAAGCCCATCATCGCGCGCAGCTTGTCGAGCACCGTGAAGCCGGCGAGCAGCGGTAGGAGCCCCTTGAAGGGATCGAAGTAGCCGGCCAGTCGCGGACGATTCCAGCGGTATCGGAGCGCGTGATGGAAGGAGTACATCCAGAACGCGTGCCCGGTCTGATACTGCACCGCGAAGGGCTCGAGGCCGCCGTCGCGGAGGAGTCGCTCCAGCGTCGAGGGGGTGAAGAGATTCCAATGCCGGGGGATGTGATACCCGCCCCAGTAGTGGTTGGAGAAGCGACGCGCGTCGAGGCTGTCGATGTTCGGCGTCTCGATCGCGAGAACGCCGCCCGGAGCCAACCAGCTCGCGATCTTGCGCACGACTCGCTTGGGATCGTCGACGTGCTCGATCACGTGGAACATGGTCGCCACGTCGATGGAGCGGTCGGCGATCATGTCGGCACTCTCGACGCGCTCGCAGAAAACCCGATACCCGGCCGCAGCGAGACTCTCGAGGGGTCGTGGATCGAGTTCGAGGCCCCACAGGTGATCGCGGGGGATGCCCTGCTTTTCCATGACCTTCAGGTACCGGCCATCACCGCAGCCGATGTCCAGGTAGCTCGTCGCGGGCCGCGGCAGCTGCTTGAGGACCCAGCGCAGCTTGAACGCGTCCATGATCTCCTTGCCCCGCGCCGCGATCGAGCTGACCTCGCTCGTGTAATTGTAGGCGTAGTAGGTCGGCGGGTAGATGACCTTCAAGGCGGAGACCGCGGGGCGCGGATTCAACCACACGTGACCGCAGGCGCGACAGCGGACGAAGCGCCACACGTTGCGACAGGTTCGTAGCTCGTAGTCGAGGCCCTCGGTGAGGAGATCGTGGCGATCGCCGCCACAGACCGGACACGCGTCGAGAGACTCGGTCGGAATCTCGGGGATGTCGCTGGTCTGGAAGTCGACCGGCAGCCGAACGTCGGACGCGGCCCCGGAGGGAGAGGCGACGACGGCGCTCACGCTCGCACCCTCGCGCCGTCGCGTTGCGACCGGCTCAAACGGTCGACGGGTCCGGCGCGGGACGCGTCGATTTGCACTCGACGAGCGGGAGCGCGCGGAAGTATCGCCACAGATACCCGACGTAGGAGCGACGCCACTCCAGCCCCTGCGTCTCCGGACGAGCGCGGATCTCCCGGTCGGCACGCGGCAGATTGTAGTACGGGATCGAGGGCCAGAAGTGATGCACCGTATGGTAGTTCATGTTGAGCGGCGCGAAGAACATTCGCTCCACGCGGTTGCTGTCGAAGGTGATCAGCCGATGCTGATCGGCCTTGAGGTCCGCTTCCGGGTGCGAATGCTCGGCGAACGACCGCGCGTTGTCACCGAGGACCGCGAAGCAGTAGACCGGGAGCGCCCACAAGACCGGATACGCCCACCAGCCGATCTGCCAGCTCAAGCCTCCAACGAGCGCGATCTGCCAACCCAGGATGATCGCCAGGTCGCGCGCCGTGTAGTGCAGAGCGGCGGTACCGGCCTCGACGACCACCGCCCGACCCCGGTGCCGGAGAAAGACGTTGGCAATCGACTGGTACACGCTCGTCACGCCGGTCAGGAATCCGGCGTACTCCCGACGATCGGATTTGTTGAAGCAGCCGTGTCGGTGCCGGTCCGGATCGTTGCTGGTCGCGAGGTGGCGATGGTGCATCAGGTGATTCCGACTGTTCAAGCGGGTAATGCCCCCGATGGGTCCGAACAGAAACAGATCGGCGAAAAGGTTGTTCCAGACCTCACGATCGAACAGCCGCTGATGAATGCCGTCGTGGGCGAGGATGAACAACGCGTAGTACTGCGTGCCGATGATCGGAATCGCCAGCAACACGACCCACACCTCGGTCCGGATCGCGACCGCCGTCCACGCGAGCGCGATCAAGGCCCAACATCGCGCCGCGGCCAGCACCGAACGCCACGGCCGCAGGACGCTGAGCTCACGCACGATCTCCGGGGTCAGGAGCGTGCGACGGTACGGGTAGTAGGGGCTGCTGTTCGAGGTGCGGTCCACCGGGGGTTACCTCTCAATTTGCCTCAAAAGCACGGGGCTTCGCAAGATGAATCTCCGTCACGCGTTGCTCGGACGTGCGGCGCTCCCTATCACTCGCCCTTCTTCCGGCGAGGGCTTGCGCAGCACGAAGGAGGACACGCTGGTGCGGCTGAGGAGCAGCTGCACGATTGTGATCGGAATCGCCGCCGCCAACAGCAATGGATAGAGGGCGAGCCGGTAGGCACCCGGGCGTTGCCGGATACCGTGCTCCGTGATCCAGGTGTGCGCGCTCACGGACCAGTGATTCGCGCCCTCGAATTCCGAGCCGCTCTCCGTAAGCGAGAGGCCCGCGCTCTCGGCGTAGCGCGCGAGCATGGGCACGTCGAAGAGCACGAAGTGCCGGGGCGGATGCCAGCCCGCCCAGTACTTCCCGAAGAGGCGGCGATCCCACGTGTCGATATTCGGCGTGACGCCGCGGATCTTGCCGCCGGGTCGGAGCAGCGTCGCCAGCGTCCGCAGCGTCGCCTTCGGATCCGGCACGTGCTCGATCACGTGGTTGAAGAGGATCAGGTCGACGCTTTCCGGCGCGAAGAGCTTCGGGAGGTCGGCCTCCGTTCCGACGTGCGCCTCGATGCCGGCGGCACGCAGAAGCTGCACTTGCGCCTCGCAGAAATCGACGCCGACGAAACGCTGGCTCGGCTTTCCCGCAGCCTGCAGCGCCCGGAGCCAGTGGCCGTTCCCGCAGCCGAAGTCGAGGAGCACACCGTTCTCGGGAAGCAACGGCAGGATCTCGCGCTTCTTCAGCCAGACCATGATGCGGTAGAGGAAGGCCATGAACCGGCCCGGCGGCGGGCACTGCGCGAAGCAGCCGTACTCCGCCGGGTAGTAGCGAAAGATCTCCTCGGCGTCGGGACGGGGATTCTGATAGATGAGACCGCAGCGGCGGCAGCGCACGAAGCGAAAGGCACGCCGCGCCCACGCCTCGTCGATCACGCCCGAGTACTCGTAGTCGGCGTCGACGGTGGTGACGACCTCGAAGTCGTCGGCGCCGCACTGATTGCACGACACCGCGACGAGCGGTCGCGGCGTTTCGGATCGGGCAGCCGGGAGCGCCGTGCCGCTCACGAGCTCACCCCCGCGTTCGAAGCACCGGAGGGCACTGCCGCATCGATGCTCGCGAGATGCTCACGCAGCCGCGCGACGTAGCCGCCCTGCCGTGTCCCGGGATACGCATGCCCCTCCGCGTCGAGCGCACCCTGGAGCGCCGCCAGTCGGAAATGCGGCACGGTCGGGAACGCGTGGTGCAGCGCGTGAAAGTGGAAGTGGCAGGGCGATAGGAAGAAGCGTTCCACCGGCCCGGGGGCAAAGTCGTAGAGTCGCTCCACGGGCGCCACGTCGTCGCGGAGGGCGGCATGTTCGACGAAGGCGCGCACGGTGACGTAAAAGCTCGCGAACGTCGCCAACGGACCGAGCCAGAGCGCGACGTACTCCCACCAGCGGCCGAAGAGCGCGAAGGCGACGAAGAGCAACGCCTGCACGGCGGCGATGCGAATCATCTCCGAACCCGCGGTCGGAGCCGCGGATTCCGCCGCCGCGGACTCCGTCTGGACGGCAATGCGCGGCTGGCGCGAGAACAGCGCGCTCCACACCGTGGCCACCAACTGCGAGCCGAACAGACGCCCGGCGAGGTAGAGGCGCAGGCGACCCGCGGGCAGCCGTCCCTCATTGCTGTAGTTCACCCAGTCGGGATCCGACGGAGCACCGACCAGCCGATGATGCTGCAGGTGGCGCTGCCGGTCGTGATGAAAGGGAACGCCGAGCGGATAGGAGTAGATCCACGCACCCACCCAATCGTTGAGGCGGCGATTCGTGAAGCAGAGGCGGTGCCACGCCTCGTGAGAAAGATTCACGAGGGCGTGCTGCAGGCCCCCGATCAGCGCTGCCGCCACGAGATAGACGACGGGGTTCGCGGCGGTGTGCGCCACACCGATCACGATCGCGATCGCGCTCGTGGTGGCGAGCGCATCGAGGGCGCCGCGCACGAAGGAAACCTGGCCGTGCGCTTTGCGGAGTTCGAGCGCCGAGCTCAATGGACACCCCGCGCGAAGACGAGAGACAGCTTCACGTGCGACACCTGAGAGGGTAATAATGGAGTAAATCCGCGGCCATGGCAGCTCAGAGGTTCTAGTACAGAACGGTTGACGAGTATAGAATGAAAAGCCGCACTTGGAAAGAACGCGCGGCCGATCCCCGCTCGGCGGGTGCGGGGCCGTAGCGCGCCCCATATGCACCGTCAAGACGCACCGCGGCGGCGGGGGACGTCGGCACGCGGGAACCCGCCCCGGGGTCGTCAGGGGACGTCGGCGACGAGATCGGATCCACCGGAAGGTGACGGGCGGGGCGCGCCCGCGACCTGACGATCGCCAGCGCGCAAATCAACGACGCTGCGATCGACGTCGTCCTCTCCATAGCAAGACCTTCGGCTTCGACTATACGCTCGACGATCACGTGGCCACGAGAGTATCCGTTGACGGTGTTGCTCGCGTTTCTTATGGTGCCGCGGACCCGACGACACCCCTGTCGCCCAGGGATTGATCACCATGGTCCACACCAGGACGGTAGTAGCCTGCTTGACGTTGCTGTTGATCATCGCCGGCGGCGTCGCGTGGTGGCGAAATAGCGCGCCTGATTTTTTTGCCGTCATGTCAGAGGGCGAAACCCTGGCCCGGGATGAAAAATACGCGGCGGCGCTCAAGCAATACGCCACGTGCCTCGAGCTGAAGCCGCACGACGTCGATGTCTTGAACAACGTACAATACGTCGCCGAACAGGCGACCGAGAAGAAGGACTTCGACACCGCGATCGACGCCTACCAAATGCTGATCGCGCAAACCCCTACCGCCGCATTCTATGACGCTCTAGGGAAGATCTACGGCAAAGAGCTCGGTGACCTGCCGAAGGCACAGGCTTATCTGGAGAGCGGCTTGGCGATCGACCCTGTCAATTCCGCAATTATCGCGAAACTGGGGGTCGTATACGCGATGACCGGAAACGTCGACAAAGCCATCGAGCTCTTTGATCGCGCGATAACCATCGACCCTGCCGATGCGGGGGCTTATTTCAACAAAGGAAGGGCGTTGCGTCAGATCGGAAAGATCGTCGAGGGAGATCAGTTGATGGCAAAAGCCCGCCAGATGGATCCCGATCTGGAGGTCGATCCGCAGGGAGAATAGCTGCCGACGATCCGCGACCATGATCCCGCGGTCGCGCGCACGCCGTAACGTGCGAGCACGGCGCTCTTAGGGCGTGGTGCCCGTCGGTGCGGTCACCACGTCGACGCCCTCTGGAACCACGAAGCGGAACTCGTCGTCGGGAAGGTCGACGTTGCGTTGGATGTTGGAGAAACTGAGCGTCGTCACGTTGCCGACGGGATCGGTCACCGCCGCCTCGACGATGTCGTACGTCGAGCGCAACACCGCGAGCGTCAGACTGCCGACGTCCTGCGCGCTCTTCGGAACCAGCTTCAGATAAATTCGCTGCGCGTTGCAACCGCGCGGGTCCTGCTCGACGTGAAAGTCGTCTTTGATCCGGCCGACGCCGGCGAGGAACGAGATCGGCGTCGTCGAGACGAACGCCGCCGTGAACGACGCCTTCAAGACCTGCCGGTCGGCGGGCTGATAGATCCACAGTGTCGTGCCGTCGGCGACCATCGACTGCCGCTGGGGCGTTTGGAATTCCCAGTGCATCCGCCCCGGCTTCATGAAGACGACGCTACCGAACGCCTCCTCGCCCTGGCTGAGGACGGCGATCGTCGTCTCCTGACGGAAGTCGGCGCGAAAGTTCTTGGTCGCGTCGTAGCGCGCCTGCAGGCGTTGCGCCGCCGCGGCGGGCGGCGGGCACGTTTCCGCGCCGTTCGTGTCCGCGGCGGGCGCCGCCGGACGGGATGCGTTCGTCGCCGGTTGCGGGCCGTGGCCCTCATGGGCGCCGAGCGGCACGGCTCCGAGCATCGAGAGCAGGAGCATCGCCGCCGCCGTCGCGGCGCGCGCCGTCGTCACTCGTCGATTCTGCGTGCCAACACCTCGCGTGGCCGTGCTCCTTCCGCCGCGGAGACGACGCCCTCGCGTTCCATGCGTTCGATCATCCGCGCGGCGCGATTGTAGCCGACTCGCAGCCGGCGCTGTAGCCAGGAGATCGACGCTTGCCGGCTCTCGGTCACGACGCGCACGGCCTGATCGTACATCTCGTCGTAGAGGTCCTCGCCCTCTTCCTCGGCGGCCTCGTCGTCGTCGCCCTCGAGGAGCTCCATCTTGTACTGCGGGCCGCCCTGCGCCTTCCAGAAATCCACGACTTTCTGGATCTCACCCTCGGAGACCCAGGCGCCGTGGATGCGGGTGACCCGCGCCGTCCCGGGCGGCAGGAAGAGGCAGTCACCCTCGCCGAGCAGGCGCTCGCTGCCGATCGCGTCGAGGATCGTCCGCGAATCGATGCGTGAGGTCACCTGGAAGGAGATGCGCGCCGGGAAGTTCGCCTTGATGAGACCGGTGATCACGTCGACCGACGGTCGCTGCGTCGCGAGGATCAGGTGGATGCCGGCGGCGCGCGCCTTCTGCGCCAGGCGGGTGATCGACTCCTCGACGTCGCGACCGACCGTCATCATGAGGTCGGCGAGCTCGTCGACGATGATGACGATGCGCGGCAGATGCTCGTGGACGAGCGCCTCGTCCTCGCGCACCGGCATCGGAGGTGCGACCCATTCCTCGTCCTCGGACTCCTCGGGCGTCGTGAGCTCGATCACACCGGCGCGCTTCTCCGCGGCCTCGGCGGCGAGGAGGCGGTTGTAGCTGTCGATGCTGCGCATGCCCTTGTCGCGCAACATGCGGTAGCGCAGGTCCATCTGCCGCATGACGTTGGCGAGGGCATACGCCGCCTTTTTCGGATCCGTCACGACCGGGACCAGAAGATGCGGGATGCTATCGTAAACGGAGAGTTCGAGCATCTTCGGATCGATCATGATGAAGCGCACGTCGGCCGGGCTCGCCTTGTAGAGGATGCTCATGATCATGGCGTTCAACGACACCGACTTGCCGGTACCGGTCGCGCCCGCCATGAGGAGGTGCGGCATCTTCGCGAGATCGGCGACGTGCGTGTTGCCGGTCGTGTCCTTGCCGAGCGCGAGCGTGAGCGTCGACTCCGAGCGTTGGAATTGCTCGCTCTGGATGATCTCGCGGAGGCAGACCTTCTCGCGCCTCGGGTTCGACACTTCGATGCCGACGACCGGTTTCCCGGGGATCGGAGCCAGGATGCGAACGCTGTGCGCGCGGAGCGCCATCGAGAGGTCGTCCGCGAGGGTGACGATGCGGTTGACCTTCACGCCGGCTGCGGGCTCGAATTCGAAGGTCGTGATCACCGGGCCGGGCCGCACCGCGACGACCTTCCCTTCGAC
>JBGOSW010000222.1:0-7564 GCA_041476145.1 Binatia bacterium
CGTGGACCGCGATCGGGAAGCCGAAGTCGGACGGGAGTTCGCCGCTGATCTCGCGCCAGTTGGCCCCGGCGTCGTCGGTGCGCAGGACGTCCCAGTGCTTCTGCATGAACAACACATCCGGGCGCGACGGGTGCAGCGCGATGCGGTGGACGCAGTGGCCGACCTCGGCCGTCGGGTCGGGGATCTGTTCGGACCGCAGGCCGCGGTTGATCGGTCGCCACGTCTTGCCGGCGTCGTCGCTCCGGAAGGTGCCCGCCGACGAGATGGCGATGAAGATGCGTTCGGGATCGCTCGGATCGAGAAGGATGGTGTGCAGGCACATCCCGCCGGCGCCCGGCTGCCACGAGGGCGCCGATTCGTGGGTGCGGAGCGCGGCGAGCTCGTGCCACGTCCGGCCGCCGTCGGTCGAGCGAAACAACGCGGCGTCTTCGACGCCGGCATAGACGGTGTCGGGATCGGTCAGCGACGGCTCGAGATGCCAGACGCGCGCGAACTCCCACGGGTGGGGCGTACCGTCGTACCAGAGGTGCGTGCCGGTCGCGCCGTCGTACACGAAGCGGTTCCCGACGGGCTCCCAGATCTTGCCGCCGTCGTCGGAGCGCTGAATCAGCTGCCCGAACCAGCTGGTGGCTTGCGACGCGTAGAGGCGATTGGGGTCGGCGGGTGATCCCTTGAGATGGTAGATCTCCCAGCCCCCGAAGTGGGGACCGCTGACGTCCCACCGCTCGCGCTTCCCGTCCGCCTCGAGGACGAACGCGCCCTTGCGTGTGCCAACGAGTACTCGTACCCGGCTCATCCCTCGTTCCTTCCTCAGTGGCGTTCCCGTTCTCTGAGCAACGCAAGCAGCATCGGTACGACGATACGGTCCTTGGCGCGCCCCGCCGTGGTCTTGATCTCGATCAGCGTCGGAAGATCGACCACGCGAACCTGATGGGGTGAGCAGGTTGAGCTGTCCCTCACTGCTGAGGTGCGTCGCCTGCGGGCGAAGCCGGCGCTGGCCGGGCTCGCGGACGAACGTGTCGAGCCGCTCGAGCACCGGGGCGAGTCGCGCGACGTTCTCGGGCGTGAGGCGGTGTACGACGTCGAGATCCTGCGTCATCGCCAGCGCGCCATGCAAGACGGCGCTCGCGCCGCCGACCACGATGAAGTCGACCCCCTCAGCCTGCAGGGCGTCGATCAGGCCGGCGAGATCAGCTTGCCTCGGGTGCGCCACGTCGGAAGCTCGACCAGAAGCGCAACGCGTCGGAGCTCGCCCGCAAGCGCTCCCACGGCGAGAGCGAGAGGGCCCACTCGAGGAGAGTGGAGTCGACGTCCTCGAGGGCTTCGACCAGCAACGGGTCGGCCTTGTCGACGAGCGCGCGCACGCGCTCGTATTCGCGTTCCATGGCCATCCTGATCGCCGATGGTGCCTCGGGGTGAGCGGTCTGCGCAAGTACGGAGCGGCGTTCCGTTCCGGACCCACGGGAGCCGCGCGAACATCGCGTGCTACGGGAACGTTCCGGTCCCCATCGGCCAGGGCATCGCTCGGGTGCGGCACACCATGCCGGGGGGAACTCCGCCCGGAACGCCCGTGCCCGCGTTCGCGACCGGCGTGAACGTGGGGGCGCCGCCGGCGGGGTACGCCTTGGTGTACTCGATGTTCCACACGCACTTGCAGGAGCTGCCCGTCGCGCTGTTGCTGTTGACGACCGCTTCGAAGTGATTCCGCACGTCGACGCTGCGCAAGGGATTGCCGCCGCGTACGGTCGGGAGTCCATAGAGCCCGGGTGCGTCGATCCAGCGAATGAGGCCGGCAGCGTGCGTCTTGAAAGTGCCCGGCTTGGTGTAGTCGTCGGTGCCAACGGGAGCAACGGCGGGCGGCGGCTTGAAGGGGAACGTGGTGCCGCCGGCTTTTTTGTTGGAGACCACGGGCGCCGCCGGCGGATAGCCGGCGGTCATCGTGCCGTTGACGCGCTGGCCTTCGACGCAGAGCTGCGGTGGGCCGGTGATCGTCGCCTCGGCCTCGAACACCCACGCCACCGACTCCTGGCCGGCGACCGGAGTGAATTGATGATGTCCGCGCGGGACCACCTTCGCGCCGGGCGGAGGCGGGCTGTACGGCGGTGGGATCGCGATCGCCGCCATGCCCGCCTCTTGAATCACGATGCCGGAGCACTCACAGGCAGTCGGCGTCGGGCTCGGGGTACCCGTCGGGCTCGGTGTGCCGGTCGGTGCCGCCGCGGTCGTCGTCGTCGGTCCCGGTCCCGTCTGCGGCGCCGTCGGCGTGACGGTAGGCCCGGTCGGGGGTGTCGTGGGCGTGGGGACCACGCCTGCGATCGCGGCCATGATCACGACCGACGCGTGACCGACGCGTCCACGCAGGTCGGTCATCGTCACGTCGATCGTCACGTCCCCGCCGCCGCTCTGGGCGGAGTCCCACAGAAACTCGAACGTGTTGCCGCCGAAGTCCGGATTGTCGTCGGCGAGGGTACCGATGAGTGTGGTGTTCGCGTGGACCGTCACGTCGGCGATGTCCGTGCGGCTGAGCGCTTCGCCCACGCTGATCAGCCCCTGGCCGACGACGAACGCGCCCGCGAGCGGGTGCAGGATGATCGGTACCGGGGCGCCCAACGGAAAGCTCGGGTACTCGGCACGCAGCATGCCGTCGGCTCGTTGCTCGTGTCCCGCGAGGATGCAGTCGGAAGCCGCCGCGACGGTAGCGGCCTTCGGAGTGCAGACGTCGAGCGCGGCGACGGCGGCGTCGTCGCACTTGGCGGCGATCCGCGCGCGCACTTTGCGCGCGACCGCCGCGATCGCCGCGTCGGTCGTCGTCCGCGGGCAGACCGCGGCGGCTGCGGCCTTACCCTTGCCCGTTTGGAAGGCGTGCTGGCAGCTCTGCAGCGCCTTCAGCTTGGCGATGGTGAAGGCGGCGGCGCTCTTGGCGATCGCCTGCTGGCACACCGCCTGTGCTTTCGGAAGCGCGCTCGCGGTCGTGCCGTACTCGTCTTGCAGCATGGCATCGACCTCGGCCTCGTGCAGGCAGACCTGACAGTTGGCGACGTCGAGGAAGGTCGTGTTCGTGATGTGGTCGCACGGAGCGGAGCAGACGGCGGCGATCCCGAGGTCGGGCGGCGCAACGCCCTGCTGATCACAGCTCTTTCGGAGCAGGTCACCCGCGGCCGTCTCCGCCGCCGCGATCGCCGCGTCGCGTTTGGCGGTGTCGCAGGACTTGCCGAGGAGCGGCGCGTTCCGACACTTCTGCCACGCTTGCAGCTTGACCTTCACGAACTTGCCGGACGCCTTCCCGATCGCCGTCTGGCAGGTCACGTTCGCGGCGGCGCCGAAGGCCTGAGGTGGGCCCGCGAAGACGGGAAGGGCGAGGCCGAGGAGGACGAAGAGGAGGGCCACCCGTTGCTGCCCATGGTGCATGGGACACCTCCGTGTACTGCCCGCCGATACGCCTCGCGCGCGGAGAATGTCAAATGTCGGTGGGACGAGCGACGCCGTCTGCACGGTGGATTGCGGAACCATTTCGGATCGCTGTACGTTGCCTCCACTGAGGCCGAGAGGCGTCAGCCTAAGTGGTCAGGATCCGTACGGACGGGGAGCACGTGGCGCGGGCATGCGATGGCATCGAGGTCGAACTTCTCGACCTCGGCCGTCGGCGCGACCGGCGTCGTTTCCTCGACGTGAGCGCGCCGCTCTATCGTCACGATCCGCACTACATCGAGCCGCTCCGGTTGGAGCGCATGCGGTTCCTCGACGTGCGCCGCAACTCCGGCCTGCGCGACCTCGAGATCCATGCGCTCCTCGTGCGTCGCGGCCGGACGAGTGTCGGCCGCGTCACCGCCCACATCGATCACGCCTATGACCGCATCCACGGCGCGGGAACCGGCTGGTTCGGCTTCTTCGAGAGCACCGACGACCGCGACGTCGCGCACACGTTGCTCGCGGCGGCGACGCGCTGGCTCGTCGCGAAGGGCGCCCGCGAGGCGATCGGGCCCATGAGCTTCAACACCAACCACCAGTGCGGGCTCTTGGTCGAAAACTTCGACCGGCCGCCGGCGGTCGATATGGCGTACAACCCGCCCTACTACGAGCGTCTCATCACGAGCTTCGGCTTCGCGCCGATGCGGGAGCTCTACGCATGGTGGATCGACCACCCCGATCCGCTCGCCAATCCCAAGGTCGCGCGCATCGCGCGGATCGCGGCGCGCGTGAAACGTCGCGAGGGCGTGACCGTGCGTTGCGGCGAGATGCGACGGTTCGCGGCGGAGTGCGCCATCATCTTCACGATCTACAACCACGCCTGGTGCAACAACTGGGGTTTCGTGCCGCTGAACGAGTCCGAGTTCGACCATCTCTCGCGCGCGCTGAAGCCGATCGTCCGCCCCGAGCTCGTCCTGTTCCTGGAGATCGGCGGCAAGCCGGTCGCGTTCGCGGTCACGGTGCCGGACATCAACACGGCGTTGCCGCGGAATGGTCGCTTGCTCCCCCTCGGCTGGTTGCGGTTCCTTCTGGCTCGCCGCCGCATCCCGCACGGCCGGCTCATCGCGCTCGGGGTCGAGCCGGCCTACCAGCGCCGTGGCCTCGAGTCGTTGCTCTTCGTCGAGACGATCCTTCGCACCCATGCCCTCGGCATCCCCCGCGGCGAGATCAGCTGGACGCTCGACGACAACGTCCTCATCAACCGCGCCATCCAATCCATGGATGGACGGCTCGATCGTCGCTACCGGCTGTTCCGGGTGGCCCTGGCGCCATGACTCCGCTCGGTGCACAGGCGCCGCCCCTCTTGCGACCGCGATGGGTTCTCAGTAGAGGGTAATCGTTGGGTATTCCTCGCGTCCACCTTGCTTTCGGCGGAGGCCTCATGCGCAAGGTTCTCTTTCCGGTGCTCGTTCTCCTGCTCGTCGTCACTTGGCTGCGGCCCCCTCGCAGCGAAGGCGTCGTTCCGAGCTTCGTCTTCCCGATCTCGGTGAGCGGCAAAGCCTTCACGACGAACCTCAGCTTCCCTTTCAAGCCGGGTAAAGTGAACGACAAGATCCTCGGTGCGATCCTGCGGGGAGAAAACACCGACGACGAGTCGGTACCGTTCCTCGACATCCTGCACAGCGATCCCTCAGGCCGGTTCTTCGTCTACTTCGATGGTCGGAACGCGGATGGCACCACCAGCTGGCGGGTCGCCACGAATCCGAACGGCGTCATGGTCACCACCATCAACGGCGCCATGACACAGGACGGTGTCTTCTGGCTCGCCGGTACGTACGCCGTACCGGTGATGGGAACGGTCGCCGACGCCTTCGTCAACGGCCAGGTGAAGTTCGCCAAGGGTACGTTCACGCCCGTCAAGATCACCGGCACGTTGAACTTCGTGAGCAACGTGATCTTTCAGAGCTTCACGCTGAAGTTCAAGACAGTCGGGAAGCCCACGTCCGTCCCGTAGTGAGCGTCGGAGGTTCCATGCGCAAGCTCGTCGTTCTGGTGCTCGTACTCCTTCTCTCCGTCTTCTGGCTGCGGCCCCGCCGCAGCGAAAGCGTCGGACCGAGCTTCGTGTTCCCGCTCTCGATCAGCGGCAAAGTCTGGGCGACGAACGTCGGCTTGGTCACCTTTGTGCCGCGACCCGCGAAGGTGAGCGACAAGATCCTCGGTGTGATCCTGCGGCGAGAAGACACCTCGGACTTTTCGGCGGAGTTCATCGATTTCCTAGACGCCGATCCCGCGGGCCGTTTCTTCCTCTACTTCGATGGCCGGGGAGCGGACGGCAGTACCACCTGGCGCGTCGGCACGAATCCGAACGGCGTCATGACCACCACCTTGAATGGTGCCATCACGCAGGATGGATTCTGCTGGCTCGTCGGCACGTATGACGTGCCGGTGATGGGATCGATCGCCAACGCATTCGTCAACGGCAAGGTGACGTTCGCCAAGGGCACGTTCAACCCCGTCAAGATCAGCGGCACGTTGAACTTCGTGACCAACGCCGCGATCGGCGAAGCCTTCACGGTGAAGTTCAA
Source organism: Binatia bacterium (assembly GCA_041476145.1). Lineage (GTDB taxonomy): Bacteria > Desulfobacterota > Binatia > UTPRO1 > UTPRO1 > DP-19. The sequence goes on from JBGOSW010000222.1 coordinate 5,994, forward strand.
GACGGTCGGGAAGCCCACCATCGTGTAATCCCGCGTACGGGGAGCTGGCCCTAAGCCGGCGCCGCCAGCCCGCGAAAGACGCTCTTCCTGCCGAAGAGTGTCTCGCCCTCCGCTACCAAGAGCGCTGCCGCGGCGACCATCCCAGGCACCACCTGCGCCAGGTGGTACAAGAAGACGAAGGCGAGTGCCTTCTCGGGTGCGACGCCGACCGCGCCGAGGGCGAGGGTTCCGGCGGCCTCGAAGGACCCGACGTTGCCGGGGCTGGGGATGGCCATCCCCATGTTCCAGGCGGTGAGGGCCGCAAAGGCTTGCATCGGCGTGAGCCCGAGGTCGAGCGTCCGGCTCGCGACGATGATGACCACCGTTTCCCAGAGCCAGGGTAGCGGTGCCAACACGGTCTCCACCACCAGGAGCCGCTGCCACTGTGCCGCGGAGAAGCCGTCCCGGAGGTTGCTGAGCCAAGCCGGCCCGCGCGCCCGTCCCGTCGCGTCCTTCCGCCAGCGCCGGCTACCCATCACCGCGAGCAGCGCCGCCGTCGCGACGACGAGGCAAGCGAATCCGAGGAGCGCGCGGAAGAGCCAACGCGGCGGCCCCTCATGGGGTGGCAGCAGCTGGCTCACCAAGCATACCATCGGGAACGCTGCGACCCAGCCCCACTTGTCGCTGAAGAAGTCGACCACCTCGGTCCCGAGTAGCTTCGCCCGGCTCACTCCGGTGCGTCGCCCGAGGTACTGAACCCGTAGCAGGTCCCCGCCACGCATCGGGAGGAGCGCGTTGAAGAAGAAGCCGACCAGCATCGCGCGGTAGGCGTGCCCGTAGCGCAGCCCAGGGAGCACCGGACGCATCACGGTCCACCAGCGCAGAGACTGAAAGCCGAGCAGTACGAAGCCGCCAATGACAGCGAAGACCAGCGGGCTGGGGTGTGCGGAGAGGACATTGCCGACGACGGTCGCCCGCGAGACGCGCAGGTAGGCGACGGCCAGCATCGCGACGAGCAATCCGGCCGCTGCACCGAGCAGCGCGCGGAGTACGAGGTGCCGCGCCAGAGCTGGTCTCTCCTCCGCGGCGGTGGTCACACCAAGCCCGCGAGCTCGGCCAAGCGGCGCGGGGTGAGCGGCGCCTGCGGCTCGACCCGGCAGGCATCGAAGCACTTGCCGCAGGCCTTCCCGTGGTTCTCGAACTTGTACTCGGTGAAGTGGGCCACCGCCGGGAGCTCGGCGCACGGTTGCACCATCCCCTTGCTCGACACGTGGATCATCGACTTGCCGGCGGTGCAGCCGTCGATCTTCCGCGTCTCGTAGAAAGCGGGCAGGGTGTCGAAGAAGTAGTCGCTGGTCATCACGTTGCGAAGCTCGCGCTTCAACTGCTTGATGCGCGCGCACACGCGGCGGAGCTCGTCCAGCTCGGCCAGGTCGACGAAATGCGCATGATTGCCGTTTTTCAGATCATTGTATCCCGAGAAGGCGATGTTGATGCCCCAGGAGTGAGCGAGCCGGATGAGCGGCTCCGCTTCGTACATGTTGTCCGCCATCAGCATCGCGGCGAACGCGAAGACGCGGACGCCTTCCCGC
>JBGOSW010000223.1:0-7547 GCA_041476145.1 Binatia bacterium
AGCCGAGCGACAGGAGCACCGCGGGTTCACCCCGCGGTGCGACGCCCATCGCGAGGCGCAGCCGAGCGACAGGAGCACCGCGGGTTCACCCCGCGGTGCGACGCCCATCGCGAGGCGCAGCCGAGCGACAGGAGCACCGCGGGTTCACCCCGCGGTGCGACGCCCATCGCGAGGCGCAGCCGAGCGGGGGCGAAATCCACTTGACCGCTCGGAACACGCAGGACACAACCGCGGACGCATGCGCGTGCTCTTCGCGAGCGGCATCGACGGATTCTGCCACCGCTACGGGGTGCTGCACTGGGCGGAGGAGCTTGCCACCCAAGACGTCACGAGCACGGCGCGCGCACACAGCGATCCGCGGCTGGCCGCTGATCTGGCCGTCCACGACGTCCTCGTCCTCTATCGGGTGCCCGACGGCGCCTGGGTCCACCATCTGCTGGCGCGCGCGCGCGCGCTCGGACGCGCGACGGTCTTCGCCGTCGACGACCTCATCTTCGACCCCGCGCTCACCGACCCGCCGCCCGTGCGCCGCATGGACGCAGCGGAGCGACGGCTGTGGCAGGACGGCGTCGAACGCTACCGTCGGACGCTGCTCGCATGCGACGCCGTTCTCGCCACCTCGGAGCCGCTCGCGGCCGCGGCACGCGCGGCGGGGCGACCCGTGTATCTGCACCGCTGCGGCCTTGCCGAGCGCGAGCTCGCCCTCGGCGCGGCCGCGATCACCGCGCGGCGGGCCGCCCGCGATCGCGCCTCGGCGCAGCCTGCCGTACGACTGGGATACTTCAGCGGCACCGCGACGCACGACGAGGACTTCGCGTCGATCGCGTCCGTGCTGCGGACGCTCCTCGAGCAGCGTCCGACACTGACGCTCGCCGTCGCGGGGCCGGTCACGCTCGACCCCGCGCTCGCCGCCTTTGCGGCGCGCATCGAGCGCCAGCCGCTCGTCGCCTGGCCGGAGCTTCCCGCCCGCCTCGCCGCCGTCGACGTCAACCTCGCCCCGCTCGTGTGGCGCGATCCCTTCGTCGCCGCCAAGGGGGCGGTGAAATATCTCGAGGCCGCGGCCGTCGGAGTCCCGACCGTGGCGAGCCCGACCGAGGCCTTTCGACACGCGATCCGTGACGGCGAGACGGGCCTCCTCGCCACCGACACGGCGTCGTGGGAAGCGGCGCTGACCGGCCTCCTCGAGGACGGGCCGCGCCGCCTGCACCTCGGCGCCGCGGCGCGCACCGACGTCGTCGCGCGCTTTGCACCTGCGGCGCAAGGACGGGAGCTGCGCGCCATCCTGGCGGACGTCGTCGAGCGTGGGGCGAGGGAATCCGCGCGCGCCGCACCCGCCGCGCCCGTCGCACCACGCTCCGCGGACGCCCACACGGATGCCGAGCATCGCATGGGCGCGTCCGTCGAAGACGAGGTCGCGCTGGCGCGGCGCTTTCCCGCCGAGGTCGCGCGCGCGGCGCGCGAGCCGAACGCCTTCCCCGATCTCATGTGCAGCGCGGCGGCGACGACGGCACCCCTCGGCGACGGCGTGCTCTTGGCGCAGCGGTTTCGCGCCCGGCGTCCGGGGCTCACGCGCGTCGACGTCCACACGGTGACCTACGGGCTGCCGCTCGATCACGTCCTGGAGCTTCGTCTGCGGCGCACGGACGGCTCGCTCGTCGGCGACGCCCGCGTCCCCGCCGCGCTGGCACCGGATCGCGATTGGCTCGCGCTCGAGCTCGTGCCCGAGGCGGACTCGGCGAATCGGACCTACGTCCTCGAGCTTCGCGCCCACGGCACGGGAACGCGCAACGCGCTCTCGTTCGGCGCGACGACGGTGCCGCACGAGGACGGCGAGTACCACCTCGGCGGCACCACCGGCATGGGATCGCTCGCGCTCCGCACGTTCGCCCTCGGCGCGGCCGGCGCCCACCCTGCATGACTCGCCTGTTGATCATCTGCCCCGATCAGACGGGGCCGCGGATGGCCGGTACCGCCATCCGCTCGGTGGAGATCGCGCGCGCGCTCTCCGGCGACGTCGCGGTGACGCTCGCCGTTCCCGACGGCAGCGCGCGCGTCGCCGGCGCCATGGTCCAGGTCCGCGTTCCGTCCGAGTCGCCGCTGCCGCCGCTCGTCGAGACCGCCGACGTCGTCATGGTCGCCGGCCGCGCGGAGCTGATGACGGCGGTGCGCAAGCCGTTGATCGTCGACCTCTACGACCCGTTCATTCTCTCGGATCTCGAGTTTTACGGCGACAAGTTCGCGCGTGCCGGCGGCCGGCCGCTGCTGGCATTGCGGTGGCTGCAGCATCATCTCGAGAACGGCGACCTCTTCCTGTGCGCCAGCGCCGTGCAGCGCAGCTTCTGGCTCGGCATGCTGGCGGCGGCGGGCCGCGTGAATCGCGCCAACTACGCCGCCGACCACGGCTTCGACGAGCTGCTCGCGATCGTCCCCTTCGGCATCTCCGCGGAGCCCGCGCTGCACACACACGCCGTCGTCAAGGGCGTGATCCCCGGTATCGGCGCCGAGGACAAGGTCGTCTTGTGGGCCGGCGGGTTGTGGAACTGGTTCGATCCGCTCGTCCTCGTGCGCGCGATGGATCGGCTGCGGAGCCGCCGCCCGGATGTGAAAGCGCTCTTCCTCGGCATGCGTCACCCGAACCCCGCGATCGGCGCCATGGAGATGGCCGAGCGCACGCGCGCGCTGGCGCGCGAGCGCGATCTCGAAGGACGAAGCGTATTTTTCGTCGATTGGGTGCCGTACGACGAGCGCCAGAACTACCTGCGCGAGGCCGACGTCGGCGTGAGTCTCCATCAGCCGGGCGTCGAGGCGCAGTTCGCCTACCGCACGCGCGTCCTCGACTATCTCTGGGCGGGGCTGCCGATGCTGCTCAGCAGCGGCGACGACCTCGCCGCGTTCGTCGCCCGCCACCGTCTCGGCACGCTCGTCCCCGGGGGCGACGTCGACGCCGTCGTGGACGCGGTGCTCGCGCTCGTCGACGCCCCGCCCGACCCGGCGCGCGCGGCGCGCTTCGCGGCGATCCGCGACGAGCTGGCGTGGACCCGGGTCGTCGAGCCGGTGCGGCGCTTCTGCGCCGCACCACGGACCGCGACCGACAAACGCGAAGGGGCATGGTTCGCGCCGGGCACGACCGGCGGCGAGGTGCTGCGCAAAGAAGACGCGCTCATCGCCGAGGAGACCCTGAGCGCCGAGCGCTTGCTCTCGCCCGCGCTCGGCGCCGATTACGTCGCCAGCCACGAGTTCACCGCCGCCTACGACGACCTCTGCCGTATCGACTTGCTCACCTGGGCGGGCGGCCCGCCACCCGCATCGGATCTCGTGCTGACGCTCTACGCCGGCGAGCCCGAGGGACGCCGCCTCGCGAGGGTCAGTGTTCCGCTCACCGAAGTGGCGCACAACGACTGGCAGCGCTTCGAGTTCCGTCCGATCGGCAACTCGCGCGGGCGGCGTTACCGTTGGACGCTCGAGACGACCGCGTCCGTGGGCGGGCTGTCGCTGTGGCTGTGCACCCCGCGCGAGGGCGGCGCGCCGGTTCCGGCGTCGATCGCGCACTACCTCGTGAAGGGCGTCGCCGAGGCGCTGCCGGTGGACGGCGAAGCGTTTCTCTTCCTCCACAACACGACTCTCACCGACGCGCTCGTGCCCGGACTCGGCGGCGCCCTCGAGACGACGCCGGCGCTCGGCGCCGCGCTCGCCGGCGATGGCGTCGCGGTGACGGGCGGCGACGACGCCGAGCCCGCCGACCGCGTCGGCGGCGAAGCGCTGCGCATCGAGCTCGCCAGGATCGGCGCCGAGCTCGCAGTGACGCGCCACGAGCTTGCCCGCGCGTGCACGGAAACCGCGGAGCTCCGTGCCGGGCTCGCCCGTGCCGCGGCGGCCCCGGTCGCCTCGCGCCTCGCACGCGAGGTGGTGGCGGCGCTGCGGAGCGGCGTCGCGCTGGCACGTCGTCTCGCGGTGACGGCGTTGGTCGGACTCCTCGTCCTCCTCAGCGTACCCTTCGTCGCCGTCCTGGCGCTCGCCCTCGCCGCGACCGACCTCTGGGTCGCCCTCCGCCTCCGCGCCACGCCAGCACCGAACGAGGACGGGAGCACCCGGGATTCACTCCCGGGTGCGACGCCCATCGCGAGCGCAGCGAGCGGGGGCGAAATCATAAAGACCGCGCAGCCGGTCTCCGTCGTCATTCCGACGTGGAACGGCCGTTCGCTGCTCGAGATGAGCTTGCCGCCGCTCTGCGCCGCGCTCGCGGCGCACGCGCCCGGCGGCGAGATCATCGTCGTCGACAACGGCAGCGAGGACGACACGCGCGCGTACGTCGCCGAGGTGTTTCCCGAGGTGCGCGTGATCGCGCTGCCGCGCAACGCCGGCTTCGCCGGCGCCTCCAACCGCGGCGTCGCCGCGGCCCGGTACCCGACCGTGATCCTCCTCAACAACGACATGGTCGTCGAGCCCGACTTCATCGCCCCGCTCCTCGAGGCGCTCGACGAGCAGCCGGCGGCGTTCGGCGTCTCCTGCCAGATCGACTTCATCGACAAATCGAAGCCGCGGTGGGAGACCGGCAAGGTCCACGCCTGCTTCCGCTTCGGCATCATCACGCTCTTTCATCTGGACCGCTACGACGAGAATCTTCGCTACCCGGTGTTCTTCGCCGGCGGCGGCGCCTCGGCCTACGATCGCGCCAAGTTTCTCGCGCTCGGCGGCTTCGACGAGGCGGTCTTCTCGCCCGTCTACATCGAGGACGTCGACCTCGGGTATCGCGCCTGGAAGCGCGGCTGGCCGTCGCTCTTCCAACCGCGGAGCGTCGTGCACCACAAGCACCGCAGCACGACGCGCCGCCTGTGGAGCGAGGGGACGATCCACAGCTTCTTCGTGAAGAACCTCGCCGCGCTGGTGTGGAAGAACGTCAGCGACTGGCGTCTCCTGCTGCCGCACCTCGCGGGTCTCGTCATCCTCCCGGCGCGCGTCTTCGGCAACATGGGCGGCGCGGCGGCCGTCGCCACCTGGCGCGGCCTCGTCCGCCAGCTGCCGACGGTCGTGCGGGCGCGCGCGCGCGAGCGTCGCGTGCCACGCCGGCTCGACGATGCGACGATCTTCCTCGCCTCGCGCTACCGCTACGCGTATCGCGGCGTCTACGGCCTGCGTCCGCCGCGTGCGCCCGACGCGCGTCCGCGCCTGCTCGTCATCAGCCCCTACAGTCCCTACCCGGCCGTCCACGGCGGCGCCGTCCGCATGCTGGCGCTGCTGCGCCGCCTGCGGCCGCACGTCGACGTCACGCTCCTCGCGTACGGCGACACCGCGGCGGAGCTCGACCCGGCGAGCGCGGCCGAGCTCCGCCGCGTCTGCGACGCGGTGACGATCCTCGAGCGCCCCGCCCATACCTTCGGCGGCATGTTGCAGCCGCACAAGACGCACGGCTTCTGGTCGGACTCGATGCGCGACGCCGTCGAGTACTTCTGCGACCGCGAGGACTACGACCTGGTGCAGGCGGAGTACACACACATGGCGCACTTCCTGCCGCCGCGCGCGCCCGACCTGGTACGCGCCCTGGTCGAGCACGACGTCAGCTTCGTCTCGCTGGCGCGCAGCCGCGACACGGCGCGCGGCGCGCTCGCGCGGCTCGGCCTCGGAATGGAGTGGATGCGGATGCTGCGCTACGAGATCGCCGCCGTCGAGAGCGCCGACCTCGTCATCACGATGAGCGACGACGATCGCGCCGTCCTCGACCACTACATCGACACACGCCACGTGGTGACGATCCCGAACGGGGTCGATTGCGCGCGCTTCGCGTTTGCCGAGGACGGCCGTGAGCCGGCGTCGATCCTCTTCGTCGGCTTCTTCCGTCACGAGCCGAACGTCGAGGCGGTGCGCTACTTCTGCCGCGAAGTGCTGCCGCGCGTGCGCCGCGCGCGCCCCGAGACGCGGTTCCGCATCGTCGGCGCCTATCCGCCCGACGTCGTGCGCCGGCTGGCGGAGACGCCGGGTATCGAGGTCACCGGCCAGGTCGACGACATCGCGCCCTACTACCGCGCCGCGGCGGTGTTCGTCGCCCCCGTCCTGCAAGGATCGGGCACGCGCCTCAAGATCCTCGAGGCGATGGCGAGCGGCTGCCCGGTGGTGTCGACGACGATCGGCGCCGAGGGCCTGGGCGCGACCGACGGCCGCGAGCTCCTCCTCGCCGACACCCCCGAGACGATGGCGGCCGCGATCGAGCGTCTCCTCGCCGAACCCGAGCTCGCGCGCCGTCTGGCGAGCGCGGCACGCGCCCTCGCGGTCGCGCGCTACGACTGGGACGCGATCACCGCGCGTCTGGTCGCCTGCTATCGCGACGCGCTCGCCGCCGCCGCGGCGCGCGACCGGCGCGAAGAAGGGAGTGCCCTCGCATGGCGAGCCCGCTGACGTTCCTGCGGCCGTTTCGCCACGCGACCGTGCGCTCGGTCCTGCTGCTGCAGTCGGCGCCGATCGAGCTGACGTTGCGCGTCGCGGCCCGCGTGCGCACGCTCTTCCCACGCGCCGCGATCGAGGTGGTGGTGCGCGAGGACGGTCGCGAGGCTATCGCCGATCACGATTTCGCCCGCGTCATGGTCGTGCGCTGGGAGGATCGTCGCGAGGTCGTGCGCCAACTGCGGCGCCGGCGTTACGACGCCGTCGTCGTTCCGACGAGCCACCGGGGGAGCGACTATCTGCGCGCGCTCCCTTTGCTGCTGCGCACCCGCGCCATCCTGGTCTTCAACGACAACCTCGACCATTTTCCGCTGCACGCGAGCCGGCTCGGCTCACTGGCGCATCACGTGAGCGGCCAGCCGAGTACCGGTGCGTTGCTGCGCTGGCTCGCGGCGCGGCTCGTTCTCATGCCGCTCGCGACGCTGGTGTTGGTCGCGAGCGTGTTGCGCATCGAGCTGCGCGGCGCGTTGCGGCGGCGCCGCGCCTGAACCCGGGGCGTCGAGCGCCTCGGCCTCGACGAGAAGCACGTCGCCCGCGTGCAGCTCGAAGTGCACGTGTCCCGCAACGGTGAGCTCGCGCACGTCGAGCGACGGCGCGCCCGGGACCTCGTGGACGACCATGTGCCGCTCGCGAGCCGCGTCCCCTTGTCCACGCCCGAGCACGGGAAAGGGGTCGGGGGCCGTCACGCGTACACGCCACCGCCCGGGTGGTGAACTCGGAAAGCGAACGGTGACGCGATGCACGTCCGTCTCACTCGCGAGACGCGCGTCGCTGGTCGCGAAGCGCGGAAAGTGCCAGAGCGCGACGCGCCACGTCCGTGCGTCGGCCGATCCCGACCACAGCGCGCCGATGCGGTCGCCGTGTCGCGACGCCAGGCGGACGTACAGCGACGCGGGCGCAGCGACGGCGCCGCCGCTACGCTCGAGCACGAGCTCTCCCTCCGCCGCCACCCGATAGTCGATCGCGTGCGCGACCACGCTCGCGAAGAAGTACGGCGCGAAGGTGCGGCGCAAGAAGACCGACGACCACGGACTCGCGCGCTGGATGTCCTGGTCGAGGAGGAGCGCCAGCATCTCGGCGTTCCATGCGCTCGCCCAGCGTGTCGCGTCCAG
>JBGOSW010000224.1:0-7455 GCA_041476145.1 Binatia bacterium
CTCGCTGCGAAGAATCTCGTGTATCGTCGGAATCTGGCAGACGGGAGTGTGCTCGTACGGACACACGCAGAGGCGGCGACGTGCTTGCTTGTGTCGTTGTTGCAGAACGCGGTCCGGTTTTCTTTGGAGGGGGGAGAGATCACCCTCGAGACCTGGACGGACGAGAGTAACGGTCGTCTCGTAGCGATGGTGCGCGATCAAGGTCCGGGAATCGCGCCGGAGCATCGAACGAGGATCTTCGAGCCATTCTTTACGACGGCGACGGACGGTCTGGGAATGGGACTGTTCGTTGCCGCGCGCATCGCGGATCTGCAGAACATGCAGCTGTCTCTCGAAACCTGCGCGCCTGAAGGCGCAGCGTTCCGCGTCACCTTCCCGCTCGCGCAGCATGTCGAGAGTGAAGCTCGCGGCAATGGAGCGGCGAATGACGACGTGGCGCCTTGCGAGGACACCGTCCCACGCTGAGTGGGCAGCATGGCACTCCCTCTTAGGGGGCGGCAGCCTTCGGGTGCTTCGCTACGTGGGTGCCGAACAAGAATGGCGGTTCGGTGATGAGGATGAGCGCGGGCAGGACCGTGAGTGCGGAGACGCTCGATACCAGCATCGCGACTGCGACCATCGTCCCGAGCTCGACGTGGTATACGAAGCCGGACAGGCACAGCACCAGGTAGCCGAGGGCCACGGCGGAAGAGACGTAGACGATCGCCTTACCTGAAGTGCGCAGCGCGCTTGCGAGCGCCAATTGCGGCGTGGCGCTGAGAGCCAGTTCCTCACGAAACCGAAACACGAAGTAGATCGCGTAGTCCGCCCCTATCCCGACGGCCATCGCGGCTATCGGTGACGTCACGATATCCAGGGGAACGTGGCACAGGCCCATGATGCCGAGATTCAGTGCAACGGCCATGGCGAGCGGGATCGCCACGAGTACGCCCGCCATTGGCGATCGCAGCATCAGGCTCGTGATCACGACGATGATCGCCGCGATCTGGAGGATGTTGAGAACTTTACCCCGTACCATCACCTCCGTGAGCGCGGCGTTGGAAGCGTTGTTGCCAGAGAAAAGCACGCGAAAGCCAGGGGGGAAGCGACCCTCGATATGCGCTCGTACGGTGGAAATGAGATGCTCGGCGTACTCCGTGGAATCGTCCCGCATGAAGGCGCGAACCGGGGCTGTGCGATGCGCTTGATCGATCTGGCTGTCGAGATCTCCGGGGCTCCCCGATAGGGAGTATAAGAACAAATATTGGCTCACCAGGGCACGGGAGGTGGGTAGGTCGGAAGCAGTGTCGGCCCCGCCCTCGAGGGCATGGTGCATATCTCGTACGAGATCGACGTACGACACTGTTTTGCCGACTGACGCGTTGCTTCCGACGAATGCTTGAAGTTCGGCGATCGCCTGAACGACGTGGGGGTCCTCAAGGGCGCCGTCTTCTGGGCCCTCGACGATGAAGATGAGCGTGTTCGTGCCGGCAAAGGCACCGTTGAGCACCGTGTCGGCAACTCGTACCGGATGAGTCGCCGAAAACTGGCGCTTCAGGCTGGTGTCGATATGCAAGCGAGTCGCGGCAGCGAGAGCAGCGAGGAATACGATCGCCGCGCACGCAACGACTCGGTCGGGCCGTGCCGCCACGGTCCGAGCGACGACGGCAAGGACCTTCTCCAAGGCCTGCCCGCTGCGTGCCTCTCGAGCGAGATCGCGCGGCTTCGGGGCAGGCAGGAGCGCGCGAAGGGCGGGAATGAGCGTGAGTTCTATGGCGAGGGCCGAAACGATTCCAAACGCGGTGAGAAGACCGAAGTTCCTGATAGTGGCCGTCGCGAAGAGCGTGAGAGAGAGAAAGGAGAGGGCGGCGATCGTGCCGGCTACGATCATCACGGGGCCGAGGCGGTAGAGGGCGATACGTACCGCTTGGAGATTGTTGCCTCTGCGATCAAATTCCTCGTAGTAGCGTTTGAGAATTTGAACAGCATGCCCGGCACCAACCGCAAGGATCAGAATGGGTGTCGTTGTATTGAAGGGATCGAGGGGAATCCGGAGAAACCCCATGACTCCGAGACTCCAGACAACGGCAAAGAGCGCGGTCATGAGGGGCAAGATCATGCCCTGCAAGGTGCGAAACGCTTCGTAGTGAATCAGTGCGATGATCAAGACCGCGATGGGAAAGAGGAAGATGGTGCGCTCGGTGACGTGAGCCATCGCTGCAAGAACTGTGACAGGGCCGCCGAAGTAGGCGGTGTATGTACCATCATTTTCTTCCGCGACGATTGCATTGACGCGATCGTAGATCTCTGGATAGCCGGGCATGGCGTTGGTCAGTCGGAAATTTGCGACGATCACAGTCGCCGAGGCATCCGCCGCGACGATGTTGCCGGTCCAGAACGAAGTTGCGAAGAGGCGACGACGGACCTCACGGGCGTCGTCGAGTGTGATTGGCTCACCCTCCAGGACAGGGCGGACCAGCAGCGTCTCGCCGTGTCCCTCGATCGATTTGACGAGGGGAGACGCAATGCTGAGATACGTCGAACGAACGAGGCCGGGCAGGTCGCGGATCCGTCGGGCAATACGCTGAAGCTTGACAAGGAACTGCGGCGTGAAGACGTCGTGATCGTTTGGGAAGAGACCGACGACGATGAGGTTCTTCTCGCCGAAGGTCGTTTCAAGAATACGAAGTGCCTGAATGTAGGGATGCTCGTGCGGCAGGTTGGCGTCGGGATCGATTTCTACGCGCAACGCCGGCAGCTGCGAGGCCCAAAACGCCGTGAGCGCGATGACGGCGACGACTACGAGCCGTTGGTGCGCGAGCAACGAGTCAATGTAGGCGCGAAACGCGGCGTTGAGCCACGTGCGAGGTGCCGAGCCACCTCCCAGAACGCCGGACATCCGGCCTTATGTCGTAGCGCGGATTGGATCGTCAAGGCCGACACCCGCATTCCGCGAATTGCCGGCGGTATTGCAGAGTGGTACGCGTCGAGCGTGGAGAGCGGCGGCAGCGGTGACGACGATGGTGACGTGACGATGTTGCATAGTAGGAGGGGACGGATGGCGTTCGTCGGATTCGTGTTGGTCGGCGTCCTGGCGACGGCCGTCGTCGCAAGCATTGCCGGGTTCGCACCAGACGTTGCGGGCGCGCTGCGGTCCTCCAAGGAAATCTACGTCGCCACGAAGCGCGCCGACGGGTCGCAGAGCAAGGTCGTGCCGGTGTGGTTCATGTACGACGGCGAGGCGGTCTACTTCTCGACGGCGCCGAAGAGCTACAAGGCGAGGCGGATTCGCCATGGGAGTCCGTTGTTTGTCTGGGTGGGGAGCGCCACGGGTCCCCATTTCGTCGGCAAGGCGACGCTGGAGAAGGACCCGGAGCTCGCGGCGCGCATGGCGCCCGAGTACTCGCGGAAATACTGGATCGCGTGGCTCGGCTTCTTCCGGCCCGATCCCGAGCGGGTGCGCGCGGGGAAGACGATTCTGGTGAAGGTCGTCCCCGAGGGCTGAGCGACTGGCAGCGCTGAGCGTGACCCGGTAAAACCGGGGACGTGCTCACGATCTCCAACCTCAGCAAGGCGTATCGCGGCCAGCGCATCCTGGACGGGGTGAACTGGTTCGCGGCGGATCGGACGCGCATCGGTCTGACCGGTATGAACGGGGCCGGGAAGTCGACGTTGCTGAAGCTGATCGCGGGCCAGATCGAGCCGGATGGCGGCGAGATCAACCTCCCCAAGGGTACGACGGTCGGTTACCTGCCGCAGGAGGTGATCGGCGTCTCGGGGCGGACGGTATTCGACGAGGCGATGGGCGCGTTCGCCGATCTGCACGCGCTCGAGGCGGAGTGCCGGCGTCTCGAGGAGGCGCTCGGCGCGGCGCCGGTCGAGGGAGCCGCCCACGACCGGTTGATGGCGGCCTACCACGATGTACGCGAGCGCTTCGACGGGCAGGTGCGGTACGACCTCGAGGCGGAGACGGAGCGGGTGCTGGTGGGGCTCGGCTTTCGTACGGCGGACTTCACGCGCGACCTCGGCACGTTCAGCGGTGGTTGGCAGATGCGGGTGGCGCTCGCGAAGTTGCTGCTCTGCCGGCCGCGCGTGCTCCTCCTCGACGAGCCGACGAACCATCTCGATCTCGAGGCACGGACGTGGCTCGAGGAGTTCCTCGCCGCCAGCGAGTCGCTCGTCATCCTGGTGGCGCACGACCGCTACTTCCTCGACGTCTGCGTGCAGCGCATCACCGAAGTGTCGCGCGGCCGGCTCACGGACTACGACTGCAACTACACCGCCTACCTGGCGCAACGGGAAGAGCGCCACGCCCAGGAGGCGGAGGCGTATGCAGCCCAGCAGGAAGAGATCGCGCGCATCGAGGCCTTCGTGCGACGATTCCGCTACCAGGCGTCGAAGGCGGCGCTCGTCCAGAGTCGCATCAAGCAGCTCGAGAAGATGGAGCGGCTCACGCCGCCCGACGGACACGAACGACGCGTGAAGATCCGGCTTCCCGATCCGCCGCGCAGCGGACGCATCGTCGTCGGTCTGGAGCAGGCGACGAAACGGTACGGCGATCTGACGGTGTACGAAGGCGTGGATCTCCTGATCGAGCGCGGCAGCAAGGTGGCGCTCGTCGGCCCGAACGGCGCCGGCAAGTCGACGCTCTTGAAGCTGCTGGCCGGCGTCGAGCCGCTCACCAGTGGACGCCGCGTCTGTGGTCACAACGTACGGCTGGCGTATTTCGCGCAAGATCAATCCACGGCGCTCGACGCGGAAAAGTCGGTCCTGGAGGAGCTGACGGCGGTGGCGCCGACCGAGTTCATGCCGCGCGTCCGTGATCTGCTGGGTGCGTTCCTCTTCAGCGGTGACGCGGTGGAGAAGCCGGTGCGCGTGCTGTCCGGTGGCGAGCGGAGCCGCCTCGCGCTGGCGAAGCTCCTGATCGAGCCGGCGAATTGTCTGCTGCTCGACGAACCCACGAACCACCTCGACTTGACCGCCAAGGAAGTGCTGCTCGAGGCGCTCCTCGAATACGAGGGCACGGTCGTCCTCGTCGCCCACGACCGCTACATCCTCGATCGGCTGCCCTCGCAGGTGATCGAGGTCGGCCACGGCGGCGCGCTCCGCTACCTCGGCAACTACGAGGACTATCGCGCGAAGAAGGCGGCCATGGAGGCCGGTTCGACGACCTCGATTGACGCGCGGGCGGGCGGGGCGAACGGCGCCCACGAGAACGGGGTGCACACGCCGTCGCGTGGTGCTGCCGGCGACGGTGGGAACGGTGCGGGAGATGCGGCACGAACGCGCGTCGAGCGGGACGCGGCGCGGCGGCAGGCGCGCGCCGCGGAGAAGCGCCGGCGCGAGGCGGAAGATCTCGAGTCGACGATCGCCGCCAAGGAGACGGAGCTCGCCGAGCTCACGCAGGTGATGAACGACGCCGACTTCTACCAAACGCACCCGGAGCCGCAGCGTCTGTTCTCGTCCTACGCGCGCTTGAAGCGTGAGGTCGAGGCGCTGTACGAGCGGCTCGAGCGTCTCAGCGCGTGACCCCGCCCGCCGACCTCGCGGGGTAGAGGGGCAGCGGCTCGGCGGCCATCTCCAACGCTTCGAGGCGTCCGCTTCCGGAGCACGTCACGTAGAGGAGCCCGTCGCCGAGGCAGCAATTGGTCGGCTCGGTGCCCTTCTCGAACGCGATCTCCTCGCGGATCGAGCCGTCGGGCTCGAAGACCCAGAGCACGTCCCCGAGGCTGCCGGCCACGTACAGACGGCCGGCGACGTCGAAGCAGAAGCCGTCGGGGTAGCCGCGAGGAAGGGTGCAGTGGGTGGACGGCGCCGCGCCGGGACGCGCGTCCATGACGAGGATCTGTTGCGTCATGGTCTGCGCGACGTACAGACGGTCGTCGGGGCCGAAGGCGATGCCGTTCGGAAAGAGGGGTACGTCGGCGACGAGCTCGACGGACCCGTCGAGCGTCGTACGCGCGACGCGACCGACGCCGACCTCGGGCAGGTTCTCCCAGTCGTGAGGGTCGGTGTAGTACAGCAGACCGTCGGGGCCGAAGCAGAGATCGTTCGGCCGATTCGGCGGCACACCGGGGAGTCGCACGGCGACGTCGCTCACTTCGCCGGCGAGCGTGACGCGCTGAATGCGACCGGGGATCGGCTGTGGCGCCCTCCAGCGACCGTCGGGACCGAGCGACACGCCGCCGTTGTTGGCGACGTAGAGCGCGCCGTCGGGTCCGAGCGTCGCGCCGTTGGCGCCGCCGCCGGTGACGGCGATCGTGCGCACGGCGCCGTGCTCGTAGAGCGACACGCGTTGGCCGCGGATCTCGACGAACGCGATGCGCTCGGGTCCGAGCCGGACGGGGCCTTCGGGAAATTCGAGATTCCCGGCGAGAAGACGTCGCGTACGCATGCGGTCACCTCGTTGAAGAAGAGTCGCGGTCGTCCATCAGGCGGTGGCCTCCGGGGCGGCGGCGCGCGCTGCGGCGAGCGCCGCTCCACTTGCGTGTCGATGCAAGACCTCGTCGATCAAGTCGGCAAGCTGTCGCGCGGCGACGACGGGCGCGATGCCGCCGCGGTGGATGTTCGAGACGACGGTCCGATCGGGCTCGGCGGAGCGCCGCGTCGGGCGGTAGAGCACGTAAGCGGAGAGACTCTCCGCGGTCGCCAGGCCGGGGCGCTCGCCGACGATGAAGCAGAAAACCTCGGGCTTCAACAGCGCGCCGATCTCGTCCTGCACGCGCACGCGCCCGTTGCGGACGAAGAGCGGCGTGCCGAGCCGTCGCCCGCGACGGCGCAGCTCGCGGGTCAACGCGCGCAGCAGCGCGGCGCCGTTGGCGACGACCGCCGCCGACGACAACCCGTCGGTGAGGGCGAGCTGCACCTCGGATCGGTGGCGGCAGCGGCGCAGGCGTGGCAGCGCGCTCCGATCGAGCTGCCGCCCGAGCGCGGGGACACGGACGTAGTCCAGGCGCGAGCGCGCGCGCGTCGCGATCTCGGTGAGGCCGAGCTTGCGCACCAGCACGGCCGGCACCTCGCTGGTCACGGCGTCGCGCGCGCGCGCATGATCGGCGACGAGATCGAGCCAGGTCGTGGTGCGGAGCCGCGGGCCGGCGCGGCCGATCGCCAGCCGGGCGGGTGTGGCGGCGAGAAGGCGCGCCAGCGACGGCGGTGCGGCGCGAGCCGTCGTCATGGCGTGGCGAACACGCCGGGGTCGCCGGCGCGCGCCGTGAGGCGGCCGTCCTGCATGAGTCCGAGCGCCGTCAGCCATTCCTCGAACTCGGGGGCCGGGCGTGCGCCGAGAAGCTCCCGCAACGTCGCGCCGTCATGGTAGCTCGTGCACTGATAGCTCAACATCACGTCGTCGCCGCCGGGGACGCCCATGAAGTAGTTGCAGCCGGCGGTCGCGAGCATGGTGGCGAGCGTGTCGCAGTCGTTCTGATCGGCGTCGGCGTGATTGGTGTAGCAGGCGTCGGCGCCGAGCGGCACGCCGAG
>JBGOSW010000225.1:0-7428 GCA_041476145.1 Binatia bacterium
ATGGTGTCGTCGAAGGACCGATCGACGTCCTCGCGGCGCAGCACGTAGGTGCCCTGAAGCCGGCGGCTCTCGGTGATGCCGAGCTGGCTCGCGACGTCGCAGACGTGGGCGTGGCGGAACTCCGGCACCTCGGCGCGCAGGCGGTCGACTTCGGCCATCACCTGCCGGCGGCACTCGAGCTCGGCGAAGGTCAGGTCCTCGGGATCCGTCGCGTCGATCTTGCGGCCGATGCGCTCGGTCGCGCCCCATGGCAGCAGCACGCGCCCGTCGCCGATGGTGTGGAAGTACCAGCCGCCGGTGGCGATCGCCTGCTCGACGTTCTCGACGCCGCCCATGCGGAACCACAGCCACGGCAGTACGCGCTCGAGCTCGAAGGCGCAGCCGGCGGCGGCGAAGAGGTCGCCGTCGCCGGTCGCGTCGATCACGACCTTGGCGCGGATCGCGAAGCGGCCTTGCTTGCCGTGAAACGTCACCGCGGTGATGGCGTCTCCCTCCAGTACGGGCTCGCACCCCCAGGCATGGAACAGCAGTCGCACGCCGGCGCCGGTCACCATCTCGTTCAGGACCAAGCGGAGATCTTCGGGATCGTAGGCGACGGAGTAGCGCACGCGGTGCGGGCCCGATCCCCACACCAGTCCCCAGCGGCGGTAGTGCTCGATCGCCGCGGCGTCGTCGCTGCCCCACTCGCCCGGCGGCGGAAAGAATGCCGCGCCGCGCGCGGCGAGGCGATCGGTGATCTCCTGGCAGAGGCCGCGCACCATCTGGCGGCCGGCGCCGTCGTCGAGCGTGAGGAGCAGGATGACGAGGCCGCCGGTCGCGATGCCGCCGCGCGCGCCATAGCGCTCGACGAGCAGGGTCGCGGCGCCGGCACGCGCGGCAGCGATCGCGGCCGCCGCGCCCGCGGTGCCGCCGCCGACCACGAGCACGTCGGTCTCCGCATGGACGCGCGTGCGGCGCGCCGGCTCGTCGATGAAGGGCGCGCTCACGCCGGCGACGCCAGCCGTTTCAGCGCAGCTCGCCGCCGAAGAGGTCTTTGACCCGACGCCACGCGTCGCTCGCCGCGGTCGCACTGTAGTCCGCACGTTCGTCGCAGAAAAAGCCGTGGCCGACGTTCGGATAGACGACGACCTCGTGGCGGACCTTGTGCCGCGCGAGCTCCGTGCGGATGCGTTCCACTTGATCGGGCGGGATGTAGCCGTCCTGGTCGCCGAAGAGGCAGAGGATCCTGCCGCGGATCTTGCTCGTGCGCTCGACCGTCGGCACGCCCTCGTTGCCGGGGACGCCGACGGCGAGGCCGCCGCCGTAGAAGCTCGCCGCTGCCGCGATCGGCAGCTCGCAGGCGGCGAGGTACGTGAGGTGGCCGCCGAAACAGAAGCCGATGGCGCCGACGCCGCGCCCGCCGACGTCCGCGCGGCGCTTCAGCGTAGCGATCGCCGCGGACACGTCGGCCATCGCTTCCGACGCCTTCACCTGCTGCATGAGACCGACTCCGCGCTGCAGACCGGCGTCGTCGTAGCCGAGCTCGATCCCGGGCGCCGTGCGATGGAAGAGATCGGGCGCGAGGGCGACGTACCCCTCGGCGGCGACACGATCCGTGACCGAGCGGATGTGATGGTTGACGCCGAAGATCTCCATGAAGACGAGGACCGCGGGATAGGTACCGGCATCGGTGGGATGCGCGACGTAGGCGCCCATCGACGCGCCGCCGACGGCTATCGTGATGCGCTCGCTCGTGGTTCGCATTTCGCGGGAGCTAACACATGGGGTCGGCAAAGGCGAGAGAGCGTCGCGCCGCGTCGCTGAAACGACGGTAGCGCCAGTTTCCTGTCACCCCGCCCGGGTCAGGTTTGCCGTCCGAGGCGGTCGCCGCTGCATCAACTCGCGTGAAATCCGCCTTTGCGGGTGTGAAAAGTGCCGCAACGGCGAGGGGGCATTTTGGCGTGATTCCTGCTCGAGTTTGCGGGATCACATGAGCACTCCCGCGTCCAAGCCGATCGAAGGGCAACGCGCGCTCCTCCGCTGCCTGCAGCGCGAAGGCAAGATCGCGGCCGAGGACGTCGCCCGCCTCGATAAGGACGCCCAAGAGAAGGGCGTCTCCGTCGCCGAGGTCCTCGAGGCCGAGGGGATCATCACCGAGAAGGATCTCGCGGTGTTCCTGGCGACGACGCTGCGTCTCCGCCTGATCGACCTCACGTCGTATCCCTTCGACCCGCAGATGGCGCGCGAGCTGAAGGAGCCGATCGCGATTCGCTACAAAGTCGTCCCGATCCGGCTCGACGAGGCCTCGATCGAGGTCGCGACCGCGAACCCGCTCGACATCGAGGCGCTCAAGGCCGTCGAGTTCGCGACCGGCAAGCGCGTCCACGCGTTGGTCGCCACGCGACAAGAGATCCACGACGCGCTCGCGCACGTGTACCGGCTCCAGGAGTCGCTCGATCAGTTCCTGCAGCACGTGCCCGACGAGTCGGTGACCTTGAACGAGCTGCGCGACGAGGGCAACGACCTGCGCACGATCGCGCGCGAGGCGGAGCTGCCGCCGGTCGTCAAGCTCGCCGATCTCATCCTCATCGAGGGTATCAAGAGCCGCGCCAGCGACGTGCACATCGAGCCCGGCACCGACGCGGTCGCGGTCCGCTACCGCATCGACGGCATCCTCGAGGAGTCGTTCCGCTTTCCGAAATGGGTGCAGAACGCGCTGATCGCGCGTCTCAAGGTGATGGCGAAGCTCGACATCACCGAGCGGCGCGTCCCGCAGGACGGGCGCATCCAGCTCCGCTACGCGGACCGCATCGTGGATCTGCGGGTATCGAGTCTGCCGGCGCAGCACGGCGAGAAGATCACGCTCCGCATCCTCGACGCGACGACCGGGATCAAGGCCCTCGACCGTCTCGGCTTCAACGCCGTGGATCTGCAGCGGATGCGCGACGCGATCAGGAAGCCCGAGGGCCTCATTCTGGTCACCGGACCGACGGGCAGCGGCAAGACGACGACCCTGTACGCGCTGCTGCGCGAGAAGCTCTCGCCGAACCTCAACATCGTCACCATCGAGAACCCGATCGAGTACCAGCTGAAGGGCATCAACCAGGTCGAGGTCAACGATAAGCAGGGCCTCACCTTCGCGGGCGTGCTGCGCTCCGTGCTGCGGCAGGATCCCGACGTCATTCTGATCGGCGAGATCCGCGACGCGGAGACGGCGCAGATCGCCATGCAGGCGGCGCAGACCGGGCACCTCGTCTTGAGCACCGTGCACACCAACGACGCGACCGCCGCGGTCACGCGCCTGATCGACCTCGGCGTCGAGCCGTTCGTCGTCGCGTCGACGATGCACCTCATCGTGGCGCAGCGTCTGGTGCGTCGCGTCTGCCAATCGTGCTGCGAGCCGTACGAGCCGTCCGAGGACAGTCGCCGGCTGCTGCGGCTCGACGACGCGGCCGTGGCGCAGCTGCGGCGCGGCAAGGGCTGCGCGGCGTGCCGCCAGACCGGCTACGCGGGCCGCAACGGCGTCTACGAAGTGATGCCGATCTCGCCGGCGATGACCAAGCTCATCGAGGCCAACGCCACGGAGAGCGTGATCCGCCAGCAGGCGCGCAACGAGGGCTTCACCTCGGTCGTGGAGAGCGCGCGCGAGAAGCTGCTCTCGGGGTTGACGACGCCGGAGGAGGTGCTGCGCGTCGTGCAGGTGAACGACTACACGCCGCGCTGTCCGGGGTGTGAGCGCGAGATCGAGGAAGACTATACCGTCTGTCCGCATTGCAGCGCGATCCTGCGCGCCATGTGCCGTGAGTGCGGCAAGCCGCTGACCGTGGGGTGGACGAGCTGCGCCTACTGTGGCGCCTCGACCAGCGACGTGGCGGCGGGGGAGGAGGCGTCCGGCGACGCCTCCGAGAACGGCGGGCGTCGCCGCAGCTACAAGGCGCTGGTCGTGGACGACAACGCCGCGATCCGTGAGATCGTGCGCCTGACGATCGAGCGTTCGCAGCTCAGTCTCTCGGTCGTCCTCGCGGAAGACGGTGCCCAGGCGCTCGCCGCCGCCGCCGCCGACCGACCGGACGTCGTGATCCTCGATCTCCAAATGCCGGGCATGGACGGCTTCGAGGTGTGCCGCCGCCTGCGCTCCGATGTGCGGACGGCGTTCGTCCCCGTCCTCATGCTGAGCGCGCAGACGGGCGAGGAGTCGATCACGAAGGGATTCGCCGCCGGCGCGGACGACTACGTGACCAAGCCTTTCCGGCGCCAGGATCTGCTCACCCGTATTCGCCGCATGCTCGAGCGGACGTACGGAAAGGGGGCGGTGACGTCCGAGGATGCGTCGACGTCCATGCTCTACGTCGGATCGACGAGCGACGACGGAGCCGCGCTCGCCGACGAGCGTGGCGCGGTCGACGTCGGGACCGAAGCGATGGTCGCGGGCGACGACGCATACGCGCGGTCGTCACTCTCGTCACCGCCTTCCGTCGCGCTGCTGGCGGAGCTGAGCGAGTTCCGCAGCGGCCTCGAGCGAATGCAGGTCGAGCACGAGCAAGCGCTCGAGCAGCTGCGCGGCGAGGCCCGGGCGATGACCGCCGAGCTGGAGAAAGTGCAGGCCGCGTTGCGGGATGCCGATCGGGCACGCCCGGCCGAGAACCCCGCGGACGGCATCGCCGAGCTGCGTACCGAGATGGCGCGGCGAGAGGCGGCCCTCGAGGCGCAGATCGCGGCGTTGACGTCGGCGACCGATCTCGAAGAGCTCCGCGCGAGCGTGCGCGACCTCGAGGAAAAGTTGGCGGCGACGGCGCCGAGCGTCGAGATGAGCGCGCTGACGCGCGCCATCGAACACCACGAGCAGCAGCTCGCCGCTCTCTCCGAGCGATTCGAGCGTGACAAGAGCAGTAGGAGTAAGGGCGGGAGGGGCAAGAACGACAGCGATGCAGCGACGGCGTCCCACGTCGAGTTCGAGGCGCTGCGAACACGAACGCAAGAGCTCGACGAAGCCCTGGCGCTGGTCCGACGGGAGGCCGACTGCGGTGCGCTCCGCGACGTCGTCGAGCAGCAGAAGGCGCGACTGGAGACGTTGGCGGATCGGTTCGAGCGTGAGGTGGCCGAGACCAGCCGCGGGTCGGCCGAGCGTGTGGCCGAGGCGCTGCGCGACCTCGCGGCCACGCGCGCGGATCTGGTGGACGTTCGGCGCACCGTCACGGCGCTCGTGGCGACGCAGGAGAGCACCACGGACCAGGGTGCGTTCGAGCAGGGCCGAGCCGCGGAGGCGACTTCGACCGCGGCGGCACTCGATCGCCTTGCCGCCGATACCGCCGAACGCCTGGCGGCGACCCTGGGAGTCGTCGAGACGTTGCGTGGAGACGTCGAGCGACGGATTGCCGAGCACGACGCGACGCTCGAGACGCGCTTTCTGGGACGGGCGCACGAGCGCGAGATCGACGCCTTGCGAGCGCGAACGCAGGGGCTCGACGAGCGGGTGGCGCTGGTGGATCGGGTCGAGTCGCGAGTCGAGAGCGTGCGAGTCGCGTTCGAGGAGGCCCAGGCCGCGCAGGCGGCTTCGACCGAGGCGACGTTCGAGCGCCTCGCCGCCGATACCGCCGAGCGCCTGGCGGCAACGCTGGGAGTGGTCGAGGAGTTGCGTGGAGACGTCGAGCGACGGGTCGCCGAGCGTGATGCGACGCTCGACGAGCGCTTGGACGCGCTCGTCGAGCGGCTCGAGCACGAGGTGGGCAAGACCGACCGGGTGTCGGCGGAGCGTGTGGCCGAGGTGCTGCGCGATCTCGCGGCCACACGCGCGGATCTCGCGGACGTTCGCCACACCGTCGCCGAGCTCGCGACGGCTCATGAGGGCGCCGCGGATGCGGTGCGCCGCGCGGTCGAGGAGATCGCCGCCGAGAGCGCGACGTCGCGTCACACCGCCGTCGAGTTGATCGAGTCACGAGTCGAAAGTGTGCAGGTCGCGTTCGAGCAGGCTGGTGCCGCGCAGGAGGTTTCGACCACGGCGGCGCTCGAGCGCCTCGCCGCCGATACGACCGAACGCCTGGCGGCGACGGTCGAGGCGTTCGAAGAGCTGCGCACGGAAATGAATCGGCAGATCGCGAGCGTCCACGAGCTTCTCGCAGCGGCGGCGACGCCGGCGGCGGACGCGGACGGCGTCGCGGTGTCGGTGATGCAGCTCGAGACGCGTCAGGCCGCCGACCGGGAAGCGCTGAGCACCGTCGTGCAGAAATGTGAGGCGCGCCTCGCGGCGCTCGAGGGTCGCGTCGGTGCCGGCGACGATCTCACGAGGCACGTCGTCGAGGAGCTCTCGGGCCTCGCATCGCACGTGGTCGCGCTCCGCGACGTCGTCGAAGTTACGCGGCCCGGCGAGCGGGCGCTCGGTCCTTGGGACGCGGGGACGGGTTGGTGGGTCGTCGAGCACGCGGAAGCCGTCCTGCACCGGATCTCCGACGTCTCGGCGATGATCGGCTCGCTCCTGGAGTACGTGAGGGCTCCGATCGCAGCGGCGATCTCGAGCAGCACTCCGTGTGACGCCGCCACCTCGGCACAGGCCGAGGCGCGGGACGAGCGGGAGAGCGGGTAACGCCCTACGCCAACACGCCGCCGGCGCCGACGACGTGCTCGGCGATGCGGGTGCGGGCGTCGAGGACGCGGAGCGGCAGGAAGGGCGTGAGCTGCGCGACGTTCGCGAGGTGGCGCTCGAGATCGTGGCCGTCGGTATCGTTGCCGAATAGGCGGCGGGCGCGGCCGCAGAGGCGCTCGGTCGCGTCGGCGAGGAAGACGGCGACCAGGTCGCGCTCGAACTTGACCTTTTCCTCGCCGCGGCGGCGGATGAGCTTGGCGGTGCGCGCGACCGCGCTCTCCATCGCGTAGAGGTCGATGATCATGTCGGCGAAGGTCTCGAGGTGTTGCTGCTTGCGACCGATCTCGGCGGGTTCGCGCTGCAGCAGCAGGCGCGTGGTGTAGGCGACCAGGCGCTTCGCCTGATCGACGGCGTGGATCTCGCGCGCGAGTGGGCCGTCGACCGGCTCGTGGTGGCCGTTGCCGCTGGCGAGGTCGGCCTCGACCTGCTGCATGAAGTCGAGCATCGGCAAGCCCTGCGTCATGACGCGCTTCATGACGGTCGCGGGGATGATGAGGCGGTTGATCTCGTTCGTACCTTCGAAGATGCGGTTGATGCGCGAATCGCGGTACTGGCGCTCGAGCGGGTAGTCGGCGACGTAGCCGTAGCCGCCGAGCATCTGCAACGCCTCGTCGACGACGAAGTCGAGCGTCTCGGTGCCGAACACCTTCACGATCGACTGCTCGATCGTGTACTCCTCGATCGCCTTGATGACCTGCGCGTCATAGGTGGGATCGTCGCGGTCGAGGCGGGCGATGAGCGTGTCGATGAGGCCGGCGGTGCGATAGCTGACCGCATCGGCGACGAAGATGCGGACGGCCATGTCGGCG
>JBGOSW010000226.1:0-7386 GCA_041476145.1 Binatia bacterium
CGAAACGGCGCCGACCGAGTCTCGCGGTGTGGAAGTTCGCCTCGTGCGACGGTTGTCAGTTGAGCCTGCTCGACTGCGAGGACGAGCTCCTCGCGGTCGCGGGCGCGGTCGAGATCGCCAACTTCGCCGAGGCTTCCCGTGCGGTGGCGAAGGGCCCGTACGACCTGTCGCTGGTCGAAGGCTCGATCACCACCCCACACGACGCCGAGCGCATTCATCGGATCCGCCGTGCGTCCAAGCATCTGGTCACCATCGGCGCGTGTGCCACGGCAGGCGGCATCCAGGCCCTGCGTAATTTCAAGGACGTGAAGGAGTTCACGGCGATCGTCTACGCCACGCCCGACTACATCTCGACACTCGATCGCTCGACGCCGATCGCGGCGCACGTGCTCGTGGATTTCGAGCTCCGCGGTTGCCCGATCGACAAGCGGCAGCTGCTCGAGGTGATCAGCGCGTTTCTCCATGGGCGCAAGCCGAACACCCCGGCGCACAGCGTCTGCGTCGAGTGCAAGCTGCGCGGCAACGTCTGCGTGATGGTCGCGCGCGGCGTTCCCTGCCTCGGCCCGGCCACCCAAGCCGGTTGCGGCGCGATCTGCCCCGCCTACGACCGCGGATGCTACGGCTGCTTCGGACCGCAGGAAACGCCGAACACGGCAGCGCTCGCCCGCTGGTGGGCTCGGCTCGGGGTGAGCGAGCCCGAACTCGTCCGCGCCTTTCGGACGTTCAATGCCTGGGCCGAGCCCTTCCGCGAGGAGAGCGAGGCGCACGAGCGCGGCGGGCGATGAGCGAGAAGACACGCACGATCAAGGTCGACTACCTGGCGCGCGTCGAGGGCGAGGGGGCCCTCTACGTCAAGATCCGGGGATCTCGCGTTCTCGACGTGAAGCTGCGGATCTTCGAGCCGCCGCGCTTCTTCGAAGCGTTCCTGCGCGGCCGCGCCTTCACCGAGGTGCCCGACATCACCGCGCGCATCTGCGGGATCTGCCCGGTCGCGTATCAGATGAGTGCCGTGCACGCGATCGAGGACGCGCTCGGTGTGCGGGTAGACGGGCAGCTCCGCGCGCTCCGCCGGCTCATCTACTGCGGCGAGTGGATCGAGAGCCACGCGCTGCACGTGTACATGCTGCACGCCCCGGACTTCCTCGGCTACCCCGACGCCATCCAGATGGCGAAGGAGCATCGCGACGCCGTCCAGCGGGGTTTGCAGTTGAAGAAGGTCGGGAACGAGGTGATCAGCCTCGTTGGCGGTCGCGAGATCCACCCGATCAACGTGCGCGTGGGAGGCTTCTACAAGGTCCCGACCCGACGCGACCTCGCGCCGCTCGCCGCAAGACTCGAGTGGGCGCGCGACGCCGCGCTGGAGACGGTGCGATGGGTCGCCGGGTTCTCGTTCCCCGACCTCGAGCACGACTACGAGTTCGTCGCCCTCGAGTCTCCAACGGAGTACCCGCTCAATGAGGGGCGCATTGCGTCGACGAAGGGCCTCGACATCCCCGCTCGCGAATACGACGCGCACTTCGTGGAGGAGCACGTCGCGCACTCGAACGCGTTACACTCGACGCTCAGGGAGCGCGGCTCGTATTGCGTCGGACCGCTCGCGCGCTACGCGCTCAACTACGCGCGCCTCTCGCCACTGGCGCAAGAAGCGGCGCGGGCCGCCGGGCTCGGCCGTGCCTGCCGCAACCCCTTCAAGAGCATCATCGTGCGTGCCGTCGAGATCCTGTGGGCGTGCGACGAGGCGCTGCGCCTGATCGCCGCCTACGATCCGCCTGCCCAGCCGTTCGTCGAGGTTCCGCGCCGCGCGGCGACCGGCTACGCCTGCACCGAGGCCCCTCGCGGCTTGCTCTACCATCGCTACCGCCTCGATGCCGACGGCACGATCCTCGACGCAAAGATCGTCCCCCCGACCTCTCAGAATCAGAAGATGATCGAGGAAGACATCGCCCGCTTGGTCTCCCGCCAGATCGAGCTGCCGCAGCCGCAGCTGACGTGGCAGTGCGAGCAGGCGATTCGCAACCACGACCCGTGCATCTCCTGCGCCACGCACTTCCTCACGCTGCGCCTCGACAGAGAATGACCGCGCGCGCGCGGATCATCGCCATGGGACAGGGAGCTGCCGGGGACGACGGCGTCGGGCTCGCGATCCTGGAGTGGCTGCGCGCGTGTGGCGTTCCCGACGGCGTCGAGCTCGTCCGTGCCGCGGAAGACGCCGCGCTCGTCGAACTCCTCGAGACGCGAGCTGCGGTCGTCCTGGTCGACGCCGTGCTCGGGACGCCGGTCGGCGAGGTCCTCGAGCTCGCGCCGGAGGAGCTGGCGGCCGCACCGCTCCTCCCGGTCTCGACCCACGGCATGGGGATCGTGCAGGCGATCGAGCTCGCCCGCGTCCTCGCGCCGACCGCGGTTTCACCGTCCATTCGTGTGGTCGCGGTGACGATCGCGCGACCGGAGCGCTACGAGCAACGGCTCTCCCCCGACGTCGCTGCCGCGGTAGCGCGGGCGGGCGCGCGGGTCTTGGCGCTCGTCGGGGCGTGAGCATGCACGAGTCCTCGCTCGCCCAGCGGATTCTCGAGGTGGTGTTGGAGCGCGCCGCCGTCGAGCGAGCGCGCCGGATCCGCGTGGTCCGCGGCTGGGTGGCCGAGACGGAGGCGCTCGCGCCGGAGAGCCTGGCCTTTCACTTCGCAGTGCGCGCGCGCGGGACGATTGCCGAGGGGGCGCGGCTCGAGCTGCGGCTCCTCCACGTCGAAGCGCGGTGCCTCGCGTGCGGCGGGACGTACGCCCCCGAGCATCACCTCCTCCTCTGCCCGAGCTGCGGCAGTACCGAGGGCGAAGTCCTCGCGCCGACGGGCATCGCGATCGAGACGCTGGAGATCGACGGGTGCTGAGGCTCGCCGTCCACGTGCAGGGGATCGTGCAGGGCGTGGGCTTCCGGCCGTTCGTCTACGATGCCGCGACGACGCGCGGGCTGTCGGGGTGGGTCCAGAACCGAACCGACGGCTTGCGGCTCGAGGTCCAAGGACCCGAGGACGCCGTCCGCGATTTCCTGGCGGCGCTGCGTCGCGATCCGCCGCCGAGCGCCCGCGTCGAGCGCATCGACGCCGCCGAGATCACGCCCGAGCGAGACGACGGCTTCTCCATCGTCGCGAGTGCGACCGGCGCCGCCGCGGCGCCGACGCTGCCGGCGGACCAGGCGACGTGCGTCGAGTGCATGGCCGAGGTCGCGTCACCGGGCGCGCGCCGCCACCGCTATCCGTTCACGAACTGCACGCGCTGCGGGCCGCGCTACACGATCATCGAGGCGTTGCCGTACGATAGGCCGCGGACGACGATGCGGCACTTCTCCCTGTGTCCCGCCTGCGCTGCGGAATACGCCGAGCCATCGGACCGGCGCTTTCACGCGCAACCGATCGCATGTCCCGCGTGCGGGCCGACGTTGCGTCTGCTCTCAGCGGCGGGGAACGAGCTCGCGGGCGCGGACGCCGCGCTCGAAGCAGCGGCCGCCGCGGCGCGTTCCGGACGGGTTCTCGCGGTGAAGGGGATCGGCGGCTTTCACCTCCTCGTCGATGCGACGGACCCCGCCGCGGTCACGCTGCTCCGGCGGCGGAAGGGACGCGAGGAGAAGCCTTTCGCCGTCATGTTCCCCTCCGTGGAGGCGGTTCGATCCGCCTGCGTCTTGTCGCCACTCGAAGCCGAGGTGCTGGCGTCGCCCGCGGCCCCCATCGTGTTGCTGCGGCGACGCGCCGGATCCGCGGCACGCCTGCCGATCGCCGATGCCGTCGCCCCCCGGAATCCTCGGCTCGGCGTCCTGCTGCCGTATACGCCGCTGCACCGACTGCTCCTCGATGCGGTCGGGCGCCCGCTCGTCTGTACGAGCGGCAACCTGTCGGAGGAGCCGATGTGTACCGACGATCGCGAGGCGCTCTCTCGGCTCGGTGGAGTCGCCGACCGATTCCTGGTTCACGACCGCCCGATCGTCCGACCCGTGGACGACTCGGTGCTGCAGGTCTCGCCACGGGGATCGCAGCTGCTACGTCGCGCCCGCGGCTTCGCTCCGCTGCCGATGGCGCGACGCGGTCGCGCTCGCGGCGAGCCCTGCGTGCTCGCGCTCGGCGCGCAGCTCAAGAGCACCATCGCGCTCGCTCGCGGCGGGCAGGTGATGGTGAGCCAGCATCTCGGGGATCTGTCGGCGGTCGAGGGCGTACAGCTTCTCGAGCGAACCGTCGCCGACCTGCTGCGATTCTTCGACGCGCGGCCGGAGCTGCTCGCATGCGATCTGCATCCCGACTATGCGGCGACGCGACTCGCCGAGCGCCTGGCGGGGGAATGGAAGGTCCCGCTCGAACGGGTGCAACATCATCACGCGCATGTCGCGGCCTGTATGGCGGAGTATGGGCTCTCGGGGCCGGTGCTCGGCCTCGCCTGGGACGGCGCCGGTCTCGGCACCGACGGCACGCTGTGGGGTGGCGAGGCGCTCGTCGTCGACGGTGCGAGCTTCAAACGCGTCGCGCACGTGCGCCGGTTCTCGCTTCCGGGCGGGGAGCGCGCGCTGCGTGAGCCGCGGCGCGCCGCGCTCGGACTTCTCTACGAGATCTTCGCAGGCGAGAGTGTCGCCCACCTCGGCGAAGCCCTGCCGGCGCCGCAGGCGCGCGTCCTCCTCTCCATGCTGGAGCAGCGCGTGCAGACGGTGTCGACGAGCAGCATGGGGCGGCTCTTCGATGCGGTGGCGGCGCTCACCGGCGTTCGCCGCGAGGTCGGGTTCGAGGGGCAGGCGGCGATGGAGCTCGAGTTCGCCGCCGAGCGCGTCGACGACGAGGGTGCGTATCCCTTCCCGTTGCGGCCGGGCGATCCGGCGATCGCCGACTGGGAGCCGCTCGTCCGGGCGCTCCTCCGCGAGCGCCATGCCGGCGTACCCGCCGAGCTCATGGCGGCCCGTTTCCACAATGCGCTCGCGGCGCTCGCGGAGGCGATCGCGTGCCGGGCCGGCCTCGAGCACGTCGCGCTCACCGGCGGATGTTTTCAGAACGGTCACCTGGTAAGCGCGGTGTATGCACGGCTCGCCGCGCGCGGGTTCGACGTGCATCTGCCGTGTGCATATCCGCCGAACGACGGCGGCATCTCCCTCGGCCAAGCGTTGGTCGCGACACGGAGAAACGAGGAGCGGAACGATGTGTCTCGGCATACCGGGTGAGGTGCAGAGCGTCGTCGACGGGGGCGAGCTGCGCATGGGGCGCGTCGCTTTCGGGGGCATCGTGAAGGAGGTGTGCCTCGCATACGTGCCGGAAGCCCGGAGCGGCGACTTCGTGATCGTGCACGCCGGCTTCGCCATCAGCCGCATCGACCGCGAGGCCGCGGCGCGCACCTTCGCCTACCTGGATGAGATCGGCTTCGTACGGGAAGGCGAAGAGATCGAACCGCCGCCGCACGGTGAGGGCGAGCGGTGAGGTTCGTCGACGAATACCGTGGCGCGGCGGCGGGCCGGCGCTACCTGGAAGCGATTCGCGCCCTGGTGACGCGACCGTGGAGCGTCATGGAGGTGTGCGGCGGACAAACGCACGCGATCGTCCGCTTCGGCATCGACGAGTTGCTCCCGTCGGAGATCACGCTCATTCACGGCCCCGGCTGTCCGGTGTGCGTGACGCCGGTCGATCAGATCGACAAGGCCCTCGCCATCGCGTCGCGGCCTCGGGTGATCTTCTGCTCCTTCGGCGACATGCTGCGCGTGCCCGGGTCGGAGCGCGACCTCTTCGCCGTCAAGGCGGACGGCGGTGACGTCCGCGTCGTGTACTCGCCGCTCGACGCCGTCGCGCTCGCCGAGCGGCATCCCGATCGCGAGGTCGTGTTCTTCGCGGTGGGCTTCGAGACCACCGCCCCGGCCAATGCCGCCGCCGTCTACGAAGCGCGCCGACGCGGGCTCCGCAACTTCTCCCTCCTCGTCGCGCACGTCCTCGTGCCCCCGGCGATGCAGGCGCTCCTCGAATCACCGGATCGGCGGGTCGACGGCTTTCTGGCGGCGGGCCACGTCTGCACGATCATGGGCACCGGTGAGTACGAGCCGCTGGCGGCGCGCTACCGCGTCCCGATCGTCGTCACCGGCTTCGAGCCGCTCGATCTCCTCCAGGGCATCCACATGTGCGTGGCGCAGCTCGAAGCGGGGCGCGCCGAAGTCGAGAACCAGTACGCGCGCAGCGTGCGCGCCGACGGCAACCAGCCCGCGCGTGCGATGATCGACGAGGTGTTCGAGATCGTGCCGCGCAGCTGGCGCGGACTCGGACCGATCGCGGCGAGCGGCCTCGGTCTGCGCGCGGCATACGCCGACTGGGACGCGGAGCGGAAGTTCGGCGTGCGCGACGTCGGCGGCGCCGAGTCCGGCGAGTGCCGGAGCGGACTCGTGCTCCAAGGACGGCTCAAACCGCCTGAGTGCCCGGCGTTCGGGTCGCGCTGCACGCCCGACACGCCGCTCGGCGCGACCATGGTGTCGGCGGAAGGTGCCTGCGCCGCCTACTATCGCTACCGGAGGTTGTCGTCGCCATGAAACCCGATGCGCGGCTCGAATGCCCGACGCCGCTCGCGCGGCACACGACGGTCCAGCTGGCGCACGGTGGCGGTGGCCGGCTCATGCGGGAGCTGATCGAGCAGCTCTTTCTCCCCGCGTTCGACCACCCGGCGCTGGCTGCACGTCACGACAGCGCGGTCGTGCCACTCGGCGTGGAGCGCGTCGCGTTCACGACCGACAGCTACGTGGTCCATCCCCGCTTCTTCCCCGGCGGCGACATCGGGACCCTTGCGGTGTACGGCACCGTGAACGACCTCGCGATGGCCGGCGCGCGCCCCGCCTACCTGAGCGCGGGGTTCGTGCTCGAGGAAGGTTTGGCGCTCGAGGAGCTGCGTCGAGTCGCCGCGTCCATGCGCGGCGCCGCCGCCGCGTGCGGCGTGGCGCTGGTCACCGGCGACACCAAGGTGGTCGACCGCGGCAAGGGCGATGGGCTCTTCGTCAACACGGCGGGGATCGGCATCGTGCCCGCCGGCGTTGCCATCCATCCGGGGCGCGTGCGGCCGGGGGACGCCGTGCTGCTCACCGGCGACGTGGGACGGCATGGCATCGCGGTGCTCTCGGTACGGGAAGGACTGGCGTTCGAGACGCCGATCGAAAGCGACTGCGCGTCCCTCGCGACGCTGGTCGGTGCGCTCCTCGACGTCGGCATCGACGTCCACTGCCTGCGCGATCCGACCCGCGGCGGCGTCGCCACCGCGCTCAACGAGATCGCGCTCGACGCTCGTGTCGGCATCGAAATCGAGGAGACGGCGATCCCGGTGACGGAGGCCGTCGCGGGCGCGTGCGAGCTCCTCGGCCTCGATCCCCTGTACGTCGCCTGCGAGGGGCGCATGATC
>JBGOSW010000227.1:0-7357 GCA_041476145.1 Binatia bacterium
TACGGCATGCAGCCGCTCTCGGGCGTCGAGTACGGGGGCATGCTCTCCGAGCTGATCCGCGTCCCCTACGCCGAGGCGATGCTCGCACCGGTCGCTCCCGAGCTCGATTCGGTCGCGCTCGGCAGCGTCTCCGACAACGTGCTCGACGGCTATCGCGCCGTCGCGCCGCATCTCGCGACGCTCCCCGGCGCCGAAGTGCTCATCGTGAGCCACGGCCTCAAGAGCGTCCCGCTCTATGCGGCGCAGGCCGCCGTCGCCTTGGGCGCCGCGCGTGTCGACTACGCCAGTGAGGACGCCGAAGCGCTCGCGCTCGCCGAGCGCCTCGGCGCGCACCCCGTACGCACCGACTTCGAGAAGCCCGAGCGCCGCTACCCGATCGTCGTCGACGCCGGCCTCACGCCGGCGGGTCTGCGCTACGCCATCCGCGCCACCGCGCCGGAGGGCATCTGTCAGAGCGTCAGCTTCTACGCCGGCGGCGACATGCCGTTGCCGCTCGGCAGACTCTACACGTTGGGGATTCGCTTTTTCACCGGGCGGGCGCACGCCGCGGCGTTGCTTCCCGAGGTCATGCCGCTGATCGCGCAAGGGCGCCTGCGTCCCCAAGAGGTCACGACACGCGTCGTCGACTGGGAGGATGCGCCCGCCGCCTACCTCGAGCCCGCCATCAAGCTCGTCGTGCGCCGAACGTGAAGGCCCCGACGACATGGCTGGCGTGTCTACGGGGCGAGGAAAACGCCTTCCTCGGTGCGGTCGCCCTCAGCTTCGTCACGTCTGGAGCGTGTCGACGCAGCCCGCACTGAGTCCCCTCGCGCGGAGATCACGAAGGCCTCACCCCGACGGCAAGCGGACGGGTACGCTCACGACGTTCGGCGCGTCACCGATCTCGCGGATACGCCCGGCCGGGTTGACGGTGACGACGAGCTCGTAGTCACCCGGCGGGACGTCGGTGACGTCGACCCATTGCCCGTCGAGCCGGCTCGGATAGTCGTCACCCCACCCCGCCGAGATGCCCTGAAAGTCGCAGTCGTAGCCGTGCGACGGCGCCGGTCCGTAGGCGAGCGAGTCGCGGATGCAGAACGCCTGCTTGTGGCCGAATGCGACCGGCCCGCCCGCGCCGCGCAGCTCGTAGTCCGCGAACGAGCGGAAATGAAAATGATCGTGGCACGGACTGAACACGAAATCGTCGGGAGTGAACGGCGCCAGCGGATGGGCCGGATCGCCGATCGTGAGGGCGCGGCTGCCGCGGTTCACCACGATGGCATCGAAGCGCAGGAGTCGTCGCTCGCCGGGTGCCGCGACCGCGCCCTCGGCGAGCGAGCAATCATCGGCGGCGAAAACTCGACGCTCGAGCGCCAGGGAGGTGACGATCGCGTCGCGATCGACGGTCAGATCGACACCACCCTGCCGGTTGCCATCATCGCCACAGCCGGGGAGAATCGCGAGCACCACGAAGAGCACGAGGGCCGACAGAGTCGTGGTCACATGGGGAACGGCGCGCCCCACAGAGAGGGCGGCGTCGAGCCGAGGCGTGGAACGCGCCTCGCGGAGGAGAGGAGGCTTCACGTGCGGAACATCGGAACTCTCGTCGTCACGCTCGCACTCTTTGGGCTGAGCGCACTTCCCGTTCGCGCTGGCATCGCGATCAATCCGGCCGCGATCGACCGCCCCGAGGGTAAGGGCGATCAGGTGATCTTCTACTACGATGCGCGACCCGAATTCACCACCTTCGTCAATCTCCACAACGACAGCGGCTCGGACCTGACCGTGCAGATCCTGTTCTATGGTCCGGGCTTCAGCGAGCCCTTCGTGCACACGATCACGCTCGCCGGCGGCGGTACTAGCATCATCGACATCGCCGACCTCAAGAGCACCGTCCCGGCACTGCCGGCGCAGTTCGGGGTCGCGATCGCGACTGCGATCAACGGCGCCGGGAAGACGATCGTCAGCCGCGCCTTGTCCGGCAGCTTCACCGTCGCGAATCTGCAGGTGCAGTCGGCGTGGGGCGCGTTCGGTGCCGCCCGCGCCGCGATCTTCTCGCTCTCCGGCCCTCTCTTGAGCGCGCCGGGAGCGGAGGCGATTTCCGCCTCGCCGGACCTCGGCGCCGTGATCGACGGGACGACGGTTCTGCTCGAGCCGATTCAGCCGCTGAACGCCCACCTCGCCGTGTACTACAACCCCGAGACCCTCCCAGCGGCGAGCCTCGGCGGCAACCAGCTCATCTTCATCTCGTTCGTCGACGTAGCCGGCGACACCTACAGCGCCGAGAGCTCCTCCACCAACTGGTCGGTCGACGCCAAGCGCAGCAACGGCTCCGCGATCGGATCGACGGGATCGTTTGCGGTGAACGGGGTTGCGGTATCCGACATCGTCAGCGTCGTCGGAGCGGGCGCGAACGGCTCGAGCGGATCGATCTCGTTCAACGCGACCACGAGCGGGCTCGCGCTCAATCGCTTCATCTTCTTCACGGAGACGCTCGGCACCTTCGCGACCGGCTACCTGCTCCCGCCGACGATCCCCGACGTCTCCGTCCCCTTATAGCCACGCTCGCAACGGCGAGCGGGAGATCCCTTGCACGCGATCGGCCCGGCACACTGCGCCGGGCCGGCGCTGTCGTGCGCGGTGTTTCCCCCGCCGTCGATCGGTCTTCCTTGACTACGTAGCCTCTGGAAGCTACTTTGGATCCGATGCGCGCGGTTGGCCTCAAAACCTTGAAAAACAAGCTCAGCGAGTACGTGCGTCTCGTCGCGCGGGGCGAGACGGTGCTCGTCACCGATCGCGACCGCATCGTCGCCGAACTCGTGCCCCCACGCAGCGATCGTGCGACGGTTCTCGCCGACGCCCAGCTCGCGGATGCGGTCCGCAACGGATGGCTCCGGCCGCCGGTACTACCCTCGGACGCCATCCCATCACGTCACCCCGTCGCGACGCTGCGCGAGCTCCTCTCGGAGCTCGCCGCCGATCGCACCGATCGATGATCTACCTCGACACGTCAGTCGCGCTCGCCCACCTGCTCGCCGAAGACCGCATCCCCCCACCCGAGCTGTGGCGCGAGACCTTGGTGTCGAGCCGGTTGCTCGAATACGAGCTGTGGACGCGCGTCCACGCCCGCAAGCTCGCGGCATCTCATGGTGACGACGTTCGCGAGCTGATCGGAAGGATCGCGCTCCTCGAGCTCGCCGCCCCCGTGCTCACACGCGCGCTCGAGCCGTTTCCGACCGCCGTGCGTACGCTGGACGCGCTTCACCTCGCCTCCGCCGATTTCCTACGGCGCCAGGGACAAGTCATCCAGTTGGCGACCTACGACGACCGCCTCCTCCGCAGTGCCGTCGCGCTCGGAATCGATCCGTATCCTCTTTGAGTCAGTGCGGCGTGGCCGTCGCGTCGTCCGCCGGCACGACCTCGTCCCACTCGTTCTCCAGGACGGTGATCATGCGGCGCCGCGCCTGCTCGGCCGTGAAGCCATAGAAGCGCGGCGCGACGCTCGCCGGTTCCGGCTCGCCGGTCGCAGTCAGGCGCGCGAGCGTGCTCGTCCAGCGTTCGCCATCCTGAAACACCTCGAGCAGGAACCGCGCCGGCTCGACGCCCGACTTGCGGGCGAGAAGGATCTCGCGAGGCACGCAGTCGACTCTAGTGCGCAGCCGCGAGCAACGCCAGCCATCGCACGCGGTGGCAACCGTCGCGGCCTCGCGATATGTGCGCCGTCGCGAAGGGAGACCCGTGATGACGAAGACCGTGATCAATCCGCCCGAGATGGCGCCGCCGACGGGCTACTCGTACGCGATCAAGAAGAGCGGCACGCCGGTGTTCATCTCCGGCCATGTGGCACTCGACGCCGCGGGTCACCTCGTCGGTGAGAACGACGTCGCCGCGCAAACCGAGCAGGCGTTCCAGAACCTCCGCACGGTGGTGCACGCCTGCGGCGGCTCGCTCGACGACGTGGTGAAGATCACCATCTACGTGACCGACCCGTCGTATCGTCCCGCCGTCGCGGCGGCGCGCCAGCGGCATTTCAAGGAGGGGCAGTATCCCGCGAGCACCTACCTCGTAGTCTCCGCCCTCGCGGTGCCGCAGCTGCTCGTCGAGATCGAGGCGGTCGCCGTGATTGGGTGAGGCGCTCTGACCAACTTCGCCGTCATACGCATTGTCACGATCGGCGCGAGCGAGGGGGCGTCGCACCCCACCGCTCGCGTGTCCGATTCCGTTTGCTCCGCCGAGTTCACCAGGGAAGCAGACGCCGTGGCCGACTTTCTTTTCGGCTCTCCGGATTTCACGCAGTTCCGTGCCGACGTGCGAATGCAGCGGTTCGCGCCGTGTCCGCTTCTCTGATGCAAGTGGCCAGCGGCGGGAGAGGGAACGAAAGCCGGTTGCCCGGCGTGAACCAAGCCAGCCGTGTCGTCTAGCTTCGGGTCAGACGCCCTTCTGCTTGGTCTTCGCGACGATGCTGAGACATTTCATCGACACCGATGGGTGCTGGTCGGATCCGCAAGAGTTGCATCGCAAATGACCGATTTCGACGTCGACAGAATTCGCGCAGAACCGGGATCAGGCGATCATCGTTGTACCCATGGCCGCCGCGGGTCCCGACCCACGACGCCTGAGCTACCACCCACCCCGGCTTAGCCAATCGTCGAGCATCCCGAGCCGGTCCCAGCCCCAGAACGGCTCGCCGTCGACGAACATCCAGGGCGAGCCGAACACGCCGCGCTCAATCGCCTGTTCGCTCATCGTCTTGGCCAACGCCTTGATCTCGGGTGATTCGATCGCTGCCGTGAGCGCATGACGATCATGGCCCAGCCGCTCCGCCACCCCCAGAACGTCCTCGACCCGGCCGGTGTCGAGCCCGTCGACATAGCCGGCCGTGAACAATGCGTGGACCAGTCGTCCAACCGCCGCGGGATCGTCCCGCTCGACTGCGTAGACCGCGCGCGTCGCCGCCAGCGCCACCGGCGGGTGATGCGGCGGCAGGTTGAACGGTACCCCGCGCAGCCGCGCGATCCGCTCCCAGTCGAGCATCGAATAGTCCTTCTTGAGCGGCGTGCTGCTCAGCCCTTTGGCGCCGGTCAGCTTGAACGCGGTGCCCAGCATGAACGGGCGCCAAGCGACAAGCCGGCCGTGGCGCGCCGCCAGATCCTCGATCTCGAGCGAGGCGAAATAGGCATAGGCCGAGCCGAAATCGAACCAGAACTCGATCTCGCCGCGCCCGCTCATGCTGGGCACCGCGGTCGATAGGAAGTCTTAGCGGCCTTTTTGAGGTGGTGGAGCAAGATGTTTCCCGAACTCAGACCTTCACCCCTGTACCGCCGGCGCGACACGCAGACAAACCGGGGGTGCGGGGCGACCGGGCGATGAATATTGGCGGGGAATTTCACACGCCGGGACCGGCGGCGTCCACGGGGGAATCGGGGAGAGACGGACGGGTTGGCCGAAAATGGGACGGAAAGTACCCAAGGCGCGGCATCACTCTGCGTCGTAGTCGGGCACCCGGCATAGGTCGCTGGGCGCCGCGACGGGTGCACTGTGAATCAGACGCAAGGTCTGGGCGATTCCTCTACACTCGGAGTCATCGCGGCAATACAGCACCGTCTGCGTGAGCGTGCCGGCCGCGAGGTCGAAGTCGGACGAGAGATCAGTTGTGAAGGTGCTGAGCTCGGTCCAGAACCGCGTGCGCCCACAGCACGAGCAGCGCACGTGTCGCCCTACCTCCTCCCGCCGCCCACCCGTCTCCGCCCCCATCCGCCTCACTCCCTTCGCGGGTCCAATACCATGACCGAAGGCAGTTCATCGAGCGAAAAATCGGGAAGCGGCCACGCTGGCCCAGAATCGGACGGACTGGGCCATCTGTGCAGGAGTCGCAAGCGCGACGCTACGAACGGCGCACCCGCATGCGAGCCTACATCCTGAATACGCCGTACCGCGTCGTCCCCTGGATCACGTTCGAGTGCACCGCGGAGAGCGTGATGCCGAGCACCGTGCGCGTGTCGCGCGGATCGATGATCCCGTCATCCCACACCCGCGCCGTCGCGAAGAAGGCGTAGCTCTCCTTGCCGATCTGCTCCTCGACCATCTTCCGCATCATCTGATCCGTCGCCTCGTCGAAGTCGGTGCCGGCGCGCTCCGCTGCCGTCCGGCGCACGATCGACAGCACGCCGGCGAGCTGCTCGGGGCCCATGACGGCGATGCGATGATTCGGCCACGTGAACACGAAGCGCGGATCGTACGCGCGCCCGGACATGCCGTAGTTGCCAGCGCCGTACGACGCGCCGACCATGATCGTCAGGTGCGGGACGGTGGAATTGGAGACGGCGTTGATGAGCTTGGCGCCGTCTTTGATGATGCCACCCTCCTCGTAGCGCCGACCCACCATGAAGCCGGTGATGTTCTGGAGGAACACGATCGGCGTGTCGCTCTGGTTGCAGAGCTGAATGAACTGGGCGCCCTTCTCCGAGGACTCGGAGAAGAGGACGCCGTTGTTGGCGAGGATGCCGATGGGGTAGCCGTGGATGTGGGCATAGCCCGTCACGAGCGTCGTGCCGTACGTCGGCTTGA
The DNA here is from genome assembly GCA_041476145.1 of Binatia bacterium. GTDB lineage: Bacteria > Desulfobacterota > Binatia > UTPRO1 > UTPRO1 > DP-19. The sequence goes on from JBGOSW010000227.1 coordinate 6,547, forward strand.
ATTCGTGGAAGCGTGAGCCGTCGACGAGGCGGGCGATGATCTCCTTGACGTCGAAGGGCTTGCGGACGTCGATCGAGGTGGCGCCGAGGAGCTCGTCGGGATCGTAGACGGGCTCCTCCGAGGCGACGCGCTTCGACCAGCCGAGCTTCGTCCAATTGAGCTGGGCGACGATCTCGCGGCCGATGCGGATGGCGTCGCGCTCGTCCATCGCGAGGTAGTCGGAGACGCCGGAGACGCGGCTGTGCATCTCGGCGCCGCCGAGCGCTTCTTCGTCGCTGTCCTCGTTGATCGCCATCTTCACGAGCGGTGGGCCGCCGAGGAAAACCTTGGCGCCCTCCTTCACCATGACGACGTAGTCGGACATGCCGGGAACGTAGGCGCCGCCGGCGGTAGAGGAGCCGAAGACGAGGCAGATGGTCGGGATGCGCTCGGCGGAGCGGCGCGTGAGCTCGCGGAAGCCGCGCCCGCCCGGAACGAAGATCTCCGACTGGAACGGCAGGTCGGCGCCGCCGGACTCGGTGAGATTGATGATCGGCATCCGGTTCTGCTCGCAGATCTCCATGACGCGCCCGCTCTTCCGCGCGCTGTACGGATTGATCGAGCCGCCCTTGAGCGTCGGCTCGTTGGCGGTGATGACGCACTCGACGCCGGAGACGACGCCGATGCCGGAGATGATCGAGCCGCCGAGGCCGAAGTCGGTCCCCCAGGCGCAGAGCGGCGCGATCTCGAGGAACGGCGAGTCGCGGTCGAGGAGCAGCTCGATGCGCTCGCGCGCCATGAGCTTGCCGCGCTTGAGATGCCGCGCGACGTA
>JBGOSW010000228.1:0-7331 GCA_041476145.1 Binatia bacterium
CTGGGGCGCGTTCATCGCCCCACCTTGGCGCGCAGGCGTCGCAGCACGATCTCGGGGACCAAGCCCTCGACGTCACCACCGAGCGACACGACTTCTTTCACCAACCGCGAGCTGGTGTAGAAGTGCGCCTCTCCCGCCATCATGAAAATGGTCTCGATGTTGGACTTGAGGTGGCGATTCATCATGGTCATCTGGAACTCGTACTCGAAATCGGCGACGGCGCGCAGACCGCGAATGATCACCTTCGCGCCCATGGCCTGCGCGTAGTCGACGAGCAGTCCGGAGAAGCTGTCGGCGCGCACTCGCCCCGCGGACGACTGAAACACCGTCGCGATCATGTCGACGCGCTCGGCCGGCGTGAAGAGCGCGCTGTCCTTGTCGGGATTGAACGCGACGGCGACGATCACCTGGTCGAACACCTGCATGCTGCGCTGGACGATGTCGACGTGGCCGTTCGTGATCGGATCGAACGAGCCCGCGTACACGGCCGTGCGCGGCGCGCCGGCGGAGTCGTCAGGAGACGCCATCGACGTTCTCCTCGGTAGGCTCGACGGCGAAGGTGGTCACGCGCGTGTCGCCGTAGCGGCGACTGTCGCGACGGGTGAGCGCACCGACCCGCGCCGCGGGCTCCTCGTCGCGTCCGTGCTCGACGACGATCCAGCCGTCGTCGCGGACGAGCGCCGCGCCCGCGAGAGCGGTGAGCGTCGGACCGACCCAGCCACGATCGTACGGCGGATCGAGGAACACGCCGCCGAAACGCCGTCCGCGTGCACCCATGCTCGCAATGGCGCGCGCCGCCGGCATGACGAGGACCTCGCCCGAGAACCCCGCGGCTTGCAAGTTGGCGCGGATCGCCGCGGCGGCGCGCGCGTCGGTCTCGACGAACACCGCCTCGGCGGCGCCCCGGCTCAGCGCCTCGATGCCGAGATTGCCGCTCCCGGCAAACAGATCGAGAACGGCGATCCCTTCACATCCGTAGCGACTCTCGAGCATCGAAAAGATCGACTCCTTCACCCGGTCGGCCGTCGGCCGCACCGATCGTCCCCGCGGCACGCGCAGGCGCCGTCCACGTGCCGAGCCTGCCACGATACGCATGGGCGTGACCTCGCGCTGATGCTATCCCGACCGTTGCGGACGCGGAAGCGGCGCGTCTTATAACGTCCCCCTCCGAGGCTCGCAAGGAACGCGCGCGCGGCCCGCCGAGCTCACCGGCGCCCGCCGACCGGCGCGCGTATTGACTCCCGGTGGGGGCGACTCTACAAGCCAACAGGTCCCGCTCCCGAGGAGATCGCGTCGTGCACGTCGCGCTCGTTCCCGCCAAGCCGTTGTCGCTCGCCAAGACGCGGCTCGGCACCCTGCTCTGCGACGCGGATCGCATCGCGGTGACGTACGCCATGTTCGCCGACGTGCTGGCAGCGCTGGTCGCGGCGACACGGCTCGACCGCGTGCTCGTCGTCACCGCCGACGAACGGCTGGCGGCACACGCACGCACGATCGGCGCCGGAGTCGTCGATGAAGGCGTGCCGCGAGGACTGAACGGCGCCGTGACGCTCGCAACCGACGCGGCGCTGCGCCAGGGCGCGAGCAGCATCGTCGTCGTGCTCTCCGACGTGCCCCTCCTCCGCGCCGCCGATGTCGACGAGCTGCTCGCGCGGACGCCGCGACCGGGCGTCGCTCTCGTCCCCTCGAAGGAGGGCACCGGCACGAACGCGATCGTGCGCAGCCCCGGGGGGGTCGTTCCGCCATGCTTCGGCGGGCGCAGCCTCGAGCGCCACGTCACCGCCGCCGAGCGCCATCACGTAGCGTGCAGGATCTGGCGGAACGTGCGCATCGGCTTCGACGTCGACGTCCCCGACGACCTCGCCGCGTTCGCGAGCACCGAGAGCGCGACCGCGACGTATCGTGAGGCGATGCGTCTCGGCGTCGTACCGTTCCGACCGAGCGCCTGAGTCACTTCGCCGGCATCGCCGCCGGCGTTTGCACGGTCGCGGCCAGCACGCCCGCCGCGGCGCGCACCTCGAGGTGCGTTCCCGGCGCCACGTGCTCGCGACGCACGTAGCCGAGCGCAACCGGCTTCTCGAGACGCCACGACCAGGCCACGCTCGTCACGCGTCCGATCTCCTTGTCGCCCGCTGCGATCACGTCGCCGGCGCGCGGCATCGCCGCGGCGGTGATCAGCAAACCGACCAGCCTGCGGTTCACGTGCCCGCGGGCGGAGACCCGCTCGATGACCTCTTGGCCGAGGTAGCAGCCCTTGTCGAAGCTGATCGCCGCCTCGAGCGGCGCCTCGAGAGCGATCGTCTCCGGGCCGATGTCGACGCCGTCGGCCGGCACGCCGCTCTCGATCCGCAACGTCTCGAAGGCGTCGAAGCCGGCGCGCGGGATCCCGGCGTCGACGCACGACCGCCACCAGGCCTCCGCCCGGTCGCGCGCCACGAGGCAGACGAAACCGCCGGCTCCGGGCTCGGGCACCCGCACGACGCGCAGCGGGCCGACCTCCGTCTCGTGCAGCACGTGGGCGTAGGGCGCCGCGGGCGGCGGTGTGATCCCGCGGCGCGCGAGCGCATCGGTTGCGCGTAGCCCGAAGACGCCGATCGCGTGCGTCGCATCCTCCGGCACGAGTTCGACGTCGTCGGCGACGATGTAGCGCGAGAGCGCGGCGAGCGCGCGCGCGATCGCCAGCGTCCGCGCGTCGAGCACGAGCGCGTCGGCGAGCGCGAGCACGACGCAGTCGGCGACGACTTTCCCCTGCTCGGTGAGCAGCAACGCACGGCAGCCTTCCCCGGCCGCGAGCCGTCGGACGTCGTTCGAGAGCATCCCCTGAAGGAAATCGACACGATCGGCGCCGACGACGCGCACGCGCGTTCGGAACGCCAGGTCGACGAGCGCCGCGTCGTCGCGCAGCGCCGCATACTCCCGAGCGGGATCGTCGTAGGCGGCGGCGACTGTCCACCCGTCGACGACGACGGACGCACCGGGTCGCGCACCCGCGCAGAGCGCGCTCTCAGCCATGGCTCCGCTCACCACGGCCGCGACGAATGAAGGCGCGGTGGCGGGCGGGCTCGTGGGGCAGCGTCCACCAACCTTCGGCGCTTGCGAAGTCGGAGGCGAACTCGAGCGCGACCTCACCGTCGCCGGTGCTCTGCCGCCACGTGCCGGTGAACGACCGGCCGTACAGCCGGCCGCTCACGACCGCGCCCTTCCAATCGAAACGGAACACGAGGCGGTCGCCGTCGGCGTCGACGCTGGTGATCGGGAACGCGACGTGACGACGATCGTCGAGATCGTTCGCGCGCCCGCCGAACCAGCCGTACTCGTACCCACCGCTCCGCAGCTGAGCGGCCGCCGCGCACGCAGTGGTCTCTTCGCCGTCGCTCGTCATGCTCATGGCCCGCTCGCGATAGAGAGCGGATTCTACCTGCTCAGCTCGCGGCTGCGAAACGCCCGGTCGTGCTCTCGAGCTTGTCGCTCAGAATACGCGTCAGGTTGAGGAAGACGGTGGCGGCGATCCGCGGGTACCGGCGCTGCAATCGCTCAAGAAAGTGCTGATCGACGGCGAGCAGCTCGAGGTCGTCGACGGCGACGATGTCCGCCGTGCGCTGCTGGCGCCGCACGAGACCCATTTCGCCGAACACGTCGCCGCGATCGAGACGCTGGACGAGCCGGCGCTGCTCGTCGAGACCGATCACGATCACGTCGGCGCGGCCGTTGATGATGACGTACATCGCCTCGCCCATCTCGCCCTGGCGCACCGCCATCTCCCCGGCGCGGACGGTCTGGAGTGTCCCGAGCAGGACGGCGATCCGCGCCTGCGCCCGTCGCAGGCCGCGGAAGAGCGGGATCGTCTTGTGGGGGTCCTTGCCGAGCTTCACGAAGAGGAGGTCCCACAACGTGACGATGCGCGTCTGCGCGAGCAGCGCCGGCAGCAGAACGAGGTTGGTGCCCATCGCCGCGAGCATCGTCGCCGCCGAGAGGTCGCCGAAGTCGCGCACCGGCACGAACTCCGAGAGCCGCATGACGAGGAAGCCGCAGGTGAGCGCCGCCGACGTGTACACGATCGGGCGGCCGATCGTGCGGAGCGCGGTCGTGAGCGAGCGTTCCTGATCGTACGTCACCTGCAGCTCGCGGTTGAAGCGCACCATGAAGTGAATGGTGTTGTCGACGGCGATGCCGAGCGCGATCGCGGCGATGATGCTGGTGCCGATGTTCAAGGTGACGTGCGACCAGCCGAGGATGCCGAAGAAGAGGACGATCGGTACGACGTTCGGCAGCATGGTGATGAACCCGACCTTCACCGACAGGAAGAGCAGTGACATCACGATCATGATCACGACCAGCGCCACCGTGATGCTCTTCACCTGGCCCCACACGACGTCGTCGGTGGTGCCGTTCAGGAGGACGATGTTGCCCGTCGGCATCGGTTGCATATCGGGTGGATCGTTCTTCTCACCGAAGGCGCGGATCTGCTCCACGGCCGCGGAGATCTCGGTCGAGCGCTCGAAGCGGGTGCGCACGAGGATGTTCGTCTGCGAGAAGTCGGCGCTGATCACCGAACGGAACGCGCTCGGGTTCTGCTTGACGAAGGTGAGGACCTCGTCGAGCCGGCGCGGGTCCTCCCAGAAGCTCTTGATCGTCCCGGGATCGACGGGGTTGCCCTCGTCGTCGACGATGACGTCGCCGCTCGAGCGCAGGCCGCGGTCGAGGAGATCGAGGTAGTCGGTCAGGGAGACGCTGCGGGTGACGCCGGGAATGGTGTCGATGAAGATCTCGAGGTCGTGGATGCGGCGCAGCGCCTCCATCGTGAGCATCGCGCCCGGGCGGCCTTGTGTCCCGAGCACGACGTAGAACGGCAGCGCCCCCGCGACGCGATCGTTGATCGCCTGGTGCGAGCGCACGATCGGCGAGTTCGCGGGGAAATAGGAGAGGAAGTTCGTGTCCGCCTCGATGCGCGGCAGCGCCATGAGGGCGGCGACGACGAGCAGGCCGGCGCCGACGAAGATCACGCGGCGTTGGCGGATGTCGAAGCGGGCGAGCGCGGCGAGGATCTTCGCAAGCCGCCCCTGCTCGCCGGCGCCGCCGACCAGCTCCCAGCGGTAGCGCCGCTCGGGAAGAATGAGGATCAGCGCCGGCACCAGCGTCATCACCAGGATGAAGAGGATGACCAGGCCGATCACGGCGTAGAGCCCGAGGGAACGCACCGCCTGAATCGGGTTCAACATGAGGGCGGAGAACCCGATCACGGTGGTGAGCGCCGACACGAACACCGGCAGGCCCGCCTGCTGGAGGGCGCCGTAGACCGGCTCGCCGGGCGTCGTCGGCGTCTCGAGCTCGAGATAGTAACGCGACACCACGTGGGTCGCGTACGAGCTGCCGATCACGATCAGGAGCGACGGCAGCACGAGCGTGCCGAGCGAGATCGGCTCGCCGACCCATCCCATGATGCCCATCGTCCAAATCACGCCGGTCATCACGCACAGGAGCGGCAGCACGACGCCACGGCGCGTGCGAAACGAGAAGAAAAGGACGAGGACGACGAACGCCAGACTCGCGGGCGTGAGCGCGGCGAGGTCGCGACGCATGAGAGCGAGCGCGTTCACCTTGAGGTGCGAGATCCCGGTGAGGACGAGGCGCTCGGGACCGCTCGCGCCGACCTCGGCGATGAGCGCCTCGAGCGCGGCGTCGACGCGACGGGCGCTCGCGTCGTCGTGGACGTCGGCCGCGAGAAAGACGTTCACCGCCGCGCCGCGGCTGTCGGGCGCGATGAGGTTGCCGGCGAAGAGCGGGTTGTCCTTGATGCGCGCCCGCAGCTCCTCGCGCGCCGCCGGCGTCGCCGGAATCGCGGGAATCAGCAGCGGCGGGTTCAGGACGTCGGCGATCGGGTCGCGGACGTTGGTCAGGCTGATGACGCTGCCGACGCCCGGGATCGCGGCGGCGCGCGTCGTCAGCAGGCGAATCTTCTCGAGCGTCGCCGGCGCCAGAGCGTCGTCGGCGATGACGCCGATGATGTCCACCTCGTCGGCGCCGAAGCGCTCGACGACCTCGTCATAGCGTTGCTTCGCCGGATCGCCGCGCGGCAGCAGCGTCGTGACCGAGCTGTCGACGCGCAAACGCAGCGCACCGAGTCCGAGTGCGACGGTCGCGGCCGCCACCACCGCCACGACCAGCCACGGCGAGCGAACGATCGCCCGGTAGGCCGCATTCATACGCGCGCGCGAGCATCCGCTACCGGCCGCAGAAACTCAAGTCCTCGCCGGCGGTCGCTCTCGACGCCGGGTTCGGCTACACAGGCCGTCGAGGAGACCACGTGCCATGGAGCTGACGGACGTCCTCTACGAAAAACGTGACGGCACCGCGTGGATCACCATCAACCGACCCGAGCGGCGAAACGCGTTTCGGGCGCGAACGGTCTCGGAGCTGACCGCCTGCTTCCGCGACGCATGGCACGACCGCGACGTCGGCGTCGTCGTCCTGACCGGGGCCGGCGACAAGGCGTTCTGTAGCGGCGGCGACCAGAAAGAGCGCGCCACGAGCGGCTACGAGGAGATGGACGTCACGGCGCTGCACACCGTCATCCGCAACATCCCGAAGCCGGTGATCGCGATGGTGAACGGGTTCGCGATCGGCGGCGGGCACGTACTGCACGTCCTCTGCGATCTCTCCGTTGCCGCCGACAACGCCGTCTTCGGGCAAACCGGACCGCGCGTCGGCAGCGTCGATCCCGGCTTCGGCACCGCCTATCTCGCGCGTGTCGTCGGCGAGAAGAAGGCGCGCGAGATCTGGTATCTCTGTCGGCAATACTCGGCCGCCGAGGCGCAGGCGATGGGACTGGTGAACAAAGTCGTACCGGCGGCGGAGCTGCGGCGCGAAGTCGAGCAATGGTGCACCGAGCTGCTCGCGAAGAGCCCGACGGCGATCAAGCTCGCCAAGGCGTCGTTCAACGCCGACACCGACCACATCCACGGCATCGGCGGCCTCGGCTTCGCGGCGCTCGAGCTCTACTACGGCACCGCGGAAGCGCAAGAAGGTGCGCGCGCGTTCAACGAGAAGCGCGCGCCGGAGTTTCGCAAGCACGTGAAGTAGTCGTGGCGTCGATAGTCCTCGCGACCCTCCGGCGCTAGAGCGCGACGAGGACGTCGTTCCCCTCGACCTTGACGGGGTACGCGTTCACCTTGCAGCTCGGATCGTCGGTGTTGACGCCGCTGCGCACGTCGTAGCTCCACTCGTGCCACGGGCAGGTCACGACCGTACCCACGACGTCGCCCTCGCCGAGCGGCCCGCCCTGATGCGGACAGGTGTCGTCGATCGCGTAGAAGGCACCGTCGCAATTGAAC
>JBGOSW010000229.1:0-7329 GCA_041476145.1 Binatia bacterium
CGTCGTCGAGACGCCAGACGCGATGACGCGCGTCCTCGCCCTCCGCGACCTCGAGCTCGGCCGCGCGCGCCGGTACCAGCGCCGCCATCGACCATTCCGGCGCCGACACCAGGCCGAAGATCGGCGACAACGAGGCGCGGCAGGCGCGCAGCAGCGCCAACCGATCGTTCTTCGCGCGCTCGAGCGTGCGCTCGTGGGGCCGGACCTTCCCGGACTCGAAGCTCTCGAGGCGGAGGGCGCCGATGATCCCGATGCGCTCGCGCGGCGCGCCCCCGGGTCCGCGGAACCGTTGCGCGTAGAGATAGAGCGCCGGCGACGGATCGAGCGCCAACGCGCCCGAGCGACGCCACTCGCCGAGCGTCGCGGCCGCCGCGGCGTACGCGTCGGTCTCGCGATTGAGGATCAGGCGCACGACGTTGTGCGGGCTGCGCGCGTAGAGCGCCGCTTGCTGCGCGGGATCGATGACGTCGTACGGCGGCGCGACGACGCGCGCGACGTCGCCGACGACGGTCGGATCGTAGCGGAGTCCGCGAAAAGAGTTGAGCGTCGCCACCGCGCCTCGTCCTCAGGATGGAATCGCGAGCGGGAAGGCGCCGACCACGCCGCGAAGCGCCTCGATCGAGACCGCCCCCACGCGCACGACCCGCGCCCCGTCGTCGTCGACGCGTAGCACGGTCGAGCCGGACCCGCCAGCGAGTACACCGCCGTCGACGTAGACGTCGACCGCGGCGCCGAGCGCCCGGCGCGCCGTCGCGACGTCGCGCGCGGCGGGCTCGCCGGCGCGATTGGCGCTGGTCGCGGTGATCGGCTCGCCGAGCGCGGCCGCGAGCGCCCGCGCGATGGGATGGCTCGAGACCCGCACGCCGACGTGACCGGTTCCCGCAGTGAGCTCGATCGGCAGGTCGTCGCGCGCGGGCAGGACCAGCGTCAGCGGACCGGGCCAGAAGCGCGTCATGAGCGCGGCGGCGACGGCCGGAACGCGCGCCACGACGAGCGCCGCCATGGCGCGATCGGCGACGATCACCGAGATCGGCTTCGCGGGCGCGGCGTCCGCACCGCCGCGCTCCTTCAACGCGGCGACGGCGCGCACCGCCGCCGGCAGCAACGCGCGCGCCCCGACCCCGTAGAACGTCTCGGTCGGATAGACGACGAGCCGTCCGGCGGCGAGCGCCGCGCAGGCGGCGTCGAACGCCGGGGACGGCGGCGTCCCGCGACTCACGCCGTCCTCCGCGTCACGCCCCCTCCACGTCGGCCCCGTCGCCGCGCGTCAGCGCTTCGCGGCGGTGCCCGTTCCCGGCGCCCGTCGCAACGCCTGCAGCCGCCGGTCTTTCGCCGCGACGGCGGCCGCCATGTCGCGCTTCAACGCGGCGAGGCGCGCCGCGAGCGCGGCATCCTCGAGTGCGAGGATCTGCGCCGCGAGGAGCGCGGCGTTGTCGGCACCGGCGGTGCCGACCGCGAGCGTGCCCACCGGAACGCCCGCCGGCATCTGCACGGTCGCCAGCAGCGCGTCGAGGCCGCCGAGACCGCCGGCGTCGAGCGGCACGCCCAGGACCGGCAAAGTCGTCTGCGCCGCGACCGCGCCCGCGAGATGGGCCGCCGCGCCCGCGGCGCAGATCAGCACGCGATAGCCGGCGCCACGGGCGCCGCGCGCGAAGCGCGCCGTCTCCTCCGGCGAGCGGTGCGCGGAGAGCACACGCGCCTCGTGCGGCACTCCGAGCGCGGCGAGACGCGCGGCCGCGACCTGCATCACCGGCCAATCGCTGTCGCTTCCCATCAGGATCGCGACGCGCGGAACGCGTCCGCCTTCCTCGTCCGACTTGCGCTTGCGCTTCACCGTCACCTCCTCGCTCGAGCCCCGATGTCGCGGCGATACTGCATGCCGGCGAACGTGATGCGCTGCACGCCCACGTATACGCGTCGCACCGCGTCGGCGACGTCGGCGCCGAGCGCGGCGACCGTGAGCACGCGCCCGCCGCTCGTCACGACCGCGCCGTCGCGCGCCGCGGTACCCGAATGAAAGACCACGCCGCCGTCCCATGCGTCCAGTCCCGCGATCGCGTCGCCCTTCGCCGGCTCGTTCGGATATCCGCGGGCGGCGAGCACGACGCCGGCGCTCGCCTGCGCATCCCACGCCGGCGCGTGGCGCGCGAGCGTGCCGTCGAGCACCGCGAGCACGAGATCCAGGAGATCGGATCGCAGCCGCAACATCAGCACTTGGCACTCGGGGTCGCCGAAGCGCACGTTGAACTCGAGGACCTTGGCGCGACCGTCGGCGACCATGAGGCCGGCGTAGAGCACGCCGCGATAGCGCACGCCGGCGGCGGCGAGCGTCGCGATCATGGGACGCACGATCTCCTCCATGACGGCACGCTCGAGCGCCGGCGTGACGAGCGGCGACGGCGAGTACGCCCCCATGCCGCCGGTATTCGGTCCGGTGTCGCCGTCGCCGAGGCGCTTGTGGTCCTGCGACGACTGCAGCGGCACGACCGCCTCGCCGTCGGTGAGCGCCATGAACGAGACCTCCTCGCCCGCGAGAAACTCCTCGACGACGACCCGCCGCCCGGCGTCGCCGAAGACGCCATGTCGCATGCTGGCGTCGATCGCCGCCCGCGCTTCGGCGGCGCTCGTACAGACGGTGACGCCCTTGCCGGCCGCGAGGCCGTCCGCCTTGACGACGACGGGCGCGCCGACTTCGTCGACGTAACGCATCGCCGCCGCAGCGTCGTCGAACACCGCGTGGCGGGCCGTCGGGACGCCGGCGCGCGTCATGACGTCCTTCGCGAACGCCTTGCTGCCCTCGAGGGCCGCGGCGGCGCGCGACGGGCCGAAGCAGCGCAGCCCCGCGGCGGCGAACACGTCGGTGATCCCGCACACCAGCGGCAGCTCGGGGCCGACGATCGTGCAGTCGACGCGTTCGCGCGCAGCGAAGTCCCGCAGCCCTTCGACGTCGTCGCTCGCGATCGGGACGTTGGTCGCGAGGGCCGGCGTGCCGGCGTTCCCCGGCGCGCAGTAGAGCGCGCGCACGCGCACGCTCTGGCGCAACTTCCACAGGAGCGCGTGCTCGCGTCCCCCACCGCCGACGACGAGTACGCGCATCAGTGTCGGAAGTGGCGCTGGCCGGTGAAGAGCATGGCGACGTCACGCTCGTTCGCCGCCGCCACCACCTCGGCGTCGCGGATGCTGCCGCCCGGCTGGATGACGGCGCGCACGCCCGCCTCGGCGACGACGTCGAGTCCGTCGCGGAACGGAAAGAACGCGTCCGAGGCGGCGACCGCGCCGGCGATCGGCAGGCCGGCGCCCGCCGCCCGCATCACGGCGAGGCGCGCGGCGTCGACGCGGCTCATCTGCCCGGCACCGACGCCCACCACCTGATCGGCGCGTGCGAGGACGATCGCGTTCGACTTGACGTGCTTGCAGACGCGCCAGGCGAAATCGAGCGCGGCGAGCTCGGCGGCGCTCGGGGCGCGCACCGTCGCCACCGTACACGCGGCGACGTCGACCTCGGCGAGGTCGCGATCCTGCACGAGAAAACCGCCGATGACGCGTTTGACGTCGCGGCTGCGTCCGGCGACGCCTTGCCAGGCGCGGCGGCTCACCGTGAACAGGTCGTCCGAGTCCGCGAGCTCGAGCGTCAGCAGCCGCACCTGCTGCAGCCGCTTCGAGCCGCCGAAGAGCGCGAGCGCGTCGGGCGCGATCCGCGGCGCGATCACGACCTCGAGGAAGAGATCCTGCATCGCTTCGGCGGTGGCGCGGTCGAGGGGGCGGTTGAAGGCGACGATGCCTCCGAAGATCGAGACCGGGTCGCAGGCGCGGGCCTTGGTGAACGCCGCGACCATGGTCGCGGCGGTGGCGACGCCGCAGGGATTGGTGTGCTTGATCGCGACGGCGGCGGGAGCGCGAAATTCCTTCACCAGCTCGAGCGCGGCGTTGGCGTCGACGATGTTGTTGAACGACAGCTCCTTCCCCTGGAGCTGCCGGGCGCTCGCGACCGAGGGCTCGTCCGGCACCGTCGCGTCCCGGTAGAAGGCGGCGCGCTGATGCGGGTTTTCGCCGTAGCGCAGGTCTTGCGCTTTGGTCCCGACGAGACGTGCCGTCGGACCGAACGGCTCGTCGGTACGCGCCGCCGCGAGATAGTCGGCGATCGCACCGTCATAGCGCGCCGTCAGTGCGAACGCCTTCTCGGCGAGGCGGCGGTTGGTCGCGGCCGAGACGGCGCCGCTCGCGGCGAGCTCGGCGACGACCGCCGCGTAGTCGTCGGGATCGACGAGGACGGTCACGTCGGCGTGGTTCTTGGCCGCCGAGCGCACCATCGAGGGACCGCCGATGTCGATGTTCTCGATCGCCTCGGCGAAGCTCGTCTCCGAACGCGCGCTGACCGCCTCGAACGGGTAGAGATTCACGACCACCATGTCGATCGGACCGATCGCGTGCGCACGCATCTCCGCCTGGTGGCGCGCGTCGTCGCGACGCCCGAGGATGCCGCCGTGAATGCGTGGATGCAGCGTCTTCACGCGCCCGTCGAGAATCTCGGGCGATCCCGTGTAGTCGCTCACCGCCGTGACCGGAACGCCCCATTCGGCGAGCGCGCGCGCCGTGCCGCCCGTCGACAGGATCTCCACCCCGCGGGCGGCGAGTGCGCGCGCGAGCTCCTCGAGCCCGCGCTTGTCGCTGACGCTCACGAGCGCTCGCGTGATCCGTGCCATGTCTCCTCCTCACCCGACGCCAGTACGCGCGGCACACGCGCGCCGACGCGCACGAGCAGCTCGTAAGGAATCGTCTCCGCGCGCGCCGCGACCTCCTCGACCGGCAGCGGGCCTCCCCAGAGCACGACCTCGTCCCCGACGGCGACGCCGACGACGTCGGTGACGTCGATCATCGTCTGGTCCATGCACACGCGGCCGGCGACTTGCGCCCGCACCCCGCGCACCACCACCTCGCCGCGGTTGGAGAGCGCGCGCGGGTAGCCGTCGGCGTATCCGACCGGCAAGGTCGCGATCGTGCTCGCGCGCCGCGTGACGAAGGTACCGCCGTAGCTCACCGCCACGCCGGCGGCGAGCGCGCGGCACGCGACGATGCGGGTGACGAGTCGCATGGCCGGCCGCAGGCACGCCGCCTGCCGCGACGCGGGCGACGGGTGGATGCCGTAGAGCGCGAGCCCCGGCCGCACGGCGTCGAAGCGCGCACGCGGCGCGGTGAGCGTCGCGGCGCTGTTCGCCGCGTGCACGAGTGGCGGCCGCAGGCGCGCGTCCTCGAGGACGGCGACGAGGCGTTCGAACTCGGCGAGCTGGCGGACGGTGCCGGCGTGATCGACCGACTCGGCGTCGGCGAAGTGCGTGAGGAGCCCCTCGACGGTGACGCCGTCGAGCTGCGTGAGCGCCCGAAGCAACGCCGGCGCGTCCGCGGGGGCGACCCCGAGTCGGCTCATCCCGGTATCGACCATGACGTGCACCGGCACGACGCGGCCGGCGGCGCGCGCGCGCGCGGCGAGCGCACGCGGCGTCTTGACGTCCCAGACGATGGGCGTGAGGCGCGCCGCAACGACACGGTCGTGTTCGGCGGGATAGACGCCGCCGAGAACGAGGACGCCGCCGTTCAGCCCCGCGGCGCGCAGTGCCTCGCCCTCGGCAGCGGTGGCGACCGCGAAGCGCTCGGCGCCGGCGGCGTGGAAAATGCGCGCGACGAGCGTGAGACCGTGGCCGTAGGCGTCCGACTTGACGACGGGGAGCACCGCCGCACGACCGCCGGCGACCCGCGCCAGCTCGGCGAAGTTGTCGGCGAGCGCACGCCCGTCGATTTCGGCGACGGTGGGCCTCGCCTGACTCGGATGCTCCATCAACGGACCAGGGGCAAGAGCCGCAGGCTTAGCGTACAGGGTCCAGGTTGTAAAGGTGGAGCGAAGCGGGTAGCGTTTTTCCGATGCGCGTCACCGTGAACGGCGAGTCGCGCGAGTTCGACGCGGCGTTGAGCGTCGCCGAGCTGTTGCACGCCTTGCGCGTCCCCGCCGCGCGCGTCGCCGTCGAGATCAACGAGGAAGTCGTGCCGCGCGACACCTATCCCGAGCGGCGCGTCGCGTCGGGCGATCACGTCGAGATCGTCAACTTCGTCGGCGGAGGTTGAGCGTGGCCGAGGCACCCGTGCTCGACGACCCCTTCGTCCTCGCCGGTCGCTCGTACCGCTCGCGGCTGATCGTCGGGACGGGCAAGTACCGCGACTTCCACGCCACCCGCGAGGCGGTCGAACGTAGCGGCGCCGAGATCGTCACCGTCGCCGTGCGGCGCGTGAACATCACCGACGCCGGCGCCGAGAACCTGCTCGACTACCTCGATCCGCGGCACTACACGATCCTCCCCAACACCGCCGGCTGTCACACCGCGGAGGAGGCCGTCCGCACCTGCCGCCTGGCACGCGACGCCGGAATCGGCTCGCTCGTGAAGCTCGAGGTGATCGGCGACGATCGCACCCTCTTCCCCGACGTTGCGGCGACGATCGCGGCCGCGCGCACGCTCGTCGCCGAGGGATTTCACGTCATGCCCTACGTCACCGACGATCCGGTCGCTTGCCAGCGCCTCGAGGAACTCGGCTGCGTCGCCGTGATGCCGCTCGCGGCGCCCATCGGCTCCGGACTCGGCATCCGCAACCCGTACAACATCCGCATCATCCTCGAGCACAGCACCGTGCCGGTGATCGTCGACGCCGGCGTCGGCACGGCATCGGATGCCGCCGCCGCGCTCGAGCTCGGCTGCGACGCGGTCCTCATGAACACCGCGATCGCCGGCGCGCGGGATCCGCTGCTGATGGCGGACGCGATGCGCCTCGCCGTCGAGGCCGGACGGAGGGCGTTCAAGGCGGGGCGGATCGCGCGCCAGCTGTACGCCACCGCCTCGAGCCCGCTCGACGGTCTCCTCCAGTAGCGCGAGCGTGGCCGCGCCGCGCTGCATGCTGGTGGTGACTGCCGGCGACGTTCGCGCCCGCGCGGCGGCGATCGACGCCGCGCTCGCCGCCGGCGTCGACGCGATCCAGCTCCGCGATCGCGACGCCGCGGGCGCCGCGCTCTTCGGCGCGGCCGCCGCGCTGCGCACGACGACGCGACGCCATGGCGCGCGGCTGCTGGTGAACGACCGCATCGACGTGGCGCTCGCCGTCGGCGCCGACGGCGTCCACCTGCCGGCCGCGTCCTTCACGATCACCGACGCGCGCCGTCTCGTCGGCGTGGCGTGTCTCGTCGGCCGCTCGACCCACGCCGCCGCCGAGGCGCTGGACGCGGTGCGCGCGGGCGCGGACTACGTGGTGCTCGGGCCGATCTTCGCGACCCCGTCGAAAGCGCGCTAC
>JBGOSW010000230.1:0-7164 GCA_041476145.1 Binatia bacterium
CCCGACGACGCGGCGGATGCTGGAAGGGATCCTCGCCGTGGAGGAGGAGCACGCCGACGACATGGCGGATCTCCTCGCGACCCTCGACCCGACGAAGGCGTAACCGCCCAATCGCTCGCCGCTAGGTGGGTACCGTCCCCGTCACGGGGGGGGCCGGGGGGGCGAGGCGGACGAGCGGGGGGTGCGGGGGGACGTAGACTTCTCTTCCGGCCCCGCGCACCCCGCGCTCGTCCGCCTCGCCCCCGCGGCCCCCCGCGTGACGGGGACGGTACCGACGTAGCTGCGAGCGATTGGGCGGTTACGCCTTCGTCGGGTCGAGGGTCGCGAGGAGATCCGCCATGTCGTCGGCGTGCTCCTCCTCCACGGCGAGGATCCCTTCCAGCATCCGCCGCGTCGTCGGGTCGTTGTTGCCGAGATAGCGCACCATCTCTCCGTACGAATCGATCGCGATGCGCTCGGCGACGAGGTCCTCGCGGATCATGTCGACCAGCGACTCGCCCTCGACGTACTCGGCATGGCTACGCGTGAGGAGGCCGTCGGGATCGAAGTTCGGCTCGCCGCCGAGCTGCGTGATGCGCGCGGCGATCTGATCGGCGTGCTGCAGCTCCTCGGTGGCGTGCTGCAGGAACTCCGCCGCCACCGGTTGCGCGTGGATGCCCATCGCCATGAAGTAGTGACGTCGGTAGCGCAGGTTGCAAACGATCTCGGTCGCCAGCGCCTCGTTCAGCAGCTTGAGGACCGTCGGCCGGTTGGCCTTGTAGCCCTCGGTCACGGCGCCACGCTCGATGTGCTGCCGCGCGCGCCGGCGGATCTCCTTCACGTCGGTGATGAAATCGCCCTTCGCCATTGGTTCCCCCCTTTACGACGGCAGGATTCCACGCCGCCCCTCGAAGTCAACCCGCGCGCGGCGGCGCTCAGCGGGGTCCCATGCGCAGCGCGCCGTCGAGACGGATCGTCTCGCCGTTCAGCATCGGATTCTCGACGATGTGGCGCGCCAACGCCGCGAACTCCGCGGGACGGCCGAGGCGCGAGGGAAAGGGAATGGCGGCGCCGAGGGCGTCGCGGTGCTCCTGCGGGAGGAGCGCCAGCATGGGCGTGTCGAAGGTGCCGGGGGCGATCGTCATGACGCGGACGCCGACCGAGGCGAGGTCGCGCGCGATCGGCAGGGTCATGCCGACGACGCCGCCCTTCGACGCCGAGTACGCCGCCTGCCCGATCTGGCCGTCGAAGGCGGCGATCGACGCGGTGTTGATGATGACGCCGCGCTCGCCCTCGTCGTTCGGCTGATTCTTCATCATCTCGGCGGCGGCGAGCCGGATGACGTTGAAGGTGCCGATGAGGTTGATTTGGATGACCTTGGCGAACATCTCGAGCGGCATCGGCCCCTGCTTGCCGACGGTCTTCATCGCCACCCCGACGCCGGCGCAGTTGACGGCGATGTGGATCGCCCCGAACGCCTCCTTGGCGCGGGCCACGGCCGTCGCGACCTCGTCGCCGCTGGTGACGTCGGCCGGGGTGAAGATCGCGTGCGCGGCGCCGAGCTCCTTCGCGAGCTGCTCTCCGGAAGATTGCGGGCGGTCGAGGATCGCCGCGCGCGCGCCGCCGCCCACGAGCGTCCGCACCGTCGCTTCGCCGAGACCGGACGCGCCGCCGGTCACGATCGCCACTGCGCCTGTGAGTTTCATCGAGTCTCCTCTTGCGTCTGCATGGTGCGGGCGACCTTACACGAAGCGGCGCGCTTTCTCACCCCCGGACGCGCAGTCCCACGGTTTCGCGCCGGCGATCACTCGAACACCACGAGGAACTGGCGCGGCAGATCGGCACGCTCGCGGAGGTGGAATCCCGCGCTCTCGGCCGCGGCGACGACGCGCGCCTCGGGAATCGCGTGCGTGCCGGCGACGTACTCCGTGGCCGGACGGTCGACGACGACGAGCCGCCCGCCGGCGCGGAGCGCCCGGCGGATGGCGGCGAGCGTCATGTCGGCGGCGCGTAGCTCGTGGAAGGTGTCGACCAGCAACACCGCGTCGAGCGTGTTCGGATCGAGCCGGGGGTCGGTCGGGAGCCCGCGCTGCACGACGACGTTGCGTGCGTCCGCGAAGCGCGTCGTCAGCTGCTCGAGCGCGTCGGCGTCGATGTCGACGGCGATCACGCGTCCCGCCGCGCCGACCGCCGCCGCGAGCCGCGCGGTGAAGTAGCCGCCGCCGGCGCCGACGTCGGCGACGGCGGCGTCGGCGGCGATGCCGAGGAGTGCGAGCACCCGCGCCGGCTCCTGCCACGCGTCGCGGTCGCGCTCGAGCAGCCGGTAGAGATCGGGTGGGCGGGCGCCGATCGTCACCGTGACGTCGCGGGGGACGCCGGCGCGCTCGACGCGCAACACGAGGCTCGTGCCCGGAAGCGTGCGGCGGACGGTCGCGGTGAGCTCGCGTGCGGCGTGGATCGTCCGATCGCCGGCGCGGCGTACGAGGTCGCCGCTCTCGAAACCGGCCGCCGCGGCGGGGCCCTCGGGGAGTACGCTGTCGATGCGCGCCGCCGCGATGCCGTGGGCACGGTCTTCGCCGAGCGTGACCCCGAGCCAGCCGCGTGGCGGCGCCGGTCGCGTCGCGGCGGCCATGATGGTGGCGCTCACGAGGACGAGCGCGAGGAGGCGTGACGCGATACGTGCCGCGGCCGGCCGCGCGGCGCCGGTTCCCGGCTTCACGAGGCGGCGCGGGTGCAGTGCGCTTCGAACCAGGAGAGGATCGCGTTGTTCTCGCTACGCGGATAGGTGTGGGAGAGGTCGGGGAGCTCGCGATAGCAGAGATCGGCGCCCGCCTCGGTGAGTACGTCGCGCGTCACGTGCGCGTACGCCACCGGGAAGAGGAAGTCGCGGGCGCCATGAACGAGGTAGATCGGTACGCCGCGTGCCCGTGCGACGTTGCCATTCGCGACGTTGATCGGATGGAAGACGCCGCAGAGCGGCGCGAGGGCACGAAAGCGCTCACGATGGGCGAGGCCGTAGACGAGCGTGAAGGTCGCCCCGTCCGAGAGGCCGGTGAGCAACACGCGCTCGCTCGCGACGTGAAAGCGCTGCGCGAGCCAATCGAGAATTTCGAGCAGGCCGTGCGCGTCGTGCTCGGCCCACGTCGACCCGACGGCGGTCGGCGCCACGACGAGATAGCCGCGCGCCTTCGCGGCGCGGACCCACGTCCAGAGGAAGTCGCGTCCGTTCCCGGCGCCGCCGTGGAGCGCCACGATGAGCGGCCAGGCGCGCGCGGCGTCGTACTGCTCGGGTACGTACACCGCGAACCCACCGTGATCACCCCCGGCGCCGACGCGCAGCAGTGGGGCCTGCGACGTGGCGACGTCTCCGGCGGCGGAAGGCTCGTCCGCCGTCCAGTAGTCGCGGAAGGGCGGCAGCAGGAGGCGGACGACGTAGAAGTGCTCTTGCGCCTGCGCGTGGTGGTGAAGCGCCGCGAGGATCCGCGGAATGCGCTCGGGCGCCGGCGCGCGCGGGAAGCCGCTGAAGAGCGTGACGCACTCGTGGGCGTGCTGAAAGGCGGCGGCGAAGATCTCGTCGAAGCCGGCGAGCTCGGTCGGCGGGGGCGCGGCGGCGAGGGCGTCGTGGGCGCGCGCGAGCGGCGCGATGCAGCGTCCTTCGATCTCGGCGGCAAGTGTCGCCGAACGCTCCGGCGCGAGGAGCTCGGCGACGTGTTCCATGGCGAGGAGTGCATCGGCGGCGACGGTGCTCGCCGCGAGCACGGCGCGCAGGTAC
Organism: Binatia bacterium; assembly: GCA_041476145.1. Lineage (GTDB taxonomy): Bacteria > Desulfobacterota > Binatia > UTPRO1 > UTPRO1 > DP-19. Next base: position 3,752 of record JBGOSW010000230.1, read on the forward strand.
GCGATCTCCTCGGGAGCGCGAGCCACGGCGTCAATCGAGGGGCGGCCGACGGTACCCTCCGAGGGCGCGCTCGATCACCGCCGCGACCGCGAGCACCTCGCCCTCGGCAAACGGCCGGCCGACGACCTGTACCCCGATCGGCAACCCCTCGGGTGTGGCACCCGCGGGCACCGCGACCGCGGGAAGCCCGGTCAGGTTCACCCAGTCCGTCCCCCAGAGCGGATCGAGGTGCTCGACGTGGACGCCGTCGATGTCGTGGCCCTGGTGATCGTGACGAAAGGCGGGAATCGGCAGCACCGGCCCGAGGATCACCGGGAACTCGGTCATGAGCTCCGCGATTTCCATGCGGATCGCGGTGCGTTCCATCCCCGCCAGGAGGAACGCCGAGGTCGGTAGCTCGTTGGTTTCTTCGATGAGGCGGCGGAACGGTAGCCGGTAGTCGCCGAAACGGTCGCCGGCGAGCAGGCGGAAGCCGTTGCCGCCGTCCGCCGTGACCAGCGTGTAGAAGATGCGATGCGCGTCGGCGAGGGCCGCCGGGACGCGCTCCTCGACGCGCAGTCCGGCATCGGCGAGGGCCCGCGCGGCGCGCCGGACGACGCTTTGGATCGGCGCGGCGACGGGCGTCGAACCGCCCCCGGCGTAGAAGGCGCAGGCGAGCGCGCCGACGTCGACGCTCGCGGGGTCCGCCGCGACGCTCGGCAGGATGTCGGGGTCGCTCGGATGCGGACCGCGGATGAGGTTGTAGGCGAGGGCGAGGTCTTCCACGTGGCGCGCCATCGGTCCGATCGTCGTCATCAGGGTGAGCGGTAGTGGCGGGATCCCCAGCGGGAGATGGCCCGTGCGCGGCACCGCCTGACCCGTCGGCTTCAGGCCGGCGATGCCGCAGAAGTGTGCCGGCATGCGGATCGATCCCGCGAGGTCGCTGCCGAGGCCGAGCGGCGAACAGCCGCTCGCGATCGCCGCCGCCTCGCCGCCGCTCGAGCCGCCGGGCGTACGCATGAGATCCCACGGATTGTTGGAGCGTCCGAAGACCGGATTGTCGCAATCGAAGTCGAACGACAGCTCCGGTACGTTCGTCTTGCCGAGCACGATCGCGCCCGCGCGTTTCCAACGCGCGACCGCCACCGCATCGGTGTCCGGAACCAGCGTCTCGAAGAGCTTACAGCCGTCGGTCGTGCGCACGCCCGCGGTCGCGAAGGCGTCTTTGATCGTGACCGGAAGGCCCTCGAGCGGGCGCGCGTCGCCCGCGCGCAGTCGCCGGTCCGCGGTCGCGGCGTCGGCGCGCGCGGCGTCCGCGGTGAGCGTCACGATCGCGTTCAGGCGGGGGTTGACGCGGGCGATACGGGCGAGGTGAAGCTCCACGAGCTCGCCCGCCGAGATCTCGCGGGCGCGCAAGAGCGCGAGTAGGCGCGTCGCAGAAGCGAAGAGGAGATTGTCGTCGGGCATGCGCGGACTGTACTTGCGCCGACGAAGCACCGTCAAATAGGAAGGGGCCATGCCGCCCGGCGCGCCTCTTCTGTTGCTCCTCCGTCACGCCATCGCCGAAGAACCCAGCTCGGACCAGCCGGACCAAGAGCGGCGCCTGACCGGCGAAGGCAAGCGCAAGCTCCGAGAGGTGGTCGCCGGTATGCGGGCCCTCGAGCTGCCGGTGGACGTCATCCTCACGAGCCCGCTTCGTCGTACGCACGAGACGGCCGCGATCGTCGCCGCCGCATATGGTCTCGGAGACGACCGCGTCATCGACACGGCGGCGCTCGCCCCCGGCGGTACCGCCGCGGAGCTCTTCAGCGCGCTCGCAGCGCACGCGCGGTGCGAGTCCGTCCTCCTCGTCGGCCACCAGCCCGATCTCGGCGAGCTTGCCTCGACCCTGCTCGTCGGCACGCCGGGGTTGGTACCGCTGCCCTTCAGGAAGGCCGGGCTCGCGGCGATCGCCGTCGGCTCGCTGCCGCCGCGCAACGCGGGAACGCTCGAGTTCTTTCTGACGCCGGGACAACTCCGCCGCATCGGCCGCGGCAGCTGAAGGGGCGCCGTCGCGTATGAACTCGTCGCGACCTGTCCGCGGCTCCTTGTCGTGGGCGCGTCCGCGGACTAGAGGAGCCCCAGGACGAACGCTCTCGGGCGTGTGCCAGACCTCTGGTCGGCCGAGGTGGATTGCCGGTAGTCCTGCCGGGGGGACTTCCGTACAATGGCCTGGGTCACGCGTCCGTGAGGGTCGGCGGCAGCGACGGCGCTACCGGCCCATGAGAGAGGGTCGACAAAGATGAGTAGTGCTGCTCTCCTCGTCGAGGACAATCGCTCGCACGTAGAGCTCATCAGCGACGAGCTTTCCTCCGTCCTCGAGGGATGGACGCTCGACGTCGTCCCCACGCTCGCGGAAGCGCGGCGGCGGGTCGCTGCGCGGCCGTACGATCTGTTCGTCTTGGACTTCCGGCTCCCCGACGGCGACGGGATTCAACTGCTGCGCGAAATCCGCGGCTCCGGGCTCAAGACACCGACGCTCTTCGTGACGACGGCCGCATCGGCGAAGCTCGCGGTCGAGGCGATGAAGCTCGGTGCGGACGACTACATCGTCAAGGAGGAGGGGTATCTCGCGGTCCTGCCGTATCTCGTCCAGGAGGTGCTGCAACGCTATCGTCTCGCTGCGGAACGGCACGTCCTCGAGGAGCGGCTGCAGCGTGCCGAGCGCGCCGCGACGCTGGGCTATCTCGCGTCCGGCCTCGCCCACCACATCAACAACCCGCTCGCGACGATACGGACCTTTCTGCAACTGCTCCCGTCGCGTCGCGACGACGAGGAGTTCTGTACCAAGTACTTGGACATGGCGCTCGCGGAGAGCGAACGAATTCGCGATCTGGTGAAGGACATCATGCGCGCTGCGACCGTGCCCGCAGAGGGGCACGAGGTGCAACGCTTCGAAGAGATTCTGGCGCGCGCCGAAGACGGCATCGAGATCGAGCTGCGCGCCAAGCAGATCGTGTATCGGAAAGAGCTGCCCAGCACTGCGCAGGCGGTGCGTGTGCACGGCGAGGCGGCCACGTGTCTATTCCTGAGCCTTCTGCAGAACGCGGTGCGATTCTCACCCGAGGGGGGTACCATCGAGGTGCAAGCGCGCGTCGACGAGAAGGCGGGACGACTGGTCGCCATCGTGAAGGACGAGGGTCCCGGCATTCCTCCCGAGAATCGCGAGAAGATCTTCGAGCCGTTCTTCACGACCGCGGTCGACGGACTCGGCATGGGGCTGTTCGTCGCGTCTAGAATCGCCGATTTGCAGAACATCCACCTCTCGCTCGAGTCCGGACAGCCGCACGGGGCCGTCTTTCGCGTCGAGTTGCCGCTGGCCGGCGCCGCAGGCTGAGTCGCTCCGCCTTCGTTTTCGACGTCATTTCGACCCGTTGGCCTCATTCTCCATGGCG
>JBGOSW010000231.1:0-7160 GCA_041476145.1 Binatia bacterium
CCTCGGCAGCGCCGGCGCCGACGACCGTGTGCAGCTCGTCGATGAAAAGAATGATCTCGCCCGCGGACGACTGCACTTCCTTGAGCACCGCCTTCAGGCGCTCCTCGAACTCGCCGCGGTACTTGGCGCCGGCGACGAGTGCACCCATGTCGAGCGTGATCACGCGCTTGTTCTTCAAGCCCTCGGGTACGTCGCCACGCCCGATGCGTTGCGCGAGGCCCTCGACGATCGCCGTCTTGCCGACGCCGGGCTCGCCGATGAGCACGGGATTGTTCTTGGTGCGGCGCGAGAGCACTTGAATCACTCGCCGGATCTCCTCGTCGCGCCCGATGACGGGGTCGAGCTTGCCTTGACCGGCGAGCTTCGTGAGATCACGGCCGTATTTCTCGAGCGCTTCGTAGGTGCTCTCGGGGTCTTGGGTGGTGACACGCTGATTGCCGCGAACGGCGCGCAGCGCCTCCATGAGCTTGGCGCGGGTGAGGCCCGCCTGCGTGAGCAGGCGTCCGGTCGCGCCACGCTCGTCGACCATGGCGAGGAGGAAATGCTCGACGCTCACGTACTCGTCCTTGAGCGTCGTCGCCTCGGCTTGCGCCTGGTCGAGGAGGCGCGCCAGCCGTGGCGCCATGTAGACCTGGGCGTTGCCGCCGGATACCTGCGCGACGCGAGCGAGCTCGGCCTCGACGCGCTCGGCGAGCGCGCGGACGTCGATGCCGGCGCGCTCGAGAAGCGCCGGCACGATGCCTTGCGGCTGGGCGAGGAGCGCCGCGAGCAGGTGCTCGACGTCGATCGCCTGCTGATGGCGACGGGTCGCGAGCGTCTGCGCTTCGCGGAGCGCCTCCTGCGACTTTTGCGTCAGCTTTTCGAGGTCCATTGCTGTCGAAAAATAACCACTCTGCGGCGCGCCGCAACCTGCTCGTGGATGGAGGCGGTCACCACGCCGGACGGACGGTGCGCGGACGGGCCAGGATCGGACCGAGCACCGTGCCGGCCAGAAACCCGCCGATGTGCGCCCAGAACGCGACGCCGCCGCCGGCCGTCTCCGAGCCGAGCGAGCCGATGCCGAGAAGCAGTTGGAATGCGAACCACAAGAAGAGGAACAAGACGGCCGGCACCTCGACGATCTGGAGGAAGATGAATACCGGTATCAACGTCACCACCCGGGCGCGCGGGAAGAAGAGAAAATATGCTCCGGTGACGCCTGCGATCGCCCCGCTCGCCCCGACCATCGGCAGCGACGAGTGCGGATTGATGGTGATTTGCGCGACGCCGGCGACGATGCCGGTGAGGAGATAGAGCGCGAGATACCGCAGGTGACCGAGGCGGTCCTCGACGTTGTCGCCGAAGACGTTGAGGTAGAGCATGTTGCCGATCAGGTGCATCCATCCCCCGTGGAGGAACATGCTGGTGACGAGCGGGCTCAGCGTCGCGAGGTGGTCGGCGTGGACGCGGCGGGGCACGAGCCCGTATGCGCGGATGAACGCCTCGCCCGCGTTGCCGAGTCCCGCCTGGTGGAGAAACACGAGGACGTTGGCCGCGATCAGCAGGCGTGTGATCACGGGAACCGTCTCCGACGGGACGGTGTCGCGGAGCGGGATCATCGGCGGGTGCCGTGCTGCATGCGAGTCGGCATCCTGACACGTCGCCGATCGGCTTCCAAATTATCGTCCCGGGTGTCGCGACGACGGTATCCGCTGAATTGACGGTCCGGCGCGGGCGCCTGTACAATCAACACTCGTCGGCGCGGTACTGATGAAGCAGCGACTCTGGAGATTCGGCAAAATCACGATCGGCGTGCTGCTCCTCGTGCTCGGTGTGATCGGACTGTTCTTGCCATTCCTGCAAGGCATCCTGTTCCTGATCATGGGTCTGTCGTTGCTCTCGACCGAGAGCCCGCGTGCGAAGGCGTGGTTGCACTATCTGCAGGAGCGAACGGGCGGGCGACCGGCCGGGAGTCATGGGGAGGAACGGAGGCTCGACGATGCCTGACGAGAAAGACCGCTACGGGGATAAGCTTCGTGATCTCGAGCACGCGCGTGAAGACAAGTTCATCGCGGAGCGCGAGCGCGATTTGGCCGAGAAGATGCGCGCGCAAGCGGCGAGCAAACAAGCCGCGGACACCCGTGCCGGCGCGCACATGCGTTGTCCGAAGTGCGGCCAGGGTCTCGCCGCCGCGAATCACTTCGAGGTCACCGTCCAGGAGTGCGCGAACTGCGGCGGCATGTGGCTCGACAAGGGCGAGCTCGACGCGCTCGCGAAGCGGGAGAGCACCGGTTGGCTCGCGCGCTACCTGGGCCGCCCCCGCTGATCGACGCAACGAATCGCGCCGCCGACTGATCCGGTGTTCAGCGGCATCATCCAGCGCGTCGGCGAGGTGACGGCGCTCACCCCCGAGAGACGAGGTGGCGCGCGCCTCACGATCCGGGGGGAGCCGCGCGCTCTCGCGATCGGCGAGAGCGTCGCGGTGAACGGCGCCTGCATGACCGTCACCCGCGTCCGCGGCGCGACGTTCGCCGTCGACGTCTCGGCGGAGAGCCTGCGGCGCACCACCCTCGGCGGCCTCCGGCCCGGGATGCGCGTCAATCTCGAACGCTCGCTGCGCCTCGCCGACCGTCTGAGCGGTCACCTCGTCTTCGGCCACGTGGACGGCACCGGCACGCTGCGCTCGATCACACCCGAGGGCGACGGCGCGCTGTATCGATTCGCGCTGCCGCCGTCGCTCGGCCGCTATCTCGTCGAGAAGGGCTCGATCGCCGTCGACGGCATCAGCCTCACCGTGTTCGCCTGCACGCCGCGATCGTTCACGGTCGCGGTGATCCCGCACACGCTCACCGTCACCACGTTGCGCGACCGGCGACCCGGTGACCGCGTCAATCTCGAGAGCGACATGCTCGCGCGCTACGTCGAGCAGGCGGTGGCGCGCCGACTCGCCGCGCCGCGCCGGCGCGGCGCGCACTGACGCGGCGCGCGCCGACGCATGCGGTTTCGCATGCGTCCGCACCGGCACTGAACGCAAGTGGCGGGACAGTGCCACTCCTCGCAATCATGTGACACGTCGGACCCGCACGCGGCGTGAACAGCGGTGCAAATGCCGGGATTTCGGGTTCGCACCTCCACGCACACGGGAACGCATCTTGCTTCGCATGTGCGCTGACCGTGACTCGAAAGCGCACCGTCGGCGACACATCCGGCTACACGATCCTGGTCGTCGACGATCAGGAGGAGACGCTCACGTCCGTCCAGCGTCTGCTCGAGCGCGAGGGTCACCAGGTGCTGCTCGCCGATGGAGGCCAGCGGGCGCTCGAGCTCTTCGCGCGGCACGAGGTGCACCTCCTCCTCGTCGACTACTTCATGCCGCGCATGACGGGCGAGGAGCTGATCGCGGAGATTCGCAAGGTCGATATGCAGGTGCAGATCGTCTTGCAGACCGGATACTCGGGCGAGAAGCCGCCGCGCGAGATGCTCCAGAAGCTCGACATTCAAGGCTATCACGACAAGGCGGAAGGACCGGACAAGCTCCTCCTCTGGGTCGAGGTGGCGATCAAATCCTATGAGCAGCTGCGCCGGGTGCGTGAAGCGGAGATCCTGAAGTCGCAGCTTCTCGCCAACATCTCGCACGAGTTCCGCACGCCGCTGCACATCATCCTCGGTTACACGCAGATCCTGAAAGAAGATCAGGCGCCGCAGTCGGCGGGCCGCGACACCCTCGATCGCATCCACCAGAACGCGGAGATGCTGCTCCGGCTCGTCAACGACTTCCTCGGGCTCTCCGACCTCGACGCCGGCGTCACGATCTCGCGCGCGACCGACGTCGACGGCGCGACCTTGCGCGCCGAGTTCGAGCGTTCTGCGACGATTTTGATCCGCGAGAAGCCGATCCGATTCGAGTGGCGTGTCCCCGATACGTTGCCGCCGGTCGCCGCCGATCCCGCGAAGCTGCGGGTCATCGTGATGAACCTCCTCTCGAACGCGGTGAAGTTCACCTCCGCCGGCACGATCACGGTCCACGCGGACGTCCGCGACGACAGTGTGCACCTCGCGCTGCAGGACACCGGCATGGGAATCGCGCGCGAGGACCACGAGCGCATCTTCGAGCCCTTCCGCCAGGTGGACGGCAGCAGCACGCGGACGCAACCCGGGACCGGCATCGGTCTCCCGATCGCGCGCAAACTCGCCCGACTCATGGGCGGCGACGTCACCGTCGAGTCGACGCTCGGCGGGGGGGCGACGTTCTTCGTCCGGCTGCGGCGCGCGGCTGGCCCACTCGCATCCCGGCGCGCCGCCCCGGAGCGTGAGCCGCGCTCGGCATCCGCCGCCGGCTAGCCGCGGCCGCTCGAGGCTTCGATGCGCCCGCGACTCCTCGATCTCGCACTCGTGCTGACCGGAGGCGCGCTCTACGCGGCCGCATTCCCGCCGTACGGCCAGGACGCGAGCGCGTGGATCGCGCTCGTCCCACTCCTGGCGGTGCTGTCACGCACCAGCGCCGGCGGCGCGTTCCTCGCCGGCGCCGCATACGGCGCGGTCTTCTTCGCGGCCGTCGTTCCGTGGGTGGTGGGGGCGGTGGCGGCGTACTTTTCCGCCGGTGTCGTCGCGGCGACGGCCTTCGGCGCCCTCATCTGCGCGCTTTTCGTCTCCGGCTGGGTCGGGTTGTTCGCGGTCGCCGCTCGCACGCTCCTCCGTCGCGGGCGGTGGCAGGCGTTCCTCGGTATTCCGGCCTTGTGGGTGGCATACGAGTTGGCGCGCGCGACCCTGCTCACCGGACTCCCGTGGGAACTGCTCGGCCATTCGCAGTGGCAGCGGCTGTCGCTCATCCAGGTCGCGGATCTCGGCGGCGTCTACGCGCTCTCGTTCGTCATCGCGGCGGTGAACGTCGGCATCTACCTCGTGGTCCGTACCGCGACGCGCACGGCGCGCCCGCGTCGTCTGGCGCGCGCCGCCGCGCCGCTCGCGGTCGCGCTCGCCCTCGTGGCGTCGTGCGTCGTCTACGGAGACTGGCGCATCGCCCGCACGACCGAGACGTCGCCGCAGGACACCGCGATCCTCGCCCTCGCGCAGGGCGACCTGCCCGCGAGTTGGCGCTGGGAGCGGAGCAACGCCGAGCGCAATCTCCTCGCGTACGTCGGTCTGTCGCGACGCGCGATCGCGGAGAGCCATCCCGATCTCCTCATCTGGCCGGAATACGCGGTCACCCTCTATCCCGAGCGTGACGCCGGGCTGCTGACGGCGCTCCGCGAGCTCGCGCACCGCACACCGGCGGGGTTGATCTTTGGTGCGCCGCGCGTCGTCGAGGAGCCGTCGCACACGCGCTACTTCAACTCCGCCTACCACATCGCAACGACGGGCTCGGTGACGGCCTACGACAAGATCCGGCTCGTCCCGTTCGCCGAGTACCGGCCGCTCACCTTCGACGAGGCGCTCGCCGCCGACTCGGACGGCGACTTCAGCGCCGGAGTCGAGAGCACGGTCTTTCCGACTGCGGTGGGCCGTCTCGGCGTCCTCATCTGCTACGAGGTGATTTTTCCCGATCTCGCCCGCCGCTTGACGCGCGCCGGCGCCGAGATCCTGATCAACCTCTCCAACGACGGCTGGCTCGATCGCGCCGGGCTCGGCGCCGGCACGCAGCATCTCTCGATCGCGGTCTTCCGCGCGGTCGAGAACCACCGCTTCGTCGCCCGTGCCGCGGCCTCGGGCATCTCCGGATTCATCGATCCCGTCGGACGGCCGTTCGGTATGCTCGACGCCGATCGGAGCGGCGTCGCGATCGGCGAGGTGAGCGCGCGCCGCGACCTCTCGCTCTACCCCCGGATCGGCGACGCGTTCGGCGTCGCCTGCGCCCTCCTCGGGCTCGCGCTCGTGCCGCCGCGGCGGCGCGCGCGACGGGACGCCTGATGCCGGCGCTCGCCCGTCCGCGCACGCGCGCGCGACAGCTCGCGATCGCCGTCTACACGCTGATCGCCGTCACGATCGCGATCGGCGCGCTCGTCAACAGCTTCGGATGGATCAATCGCACGTTCCCCGGCTTCTTTCTCATGGACAACCGGGTGGTGCCGTCGGTCGGGCTCGCGCATTGGACGGGGTTGCAGGAGCAGAGCATCTACCAGCACGAGCTCGTGCGGCTCGATGGGCATCCGGTCGCGAGCGCCCGCGACGTGTACGATGCCGTCGCCGCCAAGCCACCGGGAACGCCGTTCCACTACGAGTTCGCCGCGCGCCACGCGCGTGAGAACCGCACGATCGCGTCGATGCGTTTTTCGCTGAGCGACTACGTCTCGCTCTTCGGCGCCTACTTCATGAACGGCGTGATTTTCACCGGCGTCGGCCTCGCGGTCTGGATCCTCGGACCCGCGGGCGCGACGACGACGGGAACCGTCGTGCTCGTGCTGAACGCCGGGGCGTTCGTCCTGACGGGCATGGATCTCTACGGCCCGGCGGGGCTCTTCCGACTCCACGTCACGACCGAGGCGCTCCTGCCGGCGACCTTTCTGCACCTGATGCTGGTGTTTCCGGTGCTACGCTTGGGACGCTATCGGCGGGCGGTGCTGGCGGCGGTGTACGCCGCCGATCTCGCGATCATCGCGATCTATCAAGTCTTCCTGTACGACGCCGACACCTACTCCCGCGTCCACAATTTCTGCATGTCGGCACTGGGGTTCGCCAGCGTCGGGCTGATCGTCTCCGGCATTTACGCCTACTGGACGAGCGCCTCACTCTTGGTGCGCAAGCGGCTCGGCATCGTGCTGCTGGGCATCGTGACCGGCTTCGCGATTCCGGCATGGTTGGTGACCATGTCCGGGCTTTCGGGCGGCGAGCAGCCGATCAACCTCGCCGCTTTCACGGCCTTTCTCTTCCCGTTGAGCCTCGCCTACGCGGTCGTGAAGCTCGATCTCTTCGAGATCGACGCGGTGCTTCGTCGCGGCATCAACTACCTGCTACTGAGCGGCATCGTGATGCTGATCTACGCCGTCCTCGGACTCGGGCTCGGCGTCGCCTTGCAGACCACGAGCGTGACGCGCTCGCCGGCCTTTCCGCTGATCTTCAGCCTGCTGATGATCGGGCTGCTGACGCCAATGCGCGAGGCGGTGCAGCGTACCGTCGACCGCCTCTACTACCGGACGAGCCATAACGCCCAGAAGACCCTCGAGCGGGCGAGCGGCGCGCTCGTC
>JBGOSW010000232.1:0-7093 GCA_041476145.1 Binatia bacterium
AGCGTGATCGTGTGCTCGGCGGTGGTCACGTTGTTGCCGCCGGGCGTGTTCATGACGACGATGCCCTTCTTGGTCGCGGTCGCGACGTCGATGTTGTCGACGCCGATGCCGGCGCGCCCGATGACGCGCAGGCGTCCCGGCTCACGCAAGGTCTCGGCGGTGACGCGAGTGCCGCTGCGCATCACGAGGGCATCGTAGGTGCCGATGACGGCAGCGAGCTCCGCGGGCGGCATGCCGGGTTTCGAATCGAACTCGATCTCCGGGCTGCTGCGGAAGACCTCGACACCCTGGGGCGCGAGCTTGTCGGTAGCGAGGACACGATAGGTCATCGGTCGACCCCTTTACGCCGCGCCGACGGGCGGCATGCCGTCCATCAGCACTGCCTCGGCCGCGCCGACTCCGGTGCCGAAGGCGACGGAATGCCCGTACGCGGCGAGACCCATTTCCAGTGCCGCGACCGCCGTCACCACGTCGAAGGTGCCGATGTAGCCGAGGTGCGCGACGCGCACGATCTTGCCTTTCAGCTGATCCTGTCCGCCGGCGAAGGTGATGCCGACCTTGTCCCGCAGGTAGCCGACGATCTTCCCCGGCACGCCTTCCGGAAGGTAGATGCCGGTCGTCGCCGGGCTCGGACACTCGGGGGCGACCAGGCGGAGGCCGAGCGCCTGCGCGGCGGCGCGGGTGGCGCGTGCGAGACGCGCGTGGCGCGCGAACACCGCCTCGAGCCCCTCGGCGAAGATGAGCCGCAGCGCCGCGTGTGTGCCGCTGACGAGCGAGATCGCCGGCGTCCACGCCGTCGTGTGTTGCCGCTGGTTGTCACGCTCGCGCTTCAAGTCGAAATAGAAGCGCGGTGTCTTCGCCGTCGCCACCGCGCGCCAGGCGCGCTCCGAGAGCGCGAGAAACGCGAGACCGGGCGGCAGCATCATCGCCTTTTGCGAGCCGGTGATGAGGACGTCGATCCCGAGCGTGTCCATCGGCAGGTCGAGGACGCCGACGGCGGTGATGCCGTCGACGACCAGCAACGTGTCGCTCGCGCGCGTGAGCCGTGCGATCGCGCCTGTGGGGTGCAGCGCGGTCGTCGAGGTCTCGCTCGCCTGCATCAGGACGAGGCGCGTATCCGGGTGCTCGCGCAGCGCGCGCGCGATCGCCTCGGGTTCGACGGCACGACCCCACTCCACCTTGAGCTCGCTCACGGTGAGACCGTAGGCCGCCGCGATCTTGCCCCAGCGCTCACCGAACTTGCCGCCGTTCACCACCAGGACGCGATCGCCCGGCGAGGTCGTGTTGACGACCGCCGCCTCCATCGCGCCGGTGCCCGAGGAGGCGAGGATCAGCACGTCCTCGCGCGTCTGGAACAGCCGCTGCAATCCCGCTTGCACCTCGGCGAAAACCGCCTCGAACTGCGGCGTGCGGTGGTGGATGACGGGCTGTGCCATCGCGAGGAGAACCTCGGGTGGCACCGGCGTGGGGCCGGGCGCGAGCAAATACTTCTTCAGCATGGCCTCTCTCTCACGGGTCGGGCAAAAAAAAGCCTGGACCTCGTCATCTCAGAGGCCCAGGCGTACGGCTCCTGAAGGTCGCACTCCCTCGTGGTGCTCCACGCGATCGCCAGTCGTGCGTACCAACGTCGTCTTCGCGAGCGGGGACCGTAACGGAGGCCGAATGGAGTGTCAAGATCGACGGCGCACTACCGCTTGGCGCGACATCCTAGGCTGGTGCCGGCGGCGTCCACGTCGTAAGTAGCGACGATGCGAAACGGCGACGTGCAGGCCGCGTGGAGCTACCACGACGTGACCAAGCACTCGGTGGAGCGCCTGCGTTGCGACCCGCACCACCTCGATTTCGAGACGCAGCCGGTGCCCTACACGCTGTACACGACACTCGCACCGCGGCCGCTGCCGCGCGACTGGCCGGTGGCCACGACGCCGGCGCTCGCCGCGATCGCAGGCGCAGCGCGCACGCCGGCCGAGGCCCGCGCGCCGCGCGTGCCGACCCTCGCGGAGCTCGCGCGGCTCTTGCTGCTGAGCGCGGGCATCACCCGCAAAGTCGTATACGCCAACGGCCACGAGACCTACTTCCGCGCGGCGCCGTGCACCGGCGCGCTCTATCACGTCGATCTCTACGTCGTCTGCGGCGCGTTGCCGGGACTCGACGCCGGCGTCTACCACTTCGGACCGCACGACTTCGCGCTCCGCCTCCTCCGACCCGGCGATCACCGGCCGTGGCTCACGGAAGCGAGCGCCGGGGAACCGGCGATCGCGGCGGCCGCCGCCGTCCTGGTGTCGGTGTCGACGATCTGGAGGAACGCCTGGAAGTACCGTGCGCGCGCCTACCGGCACTGCTTCTGGGACGACGGCACGCTGCTCGCGAACGCCCTCGCGGCCGCGGCGGCGGTCGCCATGCCGGCGCGCCTCGTCGCCGGCTTCGTCGACACGGCGGTCGAGCGCCTGCTCGACCTCGACGGAACACACCGGCTGGCGCTGTCGCTGCTCGCGATCGGCGACGACCCGGCGCCGCGCCCCGCCGCGACGATCGAGCCTGCGGCGCTCGCGCTCGCGACGCAGCCGTCGCGCGCGCCCGTGATCGCCTACCCGGCGATCGCGACCATGCACGCCGCCTCGACGCTCGAGTCCGCGAACGAAGTGCGCGCCTGGCGCGCGTGCGCCCTCGACGCGCCCGCGGCCGAACGCGGCGCCACGCGCGTTTCACTGGGTGCGCTCGCCGCGACACCGCAGGAGACGATCGACACCGTCATCCACCGCCGTGGCTCGAGCCGTGCCTTCACCCGCGCCGCGATCGGCTTCGCGGAGCTGTCGACGATACTGGTGCAGGCGACGCAGGGACTCGAGGCCGATTTCGTGCGCAGCCGGCAGGGCTACCTCGCCGACCTCTACCTGATCGTCCACGCCGTCGACGGCCTCGCGCCCGGCACGTACGTCCACCGGCGCGACGACCAGAGCCTGGAACTCCTTCGTGCCGGCGACTTCCGTCGCGAGGCGGGCTTCCTCGCGCTCGGACAGGAGCTCGCGGCCGACGCCAGCGTCGATTGCTATCTGCTCGTCGACCTACCACGCACGCTCGCCGCGCTCGGCAACCGCGGCTATCGGGCGGCGCAGCTCGAGGCCGCGATCACCGGCGGCCGCATCTATCTCGCCGCCTACGCGCTCCGTCTCGGTGCGACGGGGCTGACGTTCTTCGACGACGCGGTGACGGACTTTTTCGCGCCACATGCCGCCGGCAAGAGCGTCATGTTCCTCGTCGCCGTCGGACGGGGACGCGCGCGGGCGCGAGCGTAGTCATGGAGCACGACAACTCGCTGGAGGAATGCGCACGATGAGATGGGCATCGACGATCGTACTCGGAATGGCCCTGGTCACGACCGCGGAGCAGCCGGCGTGGTGCCAGGCACCGGACGCGGCAGGCGCGACGGACGCGCCGAGCGCAGCGACGGCCGCCACGGACACGACGACTCCCGCTGGCACGCCGGGACGAGAGCTCGTCGACACCGCGGGTTCGGCCGGTCGGGTCGAGGAGTTCGAGCACGCCCCTTACGCGCCGCAGATCTTCCTGCACCAGTGGTGGTATCGCGAGCCGCGGATCGCAATGCCCGAGAGCCGCAGCGTCGAGCAGCAGGTCGCCGAGCTGACGCTCGCCGAGGCGATTCACGCCGCGCTCGAGCACAATCCGGGCATCGCGGCGCAACGGCTCACGCCGATCCGGCAGCTCGAGGACGTGCGTGTCGCCGAGGCGGCCTTCGATCCCGACCTCGTTTTCGACGTGAACAAGGATCGGGCCGAAGCGCCCAACTCCTCCGCGCTCTCCGGCGTCCGCACCAACGTCGCCCAGAACTTCAACGCCAACGTCACCGTCAAAAAGCTCCTGCGCACCGGCGCCAACTTCGAGATCGACTTCAACAACAACCGGTTCGTCAGCAACGCCACGTTTCAGGCGCTAGTGCCGCAGTACAAACCGCAGCTGCTCTTCTCCCTGAATCAGCCGTTGCTCCGGACCTTCGGGGCGAACTTCGCGTACCTGTTGGTCGACATCACCAACATCACCTCGGAGCAGGCGCAGTACACGTATCGGGCGCAGCTCGCCAACTTCGTGCAGAGCGTCGTGCTGGCGTACTGGAACGTCGTCAACGCGCGTGAGACGCTGGGGGTCCGTCAGAAGTCGCTGGCGCTCGCGCAGCAGACGCTGCACGAGAACTCCGAGCGCGTCCGCGTCGGCCTGCTCGCGCCGGTCTCGGTGACCGAGGCGCGGAGTCAAGAAGCGGCGCGCGACGCGGACGTCATCGTCGCCGAGAACGCGCTCGACGTCGCGCAACGGACGTTGCGGCAGACGGTGTATCTCCACCACAACGACACGTTCGTCCCGCAACGCGTCGACCCGGTCGAGCCCTTACGTGTCGATGCGGTCGCGGTCGATGCCGATCAGGCACTCGCGGTCGCGCTCGAGCACAGACCGGAGATCATCGCGCAAAACCTCGACCTGCGCTCGAGGAACCTCACCGCACGCGTCCGCGAGAACCAGCTTCTTCCCCGGCTCGACGCCATCACGAGCTTCGGCCTGAACGGCCTCTCCGGCAACCAGGTGCCCGTCACTCTGAACAACGGCACGGTGACGACGAGCCCCTTCGGCGGATCGTACGGCAAGTCGCTCGACCGGCTCACCTCGACCGACTTCTACTCCTACAGCGCCGGCGTCGAGATCGAGGTCCCGCTCGGCAACGCCAGCGCCAAGGCGCAGTACGCGCAGGCGCGCATCGACGTGTCGTCGTCCGAGCTCAATCGCCGCCAGCTCCTCTCGGACGTCACGCTCGAGGTGCAAAAGGCGGTGAACGCCGTCATCACCAACGTGAAGCGCCTGCGCGCGACGCACCTCGCCACCGAGCTCGCCGAGCAGAACCTCCGCGATCAGCAAAGGCGGCTCGACGTCGGCATGGCCACGACCAAGGACATCCTCGACTTCCAAGATCAGCTCACGACCGCGCGCGGCAACGAGGTCCAGGCCCAGACCGACTACAACGTCTCGCTCGGCGAGCTGGCGCGTGCGCAAGGCACCCTCCTCGATCAGTACTCCGTCGTGGTGGAGGTTCCGGGGACGCGCTTCGTGCCGTGGTGGGCGAAGTTCTGAGAACGCCCTCGACCTCGCGAGCGGCGATGATTCCTCACAAGGCGCTACGCACCGCCCAATCCGATCAGCTACGCGGACGGCGCCGCGCCGAGATCACTTGCACGCGCTCGCCGACCGCGAGATGGAGACGGTCGACGGCGAGATCGGCGGCGTGCGCGTCGCGCGCGGTCGGATACGCGAGGCGGCGCCACGCCGCCGCCGGTGTCGCGCCCGGTGGACGCGGCGGCATCACCGTGGCGATAATCGCGGCGAGACGGCGGCGCGGCCTGTTGTGATCGACGATCACGAGGGTCGCCGCCGGGACGAGCACGCGCGCCACTTCCGCGAGCAGCGAGCGACGCACCCGATGCGGCGACGCGTCGCCGAGAAACCACAACGCCGCCCAGGTGATCGACGCGTCGCCAAACGGGAGCGCGGTCGCCGACGCGCGGAGCGTCTCGCCGGGGAACGCCGCCGTGGGATCCGCGGCAACCATCCGACACCGCACCTGCCCCGCGCGTGAATTCACGACGATCGCGGCCGATCCGACGGACGGTCCGACGAGCGCCTCGACCTCGCGACGCCAGCCTCGTCCTGACGCCACGCCGCCTTGCGGCGCCACTCCATCCTCCGTCGCTCGCGTCGCGCTCAGCGGCCGTTACGGCCGCGGATGAGCGTCATGAACTCCTCGCGCGTTTCCTGACGGCTGCGGAACGAGCCCAGCATGCAGCTCGTCACCACGACGGAGTTCTGCTTCTCGACCCCGCGCATGCGCATGCACAGATGCTCCGCCTCGACGACGACCCCCACGCCCATCGGCTCGATGGCCTCCATGATGCTCGTCGCCACCTGCGTCGTGAGGCGCTCCTGCACCTGCAGACGGCGCGCGAACACCTCGAAGAGCCGTGCGATCTTGCTGATCCCGAGGATGTGATGGTCCGGAATGTAGGCGACGTGCGCCTTGCCGAAGAACGGCAGCATGTGATGCTCGCAGAGGGAGAAGAAATCGAGGTCCTTGAGCAGGATCATCTCGGAGTACTCTTCGGTGAAGAGCGCCGAGTTCAGGATCGCCCTCGGATCCTCGTCGTAGCCTTTGGAGAAAAACCCGAGCGCGCGCGCCACGCGCTCCGGAGTCTTCTGGAGGCCCTCGCGTTCGGGGTCCTCACCGAGCGCCCGCAACATTTCGCGGACGTGGTCCTCCAGGTTCAAGACTTGCCTTTCTTCTCGATCGCCCGAACCTTCTGGTACTTCCGGTAGTCGTACCCGGTCGCCATCGCCATGAGGAGCCCCTCCATGCCGCCTTCGGTCTCACGGCGGAGGATGCGCAGGCGCTCGTAGAACTCGCGGAAGTCTTTGTTCACGCGCTGCACCTCGTCGACCGGGTGCAGGAAGAAATCGTTCAAGCGCGTGACCGTGAAACGCAGGGCGGAGAAGCGCAGCTCGTTCGGGAAGGCGTCCCACTCGGCGAGCGAGAGCGTGCGCAGCGACTCGTAGCCGCCGATCAGCGCCTCGAAGCGCTTCAGGTCGTAGCGCTCGCCGTCGAAGCAGAGCGCGTTCACCGCGGTCGCGAGGTCGAAGATGTACTTGCCACGCGAGGCGGCTTCGAAGTCGAGGATGCCGACGACCTTCTCGCCACGGAACATGATGTTGTCGAGAAAGAGATCGCCGTGGATGATGCCCTTCGGCAGCTTCCACTCGAGGTAGTGCTCGAGGTACGCGACCTCCTCGTCGAGCGTGCGGACGATGCGCTTGAAGTAGCTCGGCAGCCGGTCCCGCACCTCCTGGTATACGTCGCCGACGCGTTCGAAACTGAAGCGGTTGTCGATGCCCTTCTTGTAGCCCTTGCCGATGACGTGCAGGTCGGCGAGCACACGACCGGCGTTCTCGATCTGCCCGAGCGTGAGTTCCGCGGGCTCGCGTGAGTGGCCGTCGATGAACTTGTAGAGCGAGAGGCACTTGCCACCGAGCTCGCGGTACT
>JBGOSW010000233.1:0-7049 GCA_041476145.1 Binatia bacterium
ACGCCGAGGCGCTCGCGCGCGTAGTCGCTCAGCCGGACGAACCCGAGGCGACGATACGCGTGGCCGCGAAGCAGCTCGCGTGCGACGATGCCGAGCTCGTGCCGTGACGCCGCCTCGGTCCGACAGGCGACCTGCAGCTCGATGTCGAGTTGCCGGGCGAACCGGGCGCGTTCGGTGCGGCACGCGCGCTCGAGCTCGTCATCGACGTTGCCGCGCTCCCGTGGGCGACGGCTTCGGAGCACGCCGCCGCGACCGACGGCGGCGCGCATACGCGGATGCCGCCAACTACCTGCGCTGTGCAGCAACGAGCCCATGTGAACGATTGCGTCCCAGATGAAGTCAAAACTTTTGCTTCGCGACAGGCGAACAATAGGCGAAAATAGGTGCCGGCGTCAAGCGTTTTGTCGATCGCCGGTGTTCTTTCCGATCATATGGTTCCACCGAAGGCCGGTGATGCTGATCAGACGCAGCGAGCAGACGATCGCGCCGCGTATCGCCCGTCACGCGCGGAGCCTTCGCGGCCGCGCCCGATCGAGACGCGCGCGGCGTCACGTTGAAACTGACCCACTACCCATTTTTGCAAAGCCCCGCGGGATTCACTATCGTCATGCCAGCGATGAGTTATCCGACGCATCGCCCGCGCCGCCTGCGACGCACCCCCGCGCTCCGGCGCTTGGTGGCGGAGACGCGGCCGAGCGTCGACGGCCTCGTGCTGCCGCTCTTCGTCGTGCCGGGGAGCGCGCGCACGCAGCCGATCGCCGCCATGCCCGGCGTCGCGCAGCTCTCGATCGATCGCGCCGTCGAGGAATGCAAGGCGGTGTACGACCTCGGCATTCCGGCGGTCATTCTCTTCGGGATTCCCGAGCGCAAAGACGCCGTCGGCTCCGCGGCGTACGCGGCGGACGGCATCGTCGTGCGCGCCGTCGCCGCCATCAAGAACGCGCTTCCCGAGCTCCTCGTCGTCACCGACGTCTGCCTCTGCGAGTACACCGACCACGGCCACTGCGGCCTCATCGAGAACGGCGAGGTCGCGAACGATGCCAGCCTCGAGCCGCTCGTCGCCGAGGCGGTGGCGCACGCGCAGGCCGGCGCCGACCTCGTGGCGCCGTCGGACATGATGGACGGCCGCGTCGGCGCCATCCGCGCCGGCCTCGATCGGGCAGGATTCCCCGATCTTCCGATCATGGCCTACGCCGCCAAGTACGCCTCGGCGTTCTACGGGCCCTTCCGCGAGGCCGCGCAGTCGACACCGCAGTTCGGCGACCGGCGCGGCTACCAGATGGATCCGGCGAACGCGCTCGAGGCGCTGCGCGAGGTCGCGCTCGACGTCGAAGAAGGCGCCGACATCGTGATGGTGAAGCCGGCGCTGGCGTACCTCGACGTCATCCGGCGCGTGCGCGAGCGCTTCGACGTGCCGGTCGCCGCCTACGCGGTGAGCGGCGAGTACGCGATGATCAAGGCGGCCGCCGCGGCGGGCATGATCGACGAGGAGCGCGCCATCTGGGAGACGCACACCGCGATCGTGCGCGCCGGCGCGAGCATCGTGCTCACCTACTTCGCCAAGGACCTCGCGCGCCGGATGCGCGCCTGAGCCGCGTGCGTCGCGCGGCGCGGGCGCTCGCGGTCCTGGCGCTGGCGATCACGACGCTCGTCCTCCGCCCGCCGGCGGCGCCGGCGGGGATGGGCCTCAAGGACGAGCAGGAGCTCGGCGCGCGCTTCGCTCTCGAAGCGCGCCGGCGCCTGTCGCTCGTCCGCGAGCCGGCGATCACCGCCTACCTCCGCCGCGTCGGCGAGCGCATCGTCGCCCGCCTCGACGCGCCGCAGTTCGACTATCGGTTCTACGTCGTGCGCGAGCCGACGTTGAACGCCTTCGCGGTGCCGGGCGGCTACGTCTACGTGCACGCCGGGCTCCTCGACCAGGTGCCGGCCGAGGCCGAGCTCGCCGGCGTCCTCGCGCACGAGATCGTGCACGTCCACGCGCACCACGTCGTCCGCCAGGAGGAGCAGACCGCCCTCATCAACTACGCCACCCTCCTCGGCCTCTTCCTCTCCGCCGTACACCCCGCCCTCGGCGCCGGGGCCGCGAGCGTCGGCGCCGCCGCGCAGCTCAAGTACTCGCGGCAGTACGAGCAGGAGGCCGACCACGTCGGCATCGGCCTGATGCGCGACGCCGGCTTCGATCCGCTCGGCATGCCGCGTTTCCTCCACATGGTGTTGAAGGCGCAGCAGCTGAATCCGAGCGAAGTGCCGCCGTATTTCCTCTCGCATCCCCTCACCGAGGATCGCATCACCGAGCTCGAGCACATGGCGCGCACCATGCCGCACCCGAAGCCACGCACCGGCGGCGACGCCGAGCTCGCCGCGGCGCAGGCGACGTTGCGGGCGCTCGTCGAGTCGCGCGAGAAGGTCCTGCCCGCCTACGAGGAACGGTTGCGTCGCGACCCGCAGAGCGTCGACGCGCAACACCAGCTCGGCCTCGTATTCCTCTACGGCGGCCAGCCCGAGCGCGCCGAGCCGCTCTTGGCGCGTGCCGCCGCCGGCGGCGCCCCGCGCGCCCGCGGCGACCACGGCCGCGCCCTCGCCCGACTCGGCAAGCTCGCCGAGGCGCGCGCCGCGTTCGAGGCACACCTCCGCGAGTATCCCAATGATCCCCCCATCATGCTCGAGCTCGCCCGCACGATGATCGCCGCCGGCGAGCTCAAGCCCGCCGCCGCGCTCCTCGAGACCGCGCTTGCGCGCGAGCCCGAGCTCGACGATGCGGAGTACGCGCTCGCTGAGTGTCGGGGGAAGGGGGGCGACGAGCGCGAGCAGTGGTGGCACCTCGGACGGGCGTTCGAGCTTCGCGGCGAGTTCGAGCGAGCGCAAAGCGCGTACGAGAAGGCGCGGGATCTCGCGGCGAAGGATACTCCCGAGCGGAAGCGGGCGGAGGAGGCGATCAAGGCGCTGAGTCGCGCGAGCGGGGTGTTCGGGGGGTGAGCGCGTTGTCCGATCGAAGTTGCGCCATTGCGAGGCAATCCTCGACGTTGAGGCGATACGAGGCGCTGCTTTTCCTTGTCGCGGCAAACCGTCGCCTCCTATAGTCGGCGCTCCATGTCGATCGCCGTCGTCGAGGAGTGCTTGTTAAGCGGCAGCCTCGCCGGCGCATGGCCAATCGCGGAGTCGCGCGACGAGCCCGTAGACGTACCGGCGCTTCGGCCGCGGTTGCTCGATCAGGTCCGCGAGGCGCTTCGTCTTCGCCACTACAGCCGGCGAACGGAGCGCGCGTACGTCGGCTGGATCCGCCGGTACATTCTCTTTCACGGCAAGCGGCACCCGTGTCAGATGGGTGGCGACGAGGTCACCAGATTTCTTTCCGCGCTCGCCGTCGACCGCAAGGTGAGCGCCTCGACGCAGAACCAGGCGCTGGCGGCACTGCTCTTCCTCTATGGCGAGGTCCTCCAAGTTCGGCTCCCATGGCTCGACGAGGTGGTGCGCGCGTCGCGGCCACGGCGGTTACCCGTTGTGCTCTCGAGGGCTGAGGTCCGTGCCATCCTCGCGCAGCTCAGCGGCACGCCGCAGCTGATGGTGTTCCTTCTCTATGGCGCCGGCCTGCGACTCCTCGAGTGCGCGCGGCTGCGCGTGAAGGACGTCGAGTTCGCCGCGAGTCAGATCATCGTCCGAAGTGGAAAGGGCGACAAAGATCACGTCACGCTTCTGCCCGTGGTCGCGGGCGGCGCACTGCAACGGCATAACGAGCGTGTGCGCCATCTCCACTCGCGAGACGTAGAAGCGGGTGCCGGGTGGGT
Organism: Binatia bacterium; assembly: GCA_041476145.1. Classification (GTDB taxonomy): domain Bacteria; phylum Desulfobacterota; class Binatia; order UTPRO1; family UTPRO1; genus DP-19. Next base: position 3,786 of record JBGOSW010000233.1, read on the forward strand.
CGAGCTTCCGGACGCGCTCGCGCGAAAGTATCCCAACGCGGGCCGCGAATGGCCCTGGCAATGGGTCTTCCCGGCGACGCGGCTCTATACGGATCGCGCCACCAAGCAACGGCGCCGACACCACCTCCACGAGACGGTCGTGCAGCGTGCGGTTCATCACACCGTGCGCGCGGCGGGGATACACAAGCCGGCGACCTGCCACACCTTCCGTCATTCGTTCGCGACGCACCTGCTCGAATCCGGTTACGACATCCGCACGGTGCAGGAGCTCCTCGGACACAAGGACGTCAGCACCACAATGATCTACACGCACGTCCTCAATCGCGGCCCCGGCGCTGTTCGCTCTCCGGGCGATAGCCTCGTCACGGGGGCCGACGAGTCGCCGCGCCCGGCAAGCTCGCTCGAATTGCTTCCGCGATACCCTGCGAACCCTCGCAGGCTAACACCCCCGAAGGGATCCGATCCCGCGTGAGCAGACGGCGAGAAATGCTACGCAATCGAGGACGCGATCAGCATCGGATCGGCGCGATAGCCTGCGAGGCCGGTCGGCGTCGGCCATGTTATACGGAACTGTCCAATTGTAGTTAGACGGCGCTGGATAGCCGAGAGGAGAACTGGCAGTGCCGAAGGAACTCAACCTGTCCTGGGTCATTCGCTACGGGTACGGGGGCGCGCTACTGTACTTGATACTCCTGATCCGCGATCCCGCCTCGATGAAGGCGTACACGGAAAGCGCCGGTGCCGTGCTCGCGCCGTTGCTTCTCGTCGGTGCCGGCACGTGCATCTATGTTGTCTACCGGCATTTGCTCGGAGAATGGCTCCTGTACCCATTCGCGCACCGTCTTGACTACTACACGGCTCGCGGAAACCGTGATTTGACCGCAGGTGCCGTGAGCCCTATTTGGTGGCTCGCACAGCGCGGGGTTGCCAAGGGAGCAAGACGAGAGGCCTATACCGCGGTCAGAAGGGAATTCCTGCCTGCCGACACTCGAAAGCAACTCGATCTCGCCCATAGCGAAGTGCATGTGCTGTATCTTACGTTCATAGAGCTGTTTGGCCTGGGCGCGATACTCCTTGCAGACGGAAACCGCTGGCATCTCGCGCTTGTTGTGGCCGTGAGCGGTCTCGTGTTCCTGCTTGCCGCGTGGGCTGCCGACGTTCGTCTTCACCGACACGAATTTCGCTCAATCGTATCGACCGATCAATCGAAGCGGGATGGACTTGAAGCATTTCTCGCTTCCCGAGGGTACGTTGCGCGGTCTAACAAGCCTCTGCAGCCGGCGAGCGGTGTAGACGCAGCAAGCTGATTCCAACCAATCGTGACGACCGCTCGCGGCTGAGCGGCAGCGTTAGCGAGCACTGGTAGAGATGGATGCATCAGTGATCACGGGTGTTGTCGGCATCGTCGCAACAGCGACAGTGGGCGGACTCGGCCTCTACTTCACGTACCGCGCAAGAACACAGCCGTATCAACAAACCTTGTACAGTCGCCAGCTCGACCTGTTGGCGGAGGTTCTGGCGGCAGTCGAAGACGTCCACTGCGTTGCTGTGGTGTTTTCATCTTCGGACGATGAACAACAGATCAACCGCGAGGCCAAGCAACTCCCGGAAAGAAGCGATCGACTACTCGCGCTCCTTCCGCGAGTTGCGCTGCTTCTTCCGGGCGACCTCTATGAGGATCTGTATTCCTTCATGCACAGCAGCGCGACATTTTCCCACAGTTGCCTGACCAGCCCCGAGCATCTGGACGACGCGAAATCTGCCCTGGCACACATGGCATCGATCCGAATGAGGCTGATGATCAGAGCACGCGAGATAGCCGGGGCGGCCGGACTCACTGAGCAAACGTCCACCTTGATCAGCAAAACGCCGGAGTTCCGCGTGTCCGACGATGAACTGCTACTGCAGGAGCAGAAGGCGGTAGATCAACGAGCCAGGAATCTCGACAAGGGAGGACGATATGTGGCGCCTGCTCGCTAACCGGCGCTTCGAGCCGACTCCCCGCAAGCCGCGCCCCGCCACCCGCGGCTCAAGCGCAAGCTGTTAGGTTGCATCGAGCACCCGGCGCAGTGATGACGAACAAATCAGACAAGGAGAATCCGACCGAACAACCGACAGCGGCGGTGGTCAACTGTTCGTTCTGCGGAAAGTCGCAAGAGCACGTGCGGAAGATCATTGCCGGTCCGGGCGTTCACATCTGCGACGAGTGCATCGACCTGTGTAGCGAGATCCTCGAGCGGGACGCCGAACCAGCCTCCGTACCACTCACTAGCCGCGTTGTCGCGATTGGCAGCTGCCGACTCTGTAGCCTGCCGAAGGACGTGGCGGAGCTCCGCATCGTTGCCGACAGGGGGCCTCTGTGTGTCGAATGTATTGATGCGGTACGGAGCGTTGAAATGCCAGAGGGTATTGGTGAGCCTACAACCTAACTCGGCGCTGGAGCGGTCGCGCAAGAGATCTTGCGCCGGGGTCCACGTCCACCGCAGCGCGCGCCGCTCATCGCCGGCGCGTTGGGCAGCAGAGATAGACGTTGATGGGTGAGCTATCGGCCGCGCGAGAAGATGTGACGATCAGCGTCGAACGCATGATGCGCTTCTGTCACTTGGTTCAGATGCAGTTCGAATTCGCTGCTGGTGAGACTCAAGTCCTGCCACTGCACCTGACGCGGTTTGGAACACTCGTATTCGAAACAGCCAGCTTCCTGTACTCGCTGTTCGACGACAGGGTCGATTCGATCAACCTTGTCCAAGTGTGGCGCGGGTTCGACCACCCGTTCGCCGGGGAGTTAGCGAATTGCGAGGCGAGGCTCCTTCCCTTCAAAGAGGAACTGCGGCTAGTCCGGAACCGTCTCGGGTTTCACGGCAGCCTCGACCGTGCGCGCGAGCAGGCGGGGCTCGGCATCTTTGACACCGACAGCCCGCGTGCACAGGAGTTTGTTCGGATCGTCAGGGACGTTCAGCGTCTCTGCCTTCGGATGATTGAGTGGTACATGAAGGGCATGGATGAATCTGCCCAGGCCGAGATGATGTGGACGGAGCTGGAGAGATACTCCCAGCGAGGCTGACGTGACAAATACACGGAATGCGGAATCAGGGGGAGTCCAAGCTGCCCAACAACCGGCTGCAGCGGACTGATCTTCCCCCGAAAAAGTGGACACGCGGTTAAGCGACGGACGACAGGATCTCATGCTGCTCCGGCGAATGGTACCCGAGCGCGGAATGCAATCGGGTCCGGTTATAGAAACCTTCTACGTAGTCGAAGATG
>JBGOSW010000234.1:0-7048 GCA_041476145.1 Binatia bacterium
AGCGAGACGTCGACGCCGAAGTCGAGGTCGGGGCAGGATTTGAGCACGTCCTCGACGATCTTCAGCGTCCGTGAGGTGGTGCTGCCGTTGGTCGGGATGCCGACGTTCCGCACGCCGGTGTTCTTGTAGAAGATCTTGACGATCTCGCCGATGTCCTTGCGCAGGAACGGCTCGCCGCCCGTCGGCAAGAGGAACATGAGGCTCTTGCCCATGCTCGCCGTGACCTTGTCGACCTCTTCGAGCGACAGCTCCTTGCGCTTGAACTCCATCGTCGGCGTCTCCCAACCGGGATGCGCGCCGTCGGCGAGGAGGCAATGCTTGCACTTGGCGTTGCAGGCGTCGGTGATGAAGTACACCATGTAGACTGGCATGGCGCCCTTCTTCGAAAACATGTTCTTCCCGTGACGCAGGTAGTCCAGGTAACCCATCTGAGAAATCCTCCTAGTACTTCTTGCCGGCGATGAAGGTCGCGATACCGTAGGCGCCGCCGACTCCGGCGGTCAGCAACTCGACGAGAAGAATGCTCGTCCCGAGCGCCCAGCTGGCGGGGCCGCCATGAATCCGCAGCAGGCGCAGGAACGGTACGTTTAGCACGAAAACGACCGCAAGCACGAGAAATGTTCCGCCGAGCGCCACGTTGCTGCCCGTAGCCAGCGCGGCCACGAGCAGCGCGGCGGCGAGCCAGGCGAGGGGCATGCTGACGATGTAGCCGGTCGGCACCGACGTGTCGTTGGTCCCCATGGTGTCGGCGCGCTTGCGAAGCTTCAGACGGGCGAGGGACATGGCGCGCAAGAAATCGGTGCGCAGGAGACCGCGAAGGTCATAGCCTTTCACGTGCTCGACCTCGAGGTCGGGAAGTATCCGCACACGGTACCCGAGGCGGGCGAGCTTCTGCCCGAAGTCGGTGTCCTCGATGTTCGGGTTCGTGTAGTTGACGTCGAATCCGCCCGAGTCGAAGAACGCTTGGCGCCGGATCGCCGCGGCGGTGGTGTAGAAGAGCGAGACGTCCTCGCCCGCCTTCCGCACGTGGGTATAGTACATCCACATGTTCTTGTAGCGGCTGCAGGCGTTCCGAAAGCGCATCGCGGGCGCCTGCACCGCGATGACGCCGTCGAGCGTCGCGTCGGCGGCGAACGCCGCCTCGAGCCTGTGGAGTGTGTCCGGCCGCACGATGACGTCCGAGTCGACGAAGAAGACGATGTCGCCGCTCGCCTCCTTGGCGCCGCGATTGCGCGCACCCGCCGGCCCGAGCCGACCGCCGCTCGGTACCACGCGGCAACCGGCTTCGGCGGCGATCTCGCGCGAGCGATCCGTCGAGCTGTCATCGACGATCAGGATCTCGTAATCCGCGCCCTCACTGGCACGCAACGCCGCCAGGCACTCCTCGAGGAGGCGCTCCGCGTTGTAGACCGGCATCACCACGGAAATGCGCGGCGCGGCCTGTGGCCGCCCGCCCGCGTCACGACGCTCCGGCATGCTCATCGCGATCAGTCTCCGTGCTCGCCGAAACGCCAGAGAACATGGAACGTCGGGCGCTTGCCGTTCAAGTGCGTGATGATGCCCATGCCGACGCCGATCATGCCCCAGACGTAGATCTGGATGGTGACGTTGAAGAAGACGTTGGCGTCGGTCATCGAGATGACGAATCCCACGAGCGAGCTGAAGATCGCCCACACGATCCGCCGCATGTGTGGATCGTGGATGCTCTCGTAGCCGCGATAGAGGGCGGCGAGCGCGGCGCCGAACACCCACAGCATCAGCGCCCAGCCGATGAGACCGTTCTGCCGGATGAGCGTCAAGTGCATGCTGGTCGAGATCCAGCGCGCGTCCTGCTCGGGGATCGGCGACATCGCCAGCCGGCGCGTGCTGCCGACACCGAGCAACAGCTCGAGCGGCGGCACCGAGAAGACGTGCTCGGCGCTCACGCCGCGGCGCGCCGCCTCGGCCGTGACCTCCGGCACCGACATGCGCAGCTCCCGGCCCACGAGCATGACGCCGAGGACCATCATGGCCGCGAGGGCGAGGATACCGACGTAGCGGTGCGAGGTCTTCCATAGAAACACGCTGGCGGTCACGACCAACGCGACCAGACCCATGCGGGTGTGCGTCAGGAAGACGCCGATCAACGCGATCGTCGTGCAGCCGACCCAGAGATCGCGCTGCTCGCGCGTGCGGCTGTGCAGCAACTGCGTCACCAGGAACGGGAGTCCGAGCACGAGATAGGTGGCGAGCAGCACCGGGTTCCCGAGCGTCGACGACATGCGGGGCGCGCCCTGCGCGCCGAGCTGATTGTCGAGCCCGATCTGCAACAGGCCGATGAGTGAAACCGATACGGCCGAAAGCCCGACGACGGTCGCGATCAGGTTCGCCTCGCGCTGCGTGAGTCGCGTGTTGACGATGAGGAAGGTCAAACAGAACCCGGTCGCGACGTAGTACGCGACCCCTTGCAGCGCCGGGACGGGTTCGGGCGAGAAGAACGCCGCGAGCACGGCGAAGGAGACGAACACCCCCATCGGCTGGTTCACCGGGGTCGTGTAGAGGCAGAGCTCGTGGCGCGGTGAGCGCTGCACGATCAGCCATGCCGCCGTGATCGCGACCAGCATCTCGAAAGGACTCAGCTTGAAGCTGCCGACATTGAGCTGAAACGGGTAGTGAAAGAGGCCGGGCAGCAACGCCGCCGAGAGGAAGAGGAGGGTCAAGACGACGCCCAAGGTCGCCCACCGGTTCAGCACCTTGATGAACGTGAGCGTGACCAATCGCACGTCCAACAACCAGCGGTGGTTACGAATGTAGATCAGGTCGTAGCGCAGCTTGTCGCGCGGATGGGTGAAGTAGCCGCCCCGCAGCTGGGCGAGGCCGGTCATGCCCGGGTTCACCGCGAACCGTCGCATGTAGCCGGGGATCTCGCGGCAGAACGTCTCCAGAAAGACCGGTCGCACGGGACGCGGCCCGACGAGATTCATCTCGCCGCGCACGACGTTGAAGAGTTGTGGGATCTCGTCGAGCTTCGCGCGCTTCAGGTAGCGTCCGATGCGCGTGTAGAGTCCGTCGCCGTGCTCGAGGAGCCGGGCGCCGATCTTCTGCTCCGCCCCCACCTCGAGGGTGCGGAACTTGAAGATCGTGAACGTCTTGCCGCCGCGGCCGACGCGCTGCCCGCGGTAGAGGATCGTCCCCGGACTCGTCGACTTCGTAGCCAGACCGACCAAGAGAATCACCGGCGACAACAAGACGAGCCCGATGGCGGCGACGATTCGTTGCCAGAGCGGCGTCGCGGGACCGACGGTGACGAGGTGCCGGTCGAGCACGGGCGCGTGAACGGCCTTCACGGTCGCTCGCGATTGTCGGTCCATCGGGACGCTGACGTGGCTCTGCAAGCTCATGGTGGCCTCAGGTCAAGGGCGAAGGCTCGCCGCTGACGACGGCGAGCGAGTCGGGGCGAACGAGGGGGTCGGATCGCGCTCGATCGTCGCGCGCCTCCGCTGCCACTCCTCGTGCCAAATCGTGAACACGAGCAAGGTCCAGAGGGGCCGGCTGTGATCCGACCGCATACCGACGTGCTCCTCGATCAATCGTTGAACGTACGCCGGCTCGAAGAGCCCCATCCGCCGCAGGGCCGCGGGGGCGAGCACGTCGTGAAGCATGTCGCGCAGCTCGCCGCGCAGCCACGATGCCACGGGAACGTTGAAGCCGCGCTTCTTGGCGCGCAGGATCTCGGCAGGCACGTGGCGCCGGAGCGCATGCTTCAAGACGTACTTTTTCGTGAACCCGCGAAGCTTGAGACTGCTCGGGAGGCGAGCGGCCAGCTCCACCAGCGCGCGGTCGAGATACGGTACGCGTGCCTCGAGCGAATGCGCCATGCTCATGCGGTCCGCTTTGGTGAGGATGTTGTCTGGAAGGTACACGTGCGTATCGATCGCCTGCAGGCGGGCGAGCCAGTCGTCGCTGCCGGCGCGCTCGGCGGCGGCACGGAAGAGCCCCGGCGTCTCGAGGGCGCCATTCCGCGCCGGGCCGACACACAGGTCGGATTGCACCGCTTCCGAGAGCACGACCTTCCACCAGAAATGCCCGTCCGCAAGCGGCAGATGCGCACCGTGCACGAAGCGCTTCGCCTTGTAGTCGAGGCTGACGCGTGCGTGTGACACCGGCAGGCGATCGACCAGCGCCGGGATGAGCGTGTGGCCGATCACGTCCGGCAGCCGCCGATACAACGCCGCGTACTTCCCCGCGAGGTAGGTCTCGTAGCCGCCGAACACCTCGTCGCCCCCCTCGCCCGAGAGCACGACTTTCACGTGTCGACGCGCGAGCTCGGAGACGTAGTAGACGGGCACGGCCGACGAGTCCGCAAACGGCTCGCCGAAGTGATGCACGAGCGCCGGCAAGATCCGCAGTGCATCCGGTCGGACGACGATCTCGTGATGATCGGTCCCGTACCGGCGTGCCACCGCGCGCGCCAGGTCGAGCTCGTCGAAGCTCTTCTCCTCGAAGCCGACCGAGAAGGTTTGGATCCGCTGCCCGGCGACCTCGCTCATGAGTGCCACGAGGCCGCTCGAGTCGACGCCCCCGGAGAGGAACACGCCGACCGGCACGTCCGAGAGGAGGTGACTCTTCACCGCCCCACGCAGAGTCGTCAGCACCTCGTCGGCGTAGTCGTCGTCGCTGCGAGTCGCCGCGACGGGCGCGAACCGCAGTTCCCAATAGCGGCGCGTGACCGGCGGGCGTCCCTCCTCGAGCGTGAGCTGCGTACCCGGCTCGAGCTTGCGGACGCCGGCGAAGATGCTGCCGGGCGCGGGGACGTAGCCGAGCGCCAGGTAGTGGTGCAGGCTCGCGAAGTCGAGCGCGTCGCACCAACCGTCCGCGACCAACGCCGTTACCTCCGACGCAAAGGCGACCGCGCCGCCACGCTCGCCGACGTAGAGCGGCTTGATGCCGAGGCGATCACGCGCGAGCACGAGGCGGCGCCGGCGGCGATCCCAGAGCGCGAGCGCGAACATGCCGTCGAGCTCCGCGACGAAATCCTCGCCTCGCTCCTCGTACAGGTGCGGGATCACCGCGATGTCGGAGTGCGAGGACATGTGATGACCGCGCGCCTCGAGATCGCGCCGCAGGGCGGGCGAGTTGTAGATCTCGCCGTTGCACACCACCAACACGGAGCCGTCCTCGTTGCCGAGGGGCTGGTGACCGCCGGCGAGGTCGTTGATGCTGAGCCGCCGCATCCCCATCCCGAACGCACCGTCGACGACCACGCCTTCGTCGTCCGGCCCGCGATGCACGATCGCGGCGCACATCCGCCGCAGCGTCTGCTCCGCAACCGGAGCGCCGCCTGCGCCGCGCCACACGCCGACGATGCCGCACATCAGCCGACGCTCCCGGGCCCGCGCTTCATGCGGACGCCTCGCCGAACAGGCGGTAGCGCTCCAAGACGACCGCGAGCGCCGCTTCCGGATAGAGACGCGGCGCGACGCCGATCCGGGGCAGCAGATACGGATTGCTCGTCGCCGCGATGATCCCCGGATGCGAGGTCACCGCCGAGCGGAAACCGAGCTGACGAATGATCGCCGCCACGGATTCGTTGCAATGCGCATAGCGTCCGCCGGTATTGGGATAGGCGAAGTCCCGCACCGGGACGCCGAGGAGCGCCTCGAGTCGCTCTCGCGAACCGCCGATCTCGGCCCGCGCCTGTTCGGCGGAGACGAGCGTCATGTTGCTATGGGTCTGCGTGTGCGCCCCGATCGTGATGCCGGCCGCGTGCATCTCGCGGATCTCGCTCGAGTTGAGCATGGTGTTCGATAGGTCGGCGTTCCCGTTCACTGCGAGCTCGTTTCGGATCGTCGCCAGAATGCGGCGGCGCAGGGCGGCGTCGACCGGCACCAGCACGTTGGTGAGCTCTTTGAGCGACCGTTGCCGCTCCAGGTCACCGCCGAGCGGGAATTCGTAGCCGCCGCCGATCTCGACGCGCAAGATCGGCGCGTGGCTCGCCATCATGGCGGCGCGCAGCTCGGCCATCCACAACGCCGCGGCGCCGTCGAGCGTCTCGGTCACGACGTAGATCGTCGCCGGAAGTCCCAGCGCCCGCAAAACCGGGAACGCTTGTTGATAGTTGTCGGCGTAGCCGTCGTCGAGCGTGATCGCGACCGTGCCCGCCGGCGGCGCCTCGCCGCGGCCGACCGCGTCGACGATCGTCGCCAGCGGCACCGGCGTGTACGCGCGCCGGAGGAAGCGCATCTGGGCCGCGAACAGCGCCCGCGGAATCGTGATCTCGGGACCCGCGTACGTCGGCGCCGGCTCATCGTCGGACGCGACGGCGTGGTAGCGCAAGATGATACCGCGCTCGCGGCGGCGCAGCCGTCGCAGGACGGCGAGCACTCCGAGATGGTGCGCCGCGACTTTGCTGGCATCGCGTAGGCGGTTCAAGGCGCGGGACGACATTCGTTACTCGATGTACCCGAGGTCTTGGAGGAACTTCCGCATCTCGTGCTCCTCACCCGCCGAGAGCGCGTCGCCATCGTCGCCGCCGCCCGCGCGCGCGGCGGCCGTCGCCACCGGGTGAGCGGCGAGGTACTCCGGCACCAGCGCCTCGGTCAGGACGCCGCCGTCGATGTCGTCGGGAATGGCGACCCCCGCGAGATGGAGGACCGTCGGCAGGATGTCGCCCAGGTCGACGGTCTCGAGACACCGCCCCACCTGGAACGGCGCGCCGGCCGCAAAGAAGATGCCCTCCATCGTGTGCGAGCCGCTGACGTTGCGCAGCATCGCCTCGGGCACGGCGGTGAGCAGCTGATCGACTTCGTGACCGCCGTCGATGCCCTCGAGGGTGACGAGCAAGATGTCGGGGACGTTGTCGAGGTGGGGACCCGCGAGCACCTCTTCCTTGCGGAGCACGCGACGGCAGAGCGCCGCACCGGTCGTCGGATCACGCAGTGCGCTGACGATGGTCATGATCTCGTCGCGCACGCGCTCGTACTCCGCGCCCGGCTCGACGATGCCCTGTGGCTGGCGGCCGCGCACGTTCAAGTTGATGCCCGTCACCGGGAAGAAGATCGGTACCGCA
>JBGOSW010000235.1:0-7038 GCA_041476145.1 Binatia bacterium
GGGCAGCTGCCGTACGTCGACTTCCACACCGGCTACACGCCGGGGTTCTTCGCGCTCGGGGCTCGCGGGTTCCGCCTCCTCGGGTTCTCGACGACGGGCTTGCGGCCGGCGCTGGCGCTCGTGAACGCGCTCTCGGCCCTCGCCCTCTACCTGCTCGCCCGTCCCTTCGTCGGGCCGTGGATGGCGGCGCTGCCGTCGTTGCTCTGGGTCGCGTTCATCCCGGTCTATCCGCGCGAGTTCGCCTCGTTCGTGATCCCCTACCCCGCCTGGCTCGCCACTCTCGCGTGGCTGGGCACGGCGCTGGCGCTCGTCGCGTGGACGCGCCGCGGCGGGTATCTGTGCCTGGTCGCCGCCGGCGTCGGCGCGGCGCTGGCCTTCTCGGTGAAGCTGAACGCCGGCGCCTATGCGCTCGCGGCCGCGGTATGGATCGTCGCGATCGGCGCGCGACGCGCATCGGCCGCGGATCGTGTCGCCGCGAGCACGGGGGCGCTGGCGATGGGCCTCGCGGTCTGGGCGTCGTTGGGCTTCGCGTCGTGGACGGCCGACGCCGCGGTGCACCTCGCACCGGTCGCGGCCATCGCCATCCTCTGCGCCGGGCCTCTCGGCGGACGCAGCGCGACGCCGGCGCATCCCCGCGCCCTCGCCGCCCTCGCCACCGTCGCGCTCGCGTTTCTCGGCGTCACCCTGGTGTGGCTGGTGCCCGTGGGACGTGGGCTCGGTCTCTCGGCCACGCTTCGCGACGTGTTCTTGATCGGCTCGAACGCGGCGCAGCTGTACTACACCGCGTACCCGCCCCCGGAGTTCTACGCCGCGGCCGTCACCGCCGCGGCGCTGGCGATCGCCGCCGCCGGTCGCCTCGTCCATACCGGCCGGCTCTCGCCCGCGGTGCCGCTCGGGATCGGCGCGGCCGCGGCGCTCGCCCTCGGCCTGCGGCTGGCGCGCACCGCCGTCATGCCCGAGTCGGTCGCGAGCTCGATCACGTGGCAACTCGAGAACGCGGCGTTCTGGGTCGCGCCCCTCGCCAACTGGGGTGGGATCGCGCTCCTCGTGCGGCGCGTGCGCGCCGCCGGTCCCGCGGCGTCCCCGGTCGTGCTCGCGTTGCCGCCGCTCGCGGTGGCGATGTATCTGCAGCTGTATCCGCGCAGCGACTTCATGCACCTGATCAGCGCCGTGCCGGTCACGCTGGTGTTGGCGACCGTGCTGCTCGCGGCGGTCCTTCGCTGGTGGACCCTGACGCTCGGCGTGACGCCACGCCGCGGGCGCGGCCTCGCGCATGCCCTGCTGGCGGCGGCCGTCGTGGTGGTGGTCGCGGCGAAGGCCGGGCCCGTCGTCTACGCGCTCACCGTCGACACCCGCGACACCCACGTGATCGCCACCCCGACGGTCAGCGTCGAGGTGGAGTCCGACGCGGCGGACGACCTGCGCGCGTTCGGCAAGGCCGCCGAGTTCTTGATCGCGCACACGCAGCCGGGCGAGCCGGCGCTCGCGTTCCCGGCGCTCACCGGCCTGCTCTTCGCGGCGCGACTCACGAGCCCGGTGCCGCACGACTACTGGTTTGCGGGCCGGCCCGACCACGCGGACGAGCAGACCATGCTGGCGACCTTGGAGCTCGCCCCGCCCCGCTACATCGCGACGCTGAACGACGGCTGGACGTTCTTCACCGACTCGCCGGAATATTTTCGTGCGACCCGCGAGTTCGTCGTGGATCGCTACCGTCTCGCAGCACGGTTCGGACGCTACGACATCTTGATGCGGCGCGATCTCGGCGTTCCGTCCGAGCCGATCGTCTGGCAACCCACCGGTCCGATCGCGGACGTGCTCGACCCGCGCCTCGCGCTGCGGCGGCAGGCGGCGCGGCGCTGGATGGCGGTGCTGACGGTCGAGGAGGCGCGCCGTCCCGCGCTCGAGCCGACGACGCGCGAGGCAATTCTACGATTGCGCGCGCTCCGCGACGGCGGCGACCTGCGCGCGGCGGGGTGGATGATCGCCGGATACCGCCGCGCCGACGCACAGATTCGGACCGAGGCGATCTCGGCGATGTCCGAGGTGACGAAACGGTTCATCGCGAGCCGTGCGCGCTGGGCCGATGATTTCGATCCCGCCGACTTCCGTCGTTACGTCGACTTCTACTTCGTCGACGCACGCACGATAGGCGACGACCCCGACCCGCGCGCGCGCGCCTTCGCGGCGGCGCTGCTGTCGCTCGAGCACGATGGCGCCTGAACGCTTCACCGGCGAACGGCCGGGCCGCGGCGTCGAGTTCGCCTACGACGAGGCGCGCGCGCTCGCCGCGTACCGCTACGCGCTGACGCTCGCCCGCGACCGCAGTCTCCTCGACGCCGGATGCGGCGAAGGATTCGGCACCGTCACGCTCACCACGGTGGCGCGCGCGGTGGTCGGGATGGACTACTCGGCGGACGCCGTCGCGGTGTGCCGCCGCACGTGGGAGCGTCCGAATCTGCGCTTCGTGCAGCACGATCTGACCGACCTCGAGGCGTATCCGGAGCGCTTCGACTTGATCGTGAGCTTCCAGGTGCTGGAGCACCTGGTCGATCCGCGTCCGTTCCTGACCGGTCTGCGCGCGCATCTCGCGTCCGGGGGACGGCTGCTGCTGACGACGCCGAACCGGCTGACCTCGTTCTCGGAGAACCCCTACCACGTGCGCGAGTACAGCGCGGCGGAGCTCCGCGAGCTCCTCGCCGGCGTCTTCGGACGGGTGACGATCCTCGGTATGCACGGAAACGCCAAGGTCACCGCCTTCGATCGCGCGCGCGCACAGGCGGTGCGTCGGATCCTGCGCCTCGACCCGCTCGGCATCCGCCGCCTCCTCCCCGCCCGGCTGGTGACCTTCGCCTTCGCCCGTCTGGCGGTCGCGGTACGACGCCGGGTGCGGAGGACGGGTGAAACAGAGCGGATCGTGCCGGAGGACTTCTACGTCGGCGAGCAGGACCTCGACGCCGCCGTCGACCTCATTGCGCTCTGCGAGACGTGACGTGTTCCGCGCGGTCCGACGCGAGCGCACGCGCCGGCAGGTCCAGGCGCGCGCCCGACGGATCGAACAATCGGCTACGGATCAGTCCCCACTTGTGGAGACGGTACGCCATCGAGGTGCGCAGTACGCCGAACCCGTAGATGATGCTGCGACGCAGATTGATCGACGATGCGTCCTCGAAGTACTTCGTCGGGCACGAGACCTCGCCGATCCGGAAGCGGAAGTACGCGACTTGCGCGAGTATCTGGTTGTCGAAGACGAAGTCGTCGGAGTTCTCGTTCAGAGGCAGCGTCTCGAGCACCTCACGGGAGAAAGCCCGGTAGCCGGTATGATACTCGGAGAGCTTCTTCCCGAGCAGCGCGTTCTGGAAGAGCGTCAGCAACCGGTTGGCGACGTACTTGTACAGCGGCATCCCGCCCTTCAACGCCCCTTCCGAGAGCACGCGGGATCCGAGGACCACGTCGTACTGACCGACGGCCACCAACGAGCCCATCGCGACCAGCAGCTTGGGCGTGTACTGATAGTCGGGGTGCAGCATGATGACGACGTCGGCTCCGTGCTGCAGCGCTTCCGTGTAGCAGGTCTTCTGATTTGCGCCGTAGCCGCGGTTGCGAGGGTGCGCGACGGTCCGAATGCCGAGCGAGCGCGCGACCTCGACCGTACGATCGGAGCTGTCGTCGTCGACGAGGATGACGTCGTCGATGTACTCGCACGGGATCTCGCCGTACGTCTGCCGCAGCGTGAGCTCGGCGTTGTATGCGGGCATGACGACGACGATCCGTTTTCCGAACAACATCGCGAAGGGACATAGCACGACCGCCGCTACTTGAGGTAGCCGAGCGCGCGCAGTCGCTCCCGTTCCGCCTCTCCGAGCGACGGCGGCACGTTCGTAGGCGCTGGGGCGCTCCGCGCGAGGACGGCCCGCAGCTCCGCCGCCACGGTCCCGTTGCTGCTCGCCACGTTCTCGCGCTCGTGGGGATCGTCGGCGAGATCGTAGAGTTCCTGCTTTCCGTCGAGCGACGCGATGAGCTTCCACCGTCCGCGCCGGAGCGCACGCGTGTGCTCGCGCCGCCCGTTCAACAAGTCCTCGTCGTTGTCGAGCTCCAATACCAGCTCGCGCGGCGGCTCCCCTCCCCACAGACGCCGCGCCAGGCCCGTCCAACGGTCCCGCCAGGTCGACGTCACGCTGACCCCGTCGAGATGCTCGGGCGCCGGCAACCCGGCCAGGTCCAGGACGGTCGGCATCACGTCCATGATGCTCACCGGCTCGTCGACGACCACGCCGCGCGGAATCCCCGGGCCGCGGATCATCAGTGGGATGCGCACGGTCTCCTCGTAGAGGGTCTGCCCGTGCAGCATCCTACCGTGATCGAGGAACGCTTCGCCGTGGTCGGCGACGATGACGACGATCGTGTGCTCGGCGGCGCCGCTCTCGTCGAGCTCGGTGAGAAAGTCGCCGATCGCCTCGTCGACGAAGCGGATCTCACCGTCGTAGCGACTCTGCAGAAAGACGACGTCGGCCGCGGAGAGCGGTTTCGCGAGCTGCGAGACGTCCTTCATGAGCCCGGTGACCTTCGCCTCGGAGTGGGGCGGCGCGAACAGGCGCGCGTAGTCACCCGGGGGCTCGTAGCCATAGTGAGGATCGATGTAGAGCGCGAAGAGAAAGAACGGCTCGCGCGGATCGCGCAGGAAGTCTTTCATCCGGCGCGTCAGCGAGTCGGCGCGCACCGTGCGGATGAGTTGCCCCAGGACGATCCCCCCCTCTCCGTCCGTCTCGGTCGCCGGGTCCCACAGAACCTGGAAGGTGTCGAAGCCCTGACCGAGGTGCAGCGGCGGCGTGGGATAGGTGATGCCCGGATTGACGTACGTAAAGTTCGCCGACATGGCGGCGGTCATGTAGTCGTGCTCGTGCAGCACGCGCGCCAGGGTGATGATGTCGTCGTCGAGGAGCCTGCCGTCCGCGTAGCAGCCGTGCCGCGTCGGCAACAGTCCCGTGAAGAGGGACGCCACCGCGGGAAGCGTCCACGAGCTGACGCTGTACGCGTTCTGGAAGCGGACCCCCGCCCGCGCGAAGCGATCGAGGTTCGGCGTCGTCGGGCGTGCGTAGCCGTAGGAGCCGACGTGATCGACGCGCAGGGTATCGATGGCGAGCACGACGACGTTGGGCTCTTCTTGCGCCGCCGGCGGCCGCTCGTCGCGGGCCAAGGCGAGGAACGCCGCGGTGGCGATCAGCGCAATAACCAGGGCAGTCCACCGACCGATGAGCTTCCGAGACATTGGATCCCGAGCGACCAACGTGCAGAGACTAGCGAACGCCCGCCTGTGTTCCTAGTGACACAGGCGGGAGAACGTGTGGCGCGGACGCCGCTCGCAGATCGTCGTCCGGACGAGCGCCGCCATCCGCACCCCGCCCTCGGCGTTCGGATGCAGGCAGTCCGGTAGCAATCGCTCGGCCTCCTCGGGAGGAACGGCCTCGTCGAAGTCGACCACGTCGCGCCCCGACCGTTCCAGGAGGAGCGCCCGCAGACGGCGGACGTACGCACCGTTCCAGGAGGGAGAACAGCCGCCTCCGCGGCGGTCGTGCTCCGGATACGGAAGCGGCGTACCGATCAGGATCGGTACACCCGCCCATCGTGCTCGTGCACGCACGGCCTCGAGGTCGTCCCAGCCGAGCTCGGGCGGGTAGCTCGCATCGTGCGTGAAGTTGTTCACTCCCATCAGAACGACGACCAGGTCCGGCCGGCGCGTCCATTGATCCGGCAGCATCGAGAATCGTGCGGCCCGCGTCCAAGTCGGCGCTCCCACGACACCGTTGGGTTCGATCTCGGCCGTCGGGAACGCTTTCGTCATCGCGAGATAAAACTCGGAATTCTTGTAACAAAGAGAGTCGCCGAACAGCAGGATGAAGGGTCTGGGGGATTGCACACGCAGTGGGAGACACCCCGCGACAATTCCCAACGCAGCGGCGGCGATCCGCCGGCGCTTCACTTGGTGCTTGCCCACCAACGCACGAGCTTCCTCGCACCGGCATCGAGACTCCAGTCGAAGCGGCCACACACGCCCGCGAACTCTCGACGGTAGCGCTGCTGGCAGACGATCCGGTGAACGACGGCGGCCATGCGCTTGGCCGCTTCGGCATTCGGGTGCAAACAGTCCGGGATCAGCGTCGGCGCCTCTGGCGGCGGAACGGCTTCATCGAAATCAATCGCCTCCGTCCCGAGCCGCTCCAAGACCAAGTCGTGGAGGGCGCGCAGGAACGGCGTCCGCCATCGTTCGTCGCAGGGATGGTCGTGGAGGACTCCTTGCGTGGCCGGGAGTGGGGTGCCGATGAAGATTGGTACCCCTGTGGCCTGCACCGTTTTCCGAATCGCCGCAAAGTCCGTCCACGCACGTTCCGGGGTATCGTTTGGCGCCCAAGCCGGGTTGTTCGCACCCATGATGACGAGCACGAGATCCGGGTGCGCAACCCACCCCGGGGCTGTCGCGAACGCGATCGCCAAAGTCCTGGTTCCCTCCCCAACGTGCCCACCAGCGATGATTTCGGCGTTCACGAACGCGCGTTGCATCGCAGGAGCGAACTCGCAGGACGTCGAGCACATCGAATCGCCGTACAGCAAAATCCGCGGCCGCTGCGGCTCGGGGAGCAACAGGATTCCGAGGACGCCCAATACACAGAGAAGGCTCACCGACCCGACGATGAATGCACGACGTGACATTTGCGGTCAGCTCTTCAGGCGACGTCTGCGAAGTATCGATCCGTGACGAAGATTCCCAGGCACGTGAGGCCGACCCGCCTGCCGTCAGCGACTATGTTGTTCGGAGCCGTGTCTTCTTGAAGCGACTGTTCCAGGCAAGCTCGTCGACCACCGTTACCTTGACCGGAATCTTGTGAGGGCCGAGCTTGCCCCGGCAGAAGCGACGGATCTCCCGCTTCGCGTCGATGGATTTGTGCGCAGGATGCAGAACTACGTCAGCACAGACGCCCTGGCCTGTGATGGGATTGCGTTCGCCAAAGACGATGCAGTCGGCAACGAAAGGCGCCGACA
>JBGOSW010000236.1:0-7038 GCA_041476145.1 Binatia bacterium
TCAACGTGCTCGTCTTCCGCCAGGTGCCCTTCCGACATCTGTATCCAAGCGGCGACGTCCTGTACGCCAACGCCCCCGTCTTTCATCTGCTGCACGAGCGCATGACGCCGCAGGAGCGCATCCACGTGGTGGGCAAGCACGCCGATGCGGCGCTGCAGCAGAAGACCGGCTCGCTTTTCGGCATCCCGGCCCTGAACGACTACGACTCGTTGCCGACCTACCGTTTTGCGAACTACTTCACGATGTTCCGCACCGGGGCGGAGATGGCGGATCTGAACAGCTTCTACTTTCCCTTCACGGGGATGCTGCCGCAGGGGCTACGGCGCCGTCTCATCGATCTCGCGGCCGTTCGATATCTCGTCGTGGACTCGTCCGAGGACAAGACTGCGGCGGTGCTCCGGGACCCGCCGCTCAAACTCCTTTTTCGTGTCCATCCCGGGCCGCGCCCCGCCCCGACCGCTGCGACGGCTCCAGAACCGCCGCCCGGGCCGGTCACGGCCGCTGGCGACGTGCGCGTCTACGAGAACACGACCGCGCTGCCACGGGCCCGCTGGGTGCCGCGGGTGGACGTCGTGCCAGACCCGTCGGCGCTGCTCCAGCGCCTGTCTGCCGGCACCGACGACCTCACGAACACCGCGCTGCTCGAAGCCCCTCCCCCGTCCGGGTTCCGGGGCGAGGGTGAAGATACCGCGCCCGGCACGGTGACTTTCGTCCGCAATGATCCGGAGGATCTCATCCTGCAGGTCGAGGCGCCCCGGCGCGGCTTCGTCCTCCTGGCCGACCAGTGGTTCGCAGGCTGGCGCGCCACGGTCGACGGTGCGCCGACCACGATCCTGCGCGCGAACTACCTCTTCAGGCTCGTCGAGGTTCCGGCCGGACGCTCGACGCTCGAGTTTCGGTACGTTCCGGACGCCTTGCGAGCCGGCGTGATGCTCTCGGTAGCAACCGCCTGCGTGCTCGGGCTAGCCCTTTTCCGCACGCGTCGACGTGCAGGAATCGTCGACGTGCAGGAATATAGTTGAAATCTTGGGCTGAACTCGGCTAAGCGAAATTCCCCCCGATGCGCGAAATGCTGATCACCGGAGCCGGTGGCTTCATCGGCTCCTGTCTGCGCTAGCCACGCATGCGAGGCCGCGCCACCGCACGTGAGTGCCCGTGAGTCGCATCCTCTTGCTCGGAGGCGCCGGGTTCGTAGGGAGCCGGATCGCCATCGCGTGTGTGCGCGCCGGGCACGCGGTGCGCGTCGTCGACGGGCTTCTGCAACAGACGTCGGGACGACGCGAGAACCTGGCCGCCGTCGCGGCCGCCGTCGACCTCGTGGCGGCACGCGTCGAGGACTTCGCCGATCTCGAGCCGACGCTCGCGGCGAGCGACGTGGTCATCGACTGCATGGGATGGACCCTGCATCGCGCCGCCCTCGCGGATCCGCTCTACGACGTGGCGCTGAATCTGGCCTCCCACGTGTCCTGGCTGCGACGCCTCCCCGACGGTGCGCGCCCGTTGGTGATCTATCTCGGGTCTCGGGTGCAGTACGGTGACGTGCCCGGGGGGGAGATCGACGAGGATGCGCCGCAGGAACCGGTCGACGTTCAAGGCATTCACAAGGCTGCCGCGGAACGGCACTTTCGTCTCGCGGCACGGCTCCGCGGCATCCCGGTGGTCGTGCTGCGGCTGCCGGCGTGCATCGGGCCGCACCAGCCGTTCGAAGGAGACGACATCGGCCTCGTCGGCGGCTTCGTGCGCGACGTCTTGGCCGACCGACCGATCCAGGTCTTCGGCCGGGGTCGGCAGCGGGCGATTGCATTCGTGGACGACGTCGCCGAGGTGGTGTGCCGGCTGGCTGCGCGGCCGGCAGAGGGTTTCACGGCCTACAACCTTCGCGGCGAGGTCCTGCCGATCGAGGAGCTCGCCGCCCGCGTGGTCGCCACTGTCGGGCGGGGGCGCGTCGAGGTGACGGAGGTACCGCACGAGATCGCCGCGATCGACAGTGGTGCCGCAGCGTTCCGTGAAGACCGCCTGCGGGTCGCCCTGGGTGACGACGTGCCGCGCACGTCGCTCGATCACGCCCTCGCGGAAACGGTCCGGTATCTCGCGGGGGTGCTCACGTGATCTGGCGCTGCGATCTCGTTCCGCAGTATCTGGCCTACAAGGCGGAGATCGATGCCGCCATCGGCGAGGTTCTGACCTCGGGGCGCTACGTCCTGGCCGAGCAGGGGGCACGCTTCGAGGAGGCGTTCGCGCGCTACCTCGGGGTGCCGCACGTGATCGGCGTCGGCAACGCCACCGACGGGCTCACGCTGGCGCTCGGAGCGGTGGGCGTCGGGCCCGGGGACGAGGTCATCACGACGCCGTTCACCGCCATCCCGACCGTGGCCGCCATCGTCGACGCGGGGGCGAAGCCGGTGTTCGTCGACGTGTGCCCAGAGACCTTTCTGATGGATCTCGACCAGGTCGCCGGCGCCGTGAGCGCACGCACGCGCGCCGTCATGCCGGTGCATCTCTTCGGCAACGTGGTCGATGTGCCGCGGCTGCGCGCCCTCGTCGGCCCGACCCTTCCGATCGTCGAGGACGCCGCCCAAGCGCACGGCAGTACTCTCGCGGGCGTACAGGCCGGGACGATGGGCACCTGCGGCGTCTTCAGCTTCTATCCGACCAAGAATCTCGGCGGGTACGGCGACGGTGGCGCCGTGGTAACCAATGATCCGGCGATCGCCGAGCGCGTTCGCCTCAGGCGCTCCTACGGGATGGTCGACAAGGACCACATCGTCACCCACGGGATCAACAGCCGGCTCGACGAGATCCAAGCCGCCGTGCTGCGGGTGAAGCTCCGGTACCTCGACGAGATGAATGCGCGGCGGCGGGCGATCGCAGCACGCTACGTGGCCGAGGTAGACCCGGTGCTCTTCCGCTATCAACGTGTGCCGGCAGACGTCGTCTCGAACTACCACGTCTTCGCGGCCGTGTGCCGGGGTGAGCGCGAGCCGCTCGTTCGCCACCTGGACGAGCGCGGCATCCAGACCAACGTCTACTATCCCCTGCCGCTGTATCGACAAGCGGCGCATCGCGATCTGTGTCGCGGCCAGCCGCCCCTCCCGCGCGTTGAAGAGCTCTGCACGCGGATCCTGGCGTTGCCGCTCTACGCGGAGCTCGCGGCCGAGACCCACACCCAGGTGATCGACGCGCTCAATCGGTTCGCCGCCGAGACCGGATGAGCGCAACGAGTTCCAGCGGCTGAGCAACGGAGTGAAGTCCCATGGACCTGCGAGTCATCACCGACTACGCCCCTTCGATCGAGGTCGTCCACGACGCGCCGTTCGAAAACCTCACCTTCGACCTCTCCGATCTACTGCAGGGTACGCTGACGTTTGCCGCCACGCTCGACTACCTGACCAAGTGTGTCGCACAGCCCAACGTCACGGCTGTGATGACGACCCGCGAGGCTTTCGACCAGTACGTCCACGCCAGCTCGACCGGAACCCGTACGATCGGCATCGCACTCACGCCTCGGCCACGTGAGGAGTTCTTCCGTTTTCACAATTGGTTGTGCCGACAGACGGAGTTCTATCACCGGCCCAACAGGAGCGAGCGGGGCACCAACTGTCGCATCGGCAGCCTCGCCAGTATCGACGATCACAACGTCGTCCTGGGCGACAATGTGGTCATCGAGGACTTGGTCAGGATCGGTGCGAACACGACGATCGGTGACAATAGCGTCATCGGAGCGGGGACCATCGTGGGCAGCGACGGCTTTCAAGTGCTCGCCCTGCCGTCGCGAGAGCTCTTGAAGGTCATCCACGCTGGGGGGGTTCGGATCGGAAACGACGTCGAGATGATGTCCAACTGCGCCGTCGCCCGGCACATCTTCAAGGACGACACGACCATCGGCGACGATTCCAAGTTCGACAACATGGTGCACGTTGCGCACGCCGCGAAGCTGGGCCGTCGGTGCAGAGTAGCAGCCAATGCCATGATCGCCGGCAGCGCGTTGATAGGTGATGACGTTTGGATCGGCCCTTCCGCATCGATTTCGAGCGAGGTCGTCGCGAAGGACGGCGCGCACATCACGATCGGTTCAGTGGTCACCCTAACCGTCGAAGCCAACCAGCGCGTCACGGGCAACTTCGCGGTACCGCATGATCGCTTCATTCGCTTCCTCAAGACGATCCGCTGATCCGAGCGAGGTAGTCATCCGGTGGAGACCAAGTACTCCCTGTCGGTGATCGTGCCGGTGTACAACGAGGTGGCTTTGGTTTCTCCATCCACAGCCGTCATCGACGACTTCTGCGCCCAGCACTTTCGTGACTATGAAGTGCTCATCATCGAGAGCGGGAGCACCGACGAAACCGGGGAAAAGTGTGACGAAGTAGCCCGCGAGCGCTCGCACGTCCGAGTCATCCACGAAGGGGCACGCAACGGTTTCGGATCCGCCATTCGGCTCGGCTATAGGGCGGCGACCAAGGACTTGATTCTGCTGACGACGCTCGATCTCTCTTTTTCCCTGGAGTCGACCTTGGTTGCGCTCCCGCATCTCGAGTCATGTGACTACGTGGTGAGCTACCGGTCCGCGGATACCCGAAAATGGACGCGCAAGATTCAATCGTTCGTCTACAACATGCTGATAACGCGTCTGCTGGGACTCGAGGTGCGGCACGTCAACTCCGGCTTCAAGCTCCTGCGACGCTCCATGGTCCACGACATGCCTATCGAATCGAATGGGTGGTTTGTCGATGCCGAAGTCCTCTTTCGACTGCAGCAAGCAGGATTCACTTTCGCGGAGATCCCGGTCGCGCTGATCGATCGAGTGGAGGGACGGTCGAGCGTCGGCGCGTTCGCATTTCTGAAGGTATTGGCCGAGCTGGTTCGCTTCGAGCTCAAGACCGTGCGACGTCGGCACAGCTCCACGTCGAACCGGTGATGTCGAGGCGGCCGCCGACGTGATGCTCTCGCAGCCGCCGGGCGTTCGCCGCTCGAGCACCTATCTTCCCGAGCTCGAGGCGCTCCGCGGTGTCGCCATCACGCTCGTGTTCTTTCACCATACGATCGGGATGGTCGAGGGAGTGTGGGGGATCACGCTCGGGAAGGTGCACGTATCGCTGCCGCGGGCCTTCTTCGTCGCGGGAAGCACGGGCGTCACGCTCTTCTTCGTGCTGAGCGCATTCTTGCTGGCCTTGCCGTTCCTCGCCGAGGCGGAGGGTGGGAAGCGAGTGCGCCGCCGGGTTTTCTACGAACGGCGGGCACTGCGAATTCTTCCCCTGTACTGGACGGTGGTGTTGGGGGCGACGCTGCTGAAAGCGGGACACCCGGCCGACATGACGCAGGCGCTGCCTTTCCTGGTGTTCTTCGCTGGATACGCCATCGATGCCCTGTCGCCCTACAGTGGCGTGTGGTGGAGTCTCTACACGGAGGCGCAGTTCTACGTCGTGCTGCCCCTGTTGGGTTACTTACGGACACGGCCAGGACGGTGGATCGGCATCGGCGTCCTCGTGACGTATCTCGGGACGTACGTGAGCTTTCTCCTGATGGGCACTGCTTGGATTCCCGCACCAACCTACTTGCGAATATCGCACTCGCTATTCGGGATGGCTCCCGCCTTCGGTTGGGGCATCCTTGCTGCGTGGCTATATCGACGCCACGGAACACGTCTCCGCGCCTGGGCGGCGGCTTCCCGTCTCGCCCGTGGAGGTGGATCGGACGTGGTCCTCCTCGTAGTCCTGATCCTCCTGGGGCTGCTCTTGCAGGCATTGTTGTGGCGCGGACTTGGTTTGGCGGAGCTCGACGTCTGGCATGCATGGCATGTGCTCGAGGCACTTCTATGGGCGGCGATCGTCCTCCTCGTCGTGCTGGCGCCGCTGCGCACGAAGCCGCTGATCTGCAACCGCGCCTTCGAACGGATCGGGGTGCTGTCGTACTCGATCTACCTCCAACATGTGCCGATCCTCCTGTTCGGCTTCGGGGCGCTTCGGCGGGCCGGGGTGGTGCCGATGGAGGGATGGAGCGTACCGACCATCGGGGCGATGGTACTCCTCGGCGGGGCGTGCCTGGCGATGGCCACGTTTACCTACACGACCATCGAGCGGCCGTTCCTCGTCCGCAAGGCCCGGCTCGACACCTAGTGCGCGAGCACGCATCGATTGCGAGGCGGCACGGTGACGAGTGGCACGGTTCCAAGTTGCCCAGCCGACTTGGAACGTGCTACTTTTCACGCTTCCATCTCGATTCGTTCCACCTTGGTTCGTTCCAATGACTGAACCCGCCGCCAATACCCAGGCCGTACTGCGCGCCGTGAATCAGTTCTACGAGGAGAACCCGTTTCCGGGGTTCGACCTCGGAAAATACAAGACGAAGGAGGACCTGCACAGGCAAGCCAGCTGGTGGGCGCACAAGCTCGATGCTGAAATCCCGTTCGATGCGGACGTGGTGGACATCGGTTGCGGCACGGGCCAGCTCGCCTGCTTTCTCGGCCTGAAGGGGCGGCGCATCATGGGTGTCGACTACTCCCAGCACTCCCTGGCTCTCGCCGAGTCCCTGCGGGACAAGTTTCGCCTTACGAATGTCCGCTTCCAGCGCGAGGACATCCTCCAGCTGAGTTTACCGGACGAGAGTTTCGACTACGTGTTCTGCAACGGCGTGCTGCATCACACGAGCGACCCGTACGGCGGCTTCCGGCACCTCGTTCGGATCACCCGACCCGGCGGGTTCGTCGTCGTCGGCTTGTACAACCGATACGGGCGATTGATGCTGCACATACGCCGGCGAATGGTACGCTTGCGAATGAAGTTCGATCCGGCCGCCAAAGACGTCGCCCTGAAGAAGCAGTTGGTACGCATGGAAGTAGATTCGGAGAAGCGACGGACATGGTGGGCGGATCAGTACGAACACCCGCACGAGAGTACCCACACCGTAGACGAGGTTCTCGGTTGGTTCGCAGAGAATCGTATCTCCTACGTCAGTTCGTTTCCGAAGGCGGAACTGTTTTCGTCTTCCGAGATCGAGAAGATCTTCAAGCCGCGGCGTTCGAGCGCCATCTTCAATAGCCGA
>JBGOSW010000237.1:0-7038 GCA_041476145.1 Binatia bacterium
CGAACGCGAAGGTGAAGAAGGGCGACGTCATGAAAGCGGTGATCGTCCGTACCGCCAAAGAGGTCGGTCGTCCCGATGGGTCGTACATCCGGTTCGACGCCAACTCGGCGGTGCTGATCGACAATCAACGCGAGCCGATCGGGACTCGCATTTTCGGCCCCGTCGCCCGCGAGCTGCGCGCGAAGAAGTTCATGAAGATCATCTCGCTCGCCCCGGAGGTGCTCTGATGAAGGCCGGCGTTGCGCGCGAGGGCCGTCCCCCGCGCAGCAAGATCCGCAAGAACGACACCGTGATGGTGGTCGCGGGCCGGGAACGCGGCAAGACCGGCAAGGTCCTGCGCGTGATCGGCGAGAAGAATCGCGTCATCATCGAGCGCCTGAACATGGTGAAGCGCCACCAGAAGGCGCGCAGCGCGCAGGCGCCCGGCGGCGTGCTGGAGAAAGAGGCGTCGATCGACCTTTCGAACGTGATGCTCATGTGCGAGCGCTGCAACGCCCCGGTGCGCATCGGTGCGCGGCGGCTCGAGGACGGCACCGGCACGCGCGTCTGTCGCCGGTGCGGCGAGGTGATCGACCGGTGAGCGACGTGGCACGACTGCGAGCGCGGTTCGGGAGCGAGATCCGCCCCGCGCTCATGAAGGAGATCGGCTGCGGCAACCTGCACGAAGTGCCGCGGCTCGAGAAGATCGTCGTCAACATGGGTCTCGGCGAGGCGATCCAGAACGTGAAACTGCTCGACTCCGCCGTCGAGGAGATCGCGACGATCACCGGCCAGAAGCCGGTGGTGACGCGTGCGCGCAAGGCGATCGCCAACTTCAAGCTGCGCGAGGGCGTGCCGATCGGCTGTATGGTCACGCTGCGCGGCGAGCGGATGTACGAGTTCTTCGATCGGCTGGTGAGCGTCGCACTGCCGCGCGTGCGTGATTTCAAGGGTCTCTCCGACCGCTCGTTCGACGGCCGCGGCAACTACTCGCTCGGCATCCGCGAGCAGATCATTTTCCCGGAGATCAATCTCGACAAGGTCGACAAGGTGAAGGGGCTCACGATCTCGATCATCACCACCGCCCGGACGGACAACGACGCGAAGATGCTGCTCCGGGCATTGGGATTTCCGTTTCGGAATTGAACGCAGCAGCGGCTGGTGCCTGCGGGCGCCGGCGGCTCGAGGAGGCGCCGTAGTGGCGAAGACGTGTCTACGAATCAAGGCGACCCGCCGGCAGAAGTTCGGCGTGCGCCAATACAATCGCTGCCCGCTGTGCGGCCGCGCGCGCGCGTTCTACCGCAAGTTCCGCATGTGCCGCTTGTGCCTGCGCGACCTCGCGCGCAAGGGGCAGATCCCCGGGCTGATGAAGGCGAGCTGGTGACGCGATGTCGATGACCGATCCGATCGCGGATTTGCTGACGCGGATCCGCAATGGCAATCAGGCCCGCAAGGAGCGCGTGGACGCACCGTGGTCGCGGACGAAGGAAGCGATCGCGCGGGTGCTCGTTTCCGAGGGCTTCCTGCGCGATTGTGCCGTCGTCGGCGAGGGCATACGGAAGCAGCTCCGCATCGTCCTCAAGTACGACGAGCAGCGCCGCCCGGTGATTACCGCGATGCGGCGCGTGAGCCGGCCGAGCTTGCGCGTGTACGTCGGCAAGCAGGACATCCCGTCGGTGCGTGCCGGCCTCGGCATCAGCGTGCTGTCGACCCCGGCCGGCATCCTCGTCGATCGCGACGCCAGGCAACGCGGCGTCGGCGGCGAGCTGCTCTGCTCGGTGTGGTGAGCGAGCGATGTCGCGCATCGGCAAACTTCCGATTACCGTACCCTCCGGCGTCACCGTCGCGGTCGAGCCCGGCACGGTCCGCGTCACCGGCCCGCGCGGCAAGCTCGCGGCGGCGCTCAACCCGCTCGCTGCGGTGAAGGTCGAGGGCAATACCGTGACCGTCACCCGGCTGGACGAGACCCGCGCTGCGCGCGGTGTTCACGGCCTCACGCGCGTCCTCGTCGCCAACATGGTCACGGGCGTCAGCGCGGGCTTCCGCCGCGTCCTCGAGATCAACGGCGTCGGCTACCGCGCCGAGGTGAAGGGCCGCGCGATTCAGCTCGCGCTCGGGTACTCGCACCCGGTGATCTTTCCGCTGCCCGACGGCGTCGACGCCAAGATCGACAAACAAACGGTGATCACGCTCGCGGGTGCGGACCGGCAGGTGCTCGGCGAGGCCGCGGCCGGCATTCGCAAGCTGCGGCCGCCCGAGCCGTACAAGGGCAAGGGGATCAAGTACGCGGAGGAGAAGATCCGCCGCAAGGCGGGGAAAGCCGTCGGCGCGGCTTCCTGAGGAGAGCGATCGGATGTTCAACAATCAACGCCATACGGCGCGGAAACTCCGGCAGGCACGGGTGCGGCAGAAGCTGCGCGGCGACGCGCAACGCCCGCGGCTCTGCGTGTTCCGCAGCGAGAAGCACATCTACGTGCAAGTGATCGCGGACGACACCGGCCGCACGTTGTTCGCCGCCTCGACCCTCACGCCCGACGTGCGTGACCAGGTGAAGAAGCCCGCCTCGGTCGCGGCCGCGAAGGCGATCGGCGAGATCGTCGGCAAGCGCTGCGTGGAGCAGGGCATCACCGCCGCCGTGTTCGATCGCAATGGCTTCCTTTACCATGGCCGCGTGCGCGCCGTCGCCGAGGGTGCGCGCGAGGCCGGCCTCAAGATCTGAAGGAGCGATATGGCAAGAGGATCAGCACGGCGCATCGAGTCCCACGGCCTCGAACTGAAGGAGAAGGTGGTGCACATCAACCGCGTCGCCAAGGTGGTGAAAGGCGGACGGCGGTTCAGCTTCAGCGCGCTGGTCGTCGTCGGCGACGGCGCGGGTCACGTCGGATACGGTCTCGGCAAGGCGAACGAGGTTCCGGAGGCCATCCGCAAGGGCATCGAGAAGGCGAAGAAGACGCTCATGACCGTGCCGATCGCGAACGGCACCATCCCCTTCCAGGTGAACGGAATCTACGGCGCCGGCAGCGTGTTGCTCCGCCCCGCGTCCGACGGCACCGGCGTGATCGCGGGGGGCGGCGTGCGGGCGGTCGTCGAGCTCGCGGGGATCCACAACGTCCTCTCGAAGTGCCTCGGCTCGAACAATCCGCACAACATGGTGAAGGCGACGATGCAAGCGCTCTCCGAGCTGCGCGAGCCGGAGAAGGTCGCGGCGATGCGCGGCAAGGAGCTGGCGGAAATTCGCTAGCTCCGCCGAGGACTGGGATGGCCGACAAGACGAAGACGATGGGCAAGATGTTGCGCGTGACGCAGATCCGCAGCGCCATCGGCGGCACGCACCGGCAGCGCGAGAGCTTGCGCGGCCTCGGGCTCAAGCGCATCGGTGCCTCCGCGATCGTGCAGGACAACGCCGCGACGCGCGGCCTCATCCGCCGGGTCCAGCACCTGCTGGCGCTCGAAGAATAGCAAGGAACGGACGTGGAACTGCTCGATCTCTCCAATCTCCGACCGGCGAAGGGCGCGCGCCGTGCGCGCAAACGCATCGGCCGCGGCCCCGGCTCCGGCACCGGGAAGACCGCCGGCAAGGGTCACAAGGGAAAGGGCGCGCGTTCGGGCGGCAACACGCCGCCGGGCTACGAGGGCGGTCAGATGCCGCTGCAGCGCCGCGTTCCCAAGCGCGGTTTCCGCAGCCCGAACCGCCGCCGCTACGCGATCGTCAAGATCGCGCAACTCGAGCGCTTCGCGAGCGGCTCGGCCGTCGATGCCGAGGCGCTCGTGGCGGCCGGCGTCGTCCGCCGCCACCGGCCGATCAAGCTGCTCGGCGATGAGACGAGGTTGACCCGCGCGCTCACCATCACCGTCGACAAGGCGAGCCAGTCGGCGCGCGACCAGGTCGCCGCGGCCGGTGGCACGCTCGTCGTCCGCGAGGATGCGCCGGGCGGCGACGACGGTTCATCCGGCAACGGTGCGCCCAAGGCGTCGACGGACGCGCCCGGCACGAGGGAGTAGGCAGTGCTCGAAGGGTTCCAAAATTCCGCGCGTATCCCGGAGCTCCGGCGCCGGATCTTCTTCACGTTCGGAATGCTCGCCGTCTACCGCGTCGGGGTCGCGATCCCGACGCCGGGGATCGACAACGCCGCGTTGAAGAAGTTCTTCGAGGACGCAGCGAGCAACTTCTTCGGTCTCGTGAACCTCTTCTCCGGCGGTGCGCTCGAACGCTTCTCGATCTTCGCGCTCGGCATCATGCCGTACATCAGCGCCTCGATCATCCTCCAGCTCTTGACGGTGGTCGTGCCCTACCTCGAGCGCCTCTCGAAGGAAGGCGAGATGGGGCGGCGGAAGATCACGCAGTACACGCGCTACGGCACCGTCGTCCTCTCGGTGGTCCAGAGTCTCTTCATCAGCATGGGGCTCGAGCAGATCCAGTCGCCGACGGGCGCGTCGGTCGTCCTCAACCCCGGCTGGGCGTTCCGGCTGATGTGCGTCATCACCCTGAGCTCCGGCACCGCGTTCCTGATGTGGCTCGGCGAGCAGGTGACCGAGCGTGGCATCGGGAACGGCATCTCGCTCCTCATCTTCGCCGGCATCGTGGCGCGCCTGCCATCGGCGATCAGTACCACCGTGCAGTTCATGAACGAGGGCGAGATCAGTCTCTTCTTTCTGCTCGGCCTCATCCTCTTCATGGTGGTCGTCGTCGCCGCCATCATCTTCATGGAGCGCGGTCAGCGCCGCATCCCGGTGCAGTACGCGAAGCGCGTCGTCGGCCGAAAGATGTACGGCGGCCAGAGCTCGCACCTGCCGCTCAAGATCAACACCTCGGGGGTCATCCCGCCGATCTTCGCTTCGTCCATCCTGATCTTTCCCGGCACGATCGCGAGCTTCTTCCCCGACAACCCCTGGGCGCTGAAGGCGGCCGACCTGCTCGGTCCGCAATCGGCCGTTTACAATCTCCTCTACATCGGGCTGATCATCTTCTTCTGCTATTTCTACACGGCGGTGACCTTCAATCCCGTCGAGGTCTCCGACAACATGAAAAAGTTCGGCGGCTACATCCCCGGCATTCGGCCGGGAAAGCGCACCGCCGAGTACATCGATCGTATTCTCACCCGCCTGACCCTCGGCGGCGCGCTCTACATCGCGGCCGTCTGCATCCTGCCGACCATCCTCATCTCGCGCTTCAACGTGACCTTCTTCTTCGGGGGGACCTCGCTGCTGATCGTCGTCGGCGTGGCGCTCGATACGGTGGCGCAGATGGAGACGCATCTGCTCACCCGCAACTACGAAGGGTTCATGAAACGCGGTCGGCTGCGCGGGCGACGGAACTGAGCAGTCCGCGGAACTTGGATGCACGTGAATCTGATCCTCATGGGACCTCCGGGAGCAGGAAAGGGTACGCAGTCGGCGCTGCTCGCCGACCGTTTGAAGGAGCCGTGCATCTCGACCGGCAACATCCTGCGGGAGGAGGTGCGGCGGAAGTCGCCGCTCGGGATCGAGGCGAAACGGCACATGGACAAAGGCGAGCTCGTACCCGACGACGTGATGATCGGTGTCATCGAGGACCGCTTGCGCCAGCCCGACTGCGGCCCCGGGTTCATCCTCGACGGCTTCCCGCGCACGGTGCCGCAGGCCGAGGCGCTCGATCGCGCGCTGCGGACCTTGGGGCGCCGGCTCGACGTCGTCGTCAGCATCGCGGTGCCGAACGAAGAGCTCATCAAGCGGCTCTCCGGCCGCCGCACGTGCCGCGAGTGCGGCGCGCTCTACCACATCATCTTCGATCCGCCGACGAACGCGGGGATCTGCAACAAATGCAACGGCGACCTCTACCAGCGCGACGACGACCAAGAGGACATCATCGCCTCGCGCCTCGAGGTGTACACGCGCGAGACGGCGCCGCTCTTGCAGTACTATCGTGCGCGCAAGCTCCTCGCCGAGATCGACGGCACGGGTGCCCGCGAAGACATCCTGGCGCGCATCGTCGAGCGGCTGGAGAGTCGGGCCTGATGATCGTGCTCAAGGCACCGGAGGAGATCGAGATCATGCGCGCGGCGAACGTCATCGTCGCCGAAGTGCTGGCCGCACTGCGGGCGGCAGTGCGTCCGGGTATCACGACCGGCGACCTCGACCGCATCGCCGAGGAGCTGACGCGCAAGAGAGGCGCGGTCCCGGCGTTCAAGGGATACAGCGTCGCCGGCCGCGTCTATCCGGCGTCGTTGTGTGCGTCGATCAACGACGAGGTCGTGCACGGCATCCCCTCGGGGTCGCGCCCGCTGCGCGAGGGCGACATCATCGGGCTCGACTACGGCGTCGTCTACCGCGGCTACTACGGCGACGCCGCCGTCACCGTGCCGGTCGGTACGGTGAGCGCGGAGGCGGAGGCGTTGATGCGTGCGACGCGCGAGGCGCTCGAGGCCGGCATCGAGGCGGCGCGGCCCGGCCGGCGGCTCGGCGACGTCTCATCGGCGATCCAGACGCACGCCGAGAGCCGGCACTTCTCGGTCGTCCGCGACTTCGTCGGCCACGGAATCGGCAAGCGCCTGCACGAGGACCCGCAGGTGCCGAACTTCGGGCAGGCCGATCGCGGCATCCGCCTGCGTGAGGGTATGGTGCTGGCGATCGAGCCGATGCTGAACGTCGGCGGTCCCGAGGTCGAGCTCAAAGAGGACGGCTGGACGGCGGTCACCAGCGACGGCAGCCTGTCGGCGCATTTCGAGCACTCGGTCGCCATCGTCGAGGGCGGCCCCTACGTGTTGAGCTCACTATGATGATGGCGATACCGCGATCGGAGGCGACGATGGCCATGGCGATG
Organism: Binatia bacterium; assembly: GCA_041476145.1. GTDB lineage: Bacteria > Desulfobacterota > Binatia > UTPRO1 > UTPRO1 > DP-19. The sequence continues at coordinate 6,779 of JBGOSW010000237.1, forward strand.
CCGAAGTCGGACGCAATGGAAGTGCACGGGACGGTGCTCGAATCGCTGCCGAACGCGACGTTTCACGTCGCGCTCGACAACGGCCACCGCATCCTGGCGCACACCTCGGGTGCCCTGCGGATGCACTACGTGAAGCTCGCGCCCGGCGACAAAGTGACGGTGGAGATCTCGCCGTACGACCTCCGCCGCGGGCGGATCACCTATCGAACGAAGTGAGGCAGGGAGCATAGGCATGAAGGTGCGCGCGTCGGTCAAGAAGA
>JBGOSW010000238.1:0-7013 GCA_041476145.1 Binatia bacterium
CATGGCCTGACCACAGAGAGCGTACCAGCTTGGAAGGAAACTGAACAAGGCGGTTAGATACCGACCCGGTACGAGTAGCGGCCTCATTTCGTGTGCTGAGGCGCTGTGCGGGATATACGTCCCCGACGGGATTTGAACCCGTGTTACCGGCGTGAAAGGCCGGTGTCCTGGGCCGAGCTAGACGACGGGGACGGCAGGTCGTGGAGGCGCGCGTCTCGATGCGTGCATAGGCGACGACGTCGGGAGCACACGCGAAAGCGCGCCGCTTCTATCAGCGCCGATTGAGCGTCGCAAGCAAGTCGTCGCCGCCCGAATGACCGGCGGCCGTCGCGCCGGCACCGGCGACGGCGCCTCAGGAGAAGCGCGGCTTCCGTTTCTCGACGAACGCCGCCATCGTTTCGCGCCCGTCGGGGCCGAGGGCCATCATCGCCATCACCTCGGAGGCGTAGGCATACGCGTGCGGCTGGTCGAGGTCGATCTGGGCGTAGAACGCCTGCTTGCCGACGCCCTTCGCGTACGCGCTGCCGCGGCTCGCGGCGCGCGCCAGGGCCTCCGTCTCGGCGACGAGCGCGGCGGCGGGGACGACGCGGTTCACGAGGCCCCACGCGGCGGCGGTTGCGGCGTCGATCTCGTTGCCGGTGAGCAGCATCTCGAGGGCGCGCTTGCGACCGATGGCGCGGCTCACGGCAACCATCGGCGTCGTACAGAACCACCCGCCGCGACCGCCGGGCGTGGCGAAGCGCGCCTCCTCGGCGGCGACCGCGAGATCGGCGGTGGCGACGAGTTGGCAGCCGGCACCGGTGGCGAGACCGTGCACGCGCGCGACGACCGGCTGCGGAATTTTCTGCACCGTCGCCATCAGCTCGGCGCAGATCTCGAAGAGCCGCCGCATGCCGGCGAGGTCGCGTTCGACCATGTCGCCGAAGTCGTGGCCGGCGCAGAAGACCGGGCCGCTGGCGGCGAGAACGACGGCGCGCGCGTCACTCGCGGCGGTCGCGCGCAGGGCGTCGATCAGTTCCTGCATGTGCTCGACGGAGAGCGCGTTGCGGCGCTCGGGACGATGCATCGTGATCGTCGTGATCGTGTCGACACGCTCGCACTGGATGTTGCGGTAGCTCATCGGCATCACCTCGCGCGAAGCGTAGCCCTCGCCTCGCCGGGCGTGCAAGCACCGATGATCAGGGTGCCGATGAAAAAGGGAACGGTACCCGCTCACGCGTAGGCGGCGGGCTTTTCGTCGACACCTTGGTCGGAATGCACGAGCGGCAGCGCGATGTCGAACCAGAACGTGCTGCCCGTGCCGGGCTCGCTGTCGACGCCGATCGTCCCATCCATGAGGTCGACGAGCTGCCGGCAGATGGTGAGGCCGAGGCCCGTGCCGCCGTACACGCGTGTCGTGCTGTCGTCGGCCTGGGTGAAGCTCTCGAAGATCGCCGCCTGGCGATCGGGGGGAATACCGATCCCGGTGTCGCGCACGGTGCCGCGCAGACGGACGTGCGTCGCCGAGCGACTGAGCACCGCGAAACCGACGGTGACGCTGCCGATCTTGGTGAACTTGATGGCGTTGCCGATGAGGTTCGTCAGGAGCTGCTTGATGCGTCCCGGGTCGGCGTACACGTGCTCGGGCACGTCCTCGCCGATCAGGTACGCCAGCGACAGCCCCTGCTCTCTCGCCTTCATCGCCAGCAGCTCCACGGTCTCGACGACCACCGCCCGCAGGCTGACGTCGACGGCCTCGAGCGTCACCTTGCCCGACTCGATCTTCGCGCTGTCGAGGATGTCGTTGATGATCGCGAGCAGGCCGAGTGTCGCGCGCCGCACCGTTTGCAGATAGTCGCGCGTCTCGCGCGCGAGCTCGCCGTCGAGCGCCATGTCGGTCATGCCGATGATGACGTTGATCGGCGTCCGGATCTCGTGGCTCATGTTGGCGAGGAAGGTCGATTTCGCACGCGTCGCCGACTCCGCCACGTCCTTCGCGCGCTCGAGCTCGGCTTGGGTCTGCTGGCGCTCGGCGATCTCGAGGCGCAGCTCCATCGTGCGCTCGTCGACCCGATCTTCGAGCTCGTCCTGCGCCTTCACGAGCGCGAGATCGCGCAACTCGACCTGACCCAGCATGCCGTTGAAGCCGTCGATCAGGACGCCGATCTCGTCGCGGCGACGATTCGCGACCCGCAACGAGTAGTCGTGCCGCAGCGAGATCATGTTGGCCGTCTCGACCAGCTCGCCGATCGGCTCCGAGACGATGCGTTGCAGTCGCGACGACAGCAGAAACGCGATCAGCCCCGACATCAACATCACGAACGCGACGATGCCGGAGTAGCGGTACAGGCGTTCGCGCAGCTCGCTCAGGTCGTTCTCGATGTAGATCGTTCCCATGTACTCGCCGCGCGAGACGATGGGTCGCCAGACGACGAGGCGATCAGGCGAGAACGAGTGGGCGGCGACCAGCTGCGGCGGCGGCACCGCATGCTCGGCGTCGGGACGGCGATACTCGGCGAACACGCGCCCGTCCGCGGCGTACAGCAGCGCGCGGCGAATATCGAGGTCGTTCGTCAACGCCGCCAGCGTCTCGGCCGCGGCGCGATCGTCATCGAACGCGAGCGCGGCGGTGCTGTTGGCGCCGACCATGTCGCCCTCGAGCGTCAGCTCGTACACCAGCTCGCGGCGGAACGTGACGACGTCGTAGGTCGCGAAGATGCCGCACGCGACCGCGAGCGCGATGATGCTCGTGAGCATGGTGAGCAGCACGAGCTTCCACCGGATGCTGAACGCGCCGAGCGTCATGATCACTCTCGAACGTCGCGCACGCTCCGCGGCGACGTCGCCAGCTGCGCGAGCCGTGAGCTGATCTTGAGCCCTGCCGCGTTGGCGATCTCGGTGTTGATCGCGAAGCGTACTCTCCGATCCTCGACGAAGAACTGGATCATCCCGCCTTGATCGAGAAACCCCGGCGCTTCTCCAACCGTCAGGATGCCGCGTGCGGCGATCGACGGCAGCAGCGCCGCGCGCGCCGCGGCGTCCACGACACCGACGAAGACGACGTGGCAGCCGCCGACGTTGCGCGGGTCCGCGATGCGGCGAATCTCGATCGCATGGCCGTCCAGCCGGCGACCCGCGGCGACCGCGTCGAGCCGCGGCCCGAAAGGATCGGCCCCGACGACCCCGATCACCATCGGCGCGCCCGATCCGGCGAGCGCCTTCTCGGGCCACTCGATGAACTTGGAGAAGTTGACGAGGAACGCCGCCTTGATGTCGTACTCGCCGGCAACCGGAATCTCCGCCGCGAGACCGTTCGCCGACATCGCCACGGCGACGACCACCGCCGCCGCGAACGCGGCGATGCGACGGCCGCGCCCGACCGGTCGCTCAGAACCGTAACGTGATCTTGCCATAGATGCTGCGCTCGATCTCGGTCGGCTCAACCAGCCCAGAACGGTTCGCGAACTCGAGGTGACGCTCGTGCAGCATGTCCTGCAGCACGAGGCTCAGCTCGAGGACATCGATCGGATGCCAGCCGAGGCGGGCATCGAGACGGACGTGACTCGGCACGCCCTGATTCGGAAGATTGTCGACGTAGTAGAGCGCCGTGTCGAATTCGAGATTGCCCGGCAGGTTGAGATACGAGCGAACGTGAAACTGGTGCTGTGGACTGTTCCCCTCCATCCCCTTCGCGAAGGTGTCGGCGCTCGAGGAGTCGAGCTCGATGTGCATGCGGAGAAACGTCGATGCGAGCATGAGCCTCCACCGGGGCACGACCTGCCAGCTCAACGCGGTCTCGACCCCGTAAGTGTGCCCGTGCGCCTTGTTGGCGAACTGGATGGGAAACTCGAGGTGCGGCACGGAATCGGCGACGACGCGCGGCGCGCCCGGCTCGCCCGTGGAGAGGTCGTCGTAGACATCGTAGAACCCGGCGACGTCCAGGAACACGGGATCCCACGGGCGGACGCGATACCCGAGCTCGTAGGACACGAGTTCCTCCGACTCGAAGTCGCGGTTGCCTTCGGCGACGAGCAAGCCGGGCGGTCCGTTCTCGGTCGGGAAGGTCGAGAACACGAAGCGGAGGTCGCGGTCCGTGCGTGCGGGCGTGCGCACCGCGCGCGCGACCGCGACCCACGCGGCATGGCGCGGCCGCGGCGTCCAGACGAGGGACGCGCTCGGTTGAATCTCGAAGCCGCTGAACGCGTTGTGCTCGAGCTTGGTGCCGACGGTGAGGCGCAGGCGGTCCGTGACGAGCGGAACTTGGTCCTGCACGAATCCGCTGAAGATGTCGTAGCGACGAGCCGTGGGATGGAGCGCCGCTTCGAAGGTGTTGTCGAACGCGTCGGACACCCAACGGTAGCCGAGGCCCCAGACGACGTCGTGCACACCGAGCCCGACGTGGTGCTCCAAAGAGAGATCGACGGTATCAGTGTCCTCGCCGAGATCACTGTCGCGGCGCGCGGTGTGGTCGTAGTACGCCTGCACGGTCGCATCGGATCTTTCGCCGAACACGGAGTGCCAGCGCGCCAGCAGGTTGCGACCGTCGACGTGCGCGTGTGCGACCTCGAGCGCTTGGAACGGCGGCGTGAGCTGCCGCTCCACGAGCGTCTCGTCCTCCTCACCACGGTACCAATCACCCTGGAGCGTGACCGTACCGGCCGGCGACGGCTCCCATTCGAAGCGAAACCCCCCGCGACCGACGTCCCAGCCGTCGGAGGCCGGAATCCCCAGCGCCGGCGCCTGCGCACCACGGTCGAAGTACTTGGCGTACAGTCGGTACTGGACCCGCGTGCCGAGTGTCCCACCGTAGCGTACGCCGCCGAACCCGATTTCCTGGGTCCCACCCCCGGCGGTCAGCAGCAGCCCCTGCGTGTCGGCGGCGCGCTTGGTGATGATGTTGATCACGCCGTTCACGGCGTTGGCGCCCCACAGCGTCGCCCCGGGGCCGCGGATCACTTCGATGCGATCGAGATCCTCGAGCATCGTATCCTGGACGTCCCAGTACACGCCGGAGAACGCCGGGTCGTACACCGTCCGGCCGTCCATCAGGACGAGCAGCTTGTTCGCGAACTCGCCGTTGAAGCCGCGCGCGCTGATCGCCCAACGATTGCCGTTGATGCGCGCGACCTCGATGCCCGGCGCCATGCGCAGCGCCTCGGGAATGGAGGTGACGCCGGAGCGGCGGATGTCCTCCCCGGTGATCACGTAGATCGCCGAGGCCGCCTCGAGGAGCGACTCCTCTCTTTTCGAGACCGACGTGATCTCGACGTTCATCAGCTGCTCGATCGTGAGATCGCCGAGCGCCGCGGGGTCGCCCCGCTCACCGGCAACACAGTCCGCCGCGAGGAGCCAAACGGTCAGCAGAAGCGCCGCGGTGAACGCAGTGCACATCTCGATGGCTCCTCTGCCGAGAGCACGTGAGCTCCGGACCTGGAACCACGCAGCACCGACCATGCCAACGTCGATCGTGGAGATTTCGTCGCGTCGCGGAATGTCCGACGTAGCCGCGCGGTTCACGACGGTGCGACCGGGCGTCGAGGTGATGACGCGCCACGCGATTGGCCGCGTCGGGTGGCGCGCGACGCGCGTTTGACCCGAGGTCGTCGACGAGATCGACGATCATTTGACGCTCTTCGTCGGCTACGCCATTGATGTCGGTCATGGTCGGGATCGTCTCCTACGGATCGTATGTGCCCTACCGTCGCCTGAAGCGCGCCGCGATCGCGCAGGCGCTCGGGACTCCCGCGGGCAAGGGCGAGCGCGCGGTCGCGAGCTTCGACGAGGACAGCGTCTCGATGGCGGTCGAGGCGGCGCGCGACGCGCTGCGCGCCGCGCCGGGCGCGACCGTCGGCACGCTCCTCTTCGCCACCACCACGCCGCCCTACGCAGAGAAGCTGAACGCCGCGATCGTCGGCGCCGCGGCGCGGCTCCCGCTCGAGATCCGCGCCGCCGATCTCACCGGCTCGGTACGCGCCGGTCTCTCGGCGTTGCTCCAAGGCGCCGATGCCGCCCGCGGCGGGTCACCGGCGCTCGTCGCCATGGCCGACTGCCGCCTCGCGGCGCCGGAAGGGAAGAGCGAGCAGACCGGCGGCGATGGTGCCGCCGCCTTCGTCATCGGCTCCGAGGGCGTCGTCGCCGAGATCGAGGCGACGGCGTCGGTCACGCGCGAGTTCCTCGACACCTGGCGCACACCCGGCGAACGCTTCGCCCACGGCTGGGAGGAGCGCTTCGCGCTGACGCAGGTCTACGCGCCACTGCTCGGGAAGGCGATTCAGCGCGTGCTCACCGACGCGAAGATCGCGCCGAACGCGCTCACCACGGTCGTCCTCGACGCGCCGAACCCGCGCGCCGCGGACGAGATCGTGCGCGGCATGAAGCTCGAGCTGGCACAGCTCGGCGACTCGCTGGCGCTGACGGTCGGCCAGGCCGGTGCGGCACACGCCGGCCTGCTTCTCGCCAACGTCCTCGCCGCCGCGAAGCCGGGCGACCGCATTCTCGTCGCGACCGCGAGCGACGGGGCGGACGCCGTCCTTCTGCGCGTCACCGATGCCGCCGCCGACTATTGCCAATCACGCTCCGTGGGTCGCTTGATCGAGTCGAAGGGCGACGTCGCCTACGCGAGCTATCTCAAATGGCGCGAGATCCTGCCGACGGAGCCGCCGCGCCGACCGGATCCCGAACGGCCCGCGGGACCGCCGATGTTCCGCTCCGAGACCTGGAAGTTCGGCTTCGTCGGCACGCGCTGTGATGCCTGCGGCACACCGCAGCTGCCGCCGCAGCGCGTGTGCGTCCGCTGCCGGACGCGTGATCGCATGACGCCCTACCCGTTCGCCGATCGTCGCGCCACGGTCGCGACGTTCACGCTCGACCGCCTCGCCTACTCGCTCAATCCACCGACGGTGAACGTCGTCGTCGACTACGACGGCGGCGGTCGCTTCCTCTGCGAGATGACCGACTGCGAGCCCGAGACGGTGGCGATCGGCGACGAGGTGGAGATGACGTTCCGCCGCATGTACACCGCCGGCGGCGTGCAC
>JBGOSW010000239.1:0-6943 GCA_041476145.1 Binatia bacterium
CCGTTCGCCACACGCAGACAAACCGGCGGGTGCGGCGCGACCGGGCCGATCAATAATTAGCGGAGAAACTTCGCACGCCGGGAGCCGTGCGTCCACGGGGAAATCGGGGAGGAACCCGACACGTTGGCCGGAAATGGGACGTTTCCGGACACCCGCGCATCAGTGCGGTGCTTAGAGGGCAGCGACGGCGTGACTAGTTAAGCCACGTGTCGAACCGGTAACGTCGCCAGGTCGATGTGGTAGAGCTCGGCGACGTTGCGGCAGAGGATGCCCTCCCTTTGCTCGTCGCGCAGGTCCGCCTGATGGCGGGCGAGGAGCTCCTGCGACCACGGCCACGTCGAGTCGCTGTGCGGGAAGTCGTTCGCCCACATGAGCCGCCTCCAGTTCATGAGGTCGGCGGTCTTGAACGCCACCCAATCGTCCTGAAACGTGGTGTAGACGTTCTCGCGGAAGTACGCGGAGGGCGGCTTCGGCAGCTCCTGGCCGGCGGGCAACCAGTTGCGGTGCCGATCGTAGGCGTGATCCATGCGGTACATGTAGTGCGGTACCCACCCGGCGTCCGCCTCGACGCACACCACGCGGAGATCGGGATGGCGCGCGAACACGCCGCCGAGGATCAACGTACCGATGATGTCCTGGCAGCCGCGGATGATCGACAGGAAGCCGTTCATCTTGGGGCCGCGCGGCCGCACGCCGTCCTCGCGGCTGGTGAGGATGTGAAACGAGAGCGGCAGGCCGATCTCGATCGCGGCGCGGTAGAAGTCGTCGTAGCGCGGCGAATCGTAGTCCTCGACGGCGGGATTGCCCGGCATCATCACGCCGCGGAGACCGTGACGCTTGATCGCCTCGAGGTCTTCGATGCCCTCTTCCGGCGTGCGCATCGCCGTCTGGCCGACGCCGAGGAGGCGGTCGGGGTGCGCGGCGCAGTAGGCGGCGATCCAGCGGTTGTAGGCTTCGAAGCAGGCACGCTTGTAGTCGAAGTCGCGATGGTTGCAGAGCACCATGCCGACCGTCGGATAGATGATCTCGGCGGCAACGCCGTCGCGCTCCTGATCGGCGAGACGCGCCTCGGGATCCCAGCCGCCGCGGTGCAGCTCCTCGAAGCGGGCGCCGGTCAAGCGAATCTCCTCGGCTGGCTTGCCGGCGGCGGCGACGAGCCCCATCGGCACCGGGTTCTTCATGCCGTCGACGACGAAAACGTCGCCCATCGTCGGGTGGCGCTCCATGCGCGGGGCCTTGTCGCGCCAGGCGCGGTCGATGTGGTCGATGTAGGTATTCGGGGGCTCCGTGATGTGGGAGTCGGCGGAGATGATCGGCAGCCTCATGAGCGTCCTCCTCGCAGCACGTGGCCGGGCAGCGGCCCTTCGGGGTCGAGCACGTCGCGGCCGTCCTCGCGCAGCACGACGCCGTTCACGACGACGGCGCGGATGCCGGTCGCGTCGGCGATCAGACGGTCGGCGCCGGCGGGCAGATCGCGGACGCGACGCAGCGGCGAGCAGCCGACGGTCGCGGGATCGAAGACGGTGACGTCGGCGGCGAGGCCGGGGGCGAGGCGGCCGCGGTCGTGGAGACCGAAGAGCGCGGCGGCGCGCGCCGTCAGCAGATGAACGGCGTGCTCGAGCGTCAGGACACCCTTCGCCCGCACCCAGTGCGCGAGGAGATGCGTCGCGAAGGGCGCGTCACAGAGCTGGCTCGCGTGCGCGCCGGCGTCGGAGAGCCCGAGGACGGTCGTCGGGTGCGTGAGCAGCTCGGCAACCGCCGCCTCGTCGGTGTTCATCAACGCCATGCGGAAGCGCGCCGCGAGATCGGTCGCGAGCGCGAGGTCGAGGACGAGGTCGACCGGGTGCACGCCGCGCTCCGCCGCCACCGCGGCGACGTTGCGCTCGGCGAGCGCCGGCTCGACGGCGCAGTCGGCGATCACCGTGTCTTCCCAGCGCCCGGCGATGCCACCGCGCGTACCGCGCTCGCGGAACGCACGCCGGAACTCCGGATCGGCGTAGATGCGCTTCTTCCCCTCATGGTCCGCCGCGGAGACCGATTGGAAGAGTGCCATGCTTTCGAACGGGAACGGCGCCTTCCACTGGAACTCGAAGTTGAGCGGCCGGCACGACACCTGCGGGACGACGGCGACGCCGTCGCGCTGCAGCGCCGCGCTCTGCTCGAGAACCGACCGGTGGCCGTCGGGTCCGAAGAGGCCGGCGAGGAGCGCCGTCCACGTGACCGGACGGCGCGTCCGGCGCTGGATCGTCGCCAGCTCGTCGAGGAAGAAGCCGCGCCCGATCGTCGCCTGCATGAGGCCGTGACCGGCATCGGCGAGGCAGCCGGCGAGCGTCGCGATCTCGCTGACCGCCGCGGCGCGGCTCGGTACCGGTCGCCCCGCCCAGCCGACGTGCGTCGGCGACTTCGAGGTGGCGAAGCCGAGGGCGCCCGCCGCGAGCGCGTCGGCGACGATGCGCGCCATCGCCGCCACCTCTTCGTCGGTCGCTTCGCGCTCCGTCGCCGCCTCGCCCATCACGTAGAGGCGTACCGGCGTGTGGCCGACGAGCGCGCCGAGGTTGATCGCCGTGCCGCGTCGCTCGATGACGTCGAGGAACTCCGGAAAAGTCTCGAACGGCCACTCCTCGCCGAGGCCGGCGCGCAGCGCATCGAGCGCCATGCCCTCGACGTTCTCGAGCGTGCGGAGAATCACGTCGCGATGCGCCGGCCGCGTCGGCGCGACGCCGAACCCGCAGTTCCCGACGACGACCGAGGTGACGCCGTGCCACGGCGAGATCGTCAGCATGCGGTCCCAGAACACCTGCGCGTCGTAGTGCGTGTGGATGTCGACGAACCCCGGCGCGACCGCGAGCCCGTCGGCGTCGAGGGTGCGCGGCGCGCCGCCGCGTAGCGACCCCACCGCCGCGATGCGGCCGCCGCGCACGCCCACGTCGGCGCGGCGCGCCGCCGCGCCGGTGCCGTCGACGACGGTGCCGCCGCGGATCAGGAGATCGAACTCGTCGGCCATCGCGTGCTCCTCCTCGGCGGGGATAGAGGCCTCGACCGGGGGGCGATGCTCCCAAAGGGGACCCGTGAACACAAGCGGCAGCGCGGCACCGCGGCCACCCGCCCGGCCGACCCGGGGCGGTCCGACGTGCTCGCCTTCGCGGCGGCCAATCGCTAGTCTCGACGGCGGTGACGTTCAGCGCGACGTGCGTCCATTGCAACCAGCCCGTCCTCAAGGACCAGCCGCAGATCGGCGCCGCCGAGGTGCGCAGCCTGCAACACCACCTGCTGCGCCGCTGCCGGCCCGACGACGTGCTGCAGGACGATCTCACGCGATTGCTCCTCAACTTCCGCGTCATCATGAAAGACTGAGGGCGCGCCGCAAGGGATGGAGCGCGGCCGCGAGCGTGCTCCGCGCCTCGGGGACGCCGAGCATGATCGCCGCCCCGACGTAGGTCGCCCCGTACGGAAGGAGGACGAGCGGGCCGACGAGGAGCGGGTGCGCCGGTCCGAGGACGAGCTTCACGCCCCAGGCGACGAGCGCGCCGGCGCCCGCCGCCGTCCACAGGCGCGCGACGAACGCGGCGGCGAGCGGCGTCGACCCGATGCGCTGCCGCAGTCGCGCCCGCAGGAGGGCGAGCTCGATCCAGCCGGCGACGCCCGCCGATGCCGTGAGGCCGACGACGCCCCAGCGCGCCTCGATGCCGAGCCGCGGCGGCAGCACGATGGCGCACAGCCAGCCGAGCGCGGTGGTGAGGGCGACACGCGCGGCGGCACATGCGAGCGGCGTGCGGGTGTCGCGCAGCGCGTAGAACGTCGACGCGTACAGGCGTCCCATCGTCGAGGCGAGGAGTCCCACCGACGAGCCGGCGAGGATGCCCCAGACGTAGAGCGCGTCGGCATGGGTGAACCGTCCGCTCTGGTAGAGAAGCGCCGCGATCACGTCACCGAGGGCGAGGAGGGCCGTCGCGGAGGGGACGACGAGGAAGGCGATGCGGCGCAGCCCCGCGGACAAGCGCCCGCGCAGCTGCCGCGCCACCTCGTCGGCGGTACCCGCCGCGCGCGCCATTTCCGGAAGCTCCGAGGCCGAGACCGACATCCCGAAGAGACTCACCGGTAGGGTGTAGATCAACTGCGCGTAGGCGAGGCCGGCGACCGCCCCCGTCGGCAGCAAGCTCGCCAGCACTTGATCGACGTAGGCGCTGATTTGCACGACACCGCGCGCCACCACCACCGGCCCGAAGCTACGAAACACCTGGCGCACGTGCGTCGACGCGACATCGAGCGACGCGCGCAGCCGCCCGAGCAGGATCAGCACCGTCGGCAGCTGCACGGCGAGCTGGAGAAACGCGCCGAGCGTCGCCGCCAGCGCCACGATCTCCGCGAGTCGATAGGACGCGGCGCCGTCACCGAACACCAGCATCGCGACGACCATCGTCGCGCTCCATACGACGGGCGCCGCGTACGAGAGAAAAAACCGCCGATGGCTGTTCAGAATCCCGAGACACCACGACGACAGCACCAAGAGGCCGACGCCTGGAAAGAGGATACGGACGAGTCGGATGGTCGCCTCGCGCTTCTCGCCGCTGAAGCCGGGCGCGATGCCGTCGATCAACAGCGGCGTCGCGAGAATCCCGAGGACGACGAGGACCGCGGTCACGATCGCGAGCAAGGTCCCGACGACGTCGGCGACACGGGTCGCCTCCTCCTCGTCGGCGCGCCCGAGGAGCGCGGCGTACACTGGGATGAATGACGCCGAGAGGACGCCCTCGCCAAAGAGATTCTGCAGGAGGTTCGGGATCTTCAGCGCCGCGTTGAAGGCGTCGGCGGCGGCGCCGTTACCGAAAAAATGCGCGAAGACGTACTGCCGAACGAATCCCGCGACCCGGCTCAGCAGAATACCCGCCGCGACCAGGCCCGCCGCCCGCGACGGCGCCCCGGTGCCGCTCCGTTCCCGTCGTGCGTCCTCCATCCCCGCCCCCATTGCGTGTCGTCGCCGCGCGCCAGAGCGTCACATACGCGAGATCGACGGACGTGTCAGCGCGGCGCACCGTCGTCGTCGCGGACGATCGGGCACTCGAAAGCGATCGTCGTCCCGGCGCCGGGCGCGGACTCGACGGAGAGACGCCCGCCGAGAGCGAGCGCGCGCTCCTCCATGCTCGTCAGCCCGAGGGCCTCGGAGGGACGCCGGGTGGGGTCGAAGCCGCAGCCGTCGTCGTGCACCTCGAGGCGGATCCTCCCGTCGTGGACGACGAGCGTGAGCGCGATCGAGCTCGGTTCGGCATGGCGGAGCGCGTTCGCGAGCGCCTCTTGTGCCACCCGATACATCGACATCTCCACCTCGTCGGCGACTCGGGGGACCGGACTCGTCACGCGGGCGACGACCGACGTCGTCGGCGACGACATCCGAATCGCGAGCGCGTGCAGGCTCTCCTCGAGGCCGAGATCGCGCAGTTGGAGCGGGCGGAGCTCGCGCGCCAGCAAACGGAGGTGCTCGACCAGCTCGGCGAGAAAGTGGCTGGCGCGCGCGAGCTCGATCGCGAGGTCGCCGCGCTCCGGGCCGAGCCGCTGGCGCACCGACGCGACCAGCATGCCGACGCCGATCAGCTCCTGACAGACGTTGTCGTGCAGGTCGAACCCCAGGCGCTTGCGCTCCGCCTCGCGCACCGCGACCTCGCGCGCGGCGAAGCGGCGGAGCTTCTCCTCGCTCGCGCGCAGCTCGGCGAGCGAGGCCGCCAGCGCCCGTTCGGCGCGCTTGCGATCGGTGAGGTCGATGACGAAGCAGATGGTGGTCTCACCGCCGGGCTCGAGCAGCGCGATGCCGATGAGCACGGGCACCCGGTGGCCGTCGCGGTGGACGTACTCTTTCTCCCAGGGCGCCGCGATGCCGGTTTCGCGCAGCGCACGCACCGCTCGCTCGTTGAGCAGTCGCCATTCGGGCGGCGTCAGCTCGTCCCAGCGCAACGGCAGGTCCGCGGCCGTATAGCCGAGCATCGAAAGGAAGCCGTCGTTCGCTTCCAGGATTCTTCCGCTCAGGTCGCCGATGAGCACGCCGAGCACGTTGGAGTCGACGAGCCGCCGCAGGCGCGCCTCGCTGCGGCGCAGCGCCGCCTCGACCTGCTTGTACGCCGTGATGTCGACCGCGGTCCCGAGCAACGCCGGCGCGCCGTCGTACTCGATGCGGGCACCGCTGAAATCGACCCACACCGTCGCCCCCGTCTTGGTGCAGAGCATGTACTCGACGTGGCGGGGCACCTCCACCCCGGCCTGACGCGCAAGCCCACGCTCGCGCGCGATCGTCTGGTGCTCGGGGTGGATGAACTCCCAGAACTCCATCTGCAGGAGCTCCACGTTCGTGTATCCGGTCATGCGCGCGGCCGCGGGGTTCGCGTACCGCAAGGCAGTGCCTTGCGCGACGAAGATCGCGACCTCCAGCGACTCGGCGAGCGCGAAGAAATTCGACTGCGGCGACACGCCCGCGAATGTAGCGCGGCCGTCCTGCCGGCCGCCAGAGCCGCCCACGTTGCCCCCGATCGGGGGCTGCTCTACACTTCCGCGGCATACGTCGCACGCTCGCATGATCGCGCAATCATCCTCGTCGAGTTTGCGGCGACGTGACCTCATCCTCCTCCTCACGCTCGCGGTGATCCTGCGCCTCGCGGCCGCGTGGGCGATTCCCCTCGGGTACGGCCCCTCCTTCAACTGCGCGCCCGACGAGGCGGGACACTTCTGGGCGGCGCGCGAGCTCGCGCTCGGGCGCACCGCCACCTGGCCGGAGAGCCTTTCGATCTACAGCGCGTACCTTCCGAGCCAGTACCTCGCGCACGCCGCCTTCGCGCTCCTCGTGCCGCGATTCGATCGGCCGTGGCTCTACCGCATGCCCCTCGAAGCCGAGCGCGTGCGCGGCTACCCGCTCGTCCGCCTCGGGAGCATCCTCCTCGGCGCCGTCACCGTGCTGGCA
>JBGOSW010000240.1:0-6747 GCA_041476145.1 Binatia bacterium
CGCCAGCGTGTCCCATCCGCCGGCCCGGCGGCGCCGTCTGCCCGGCGATGAAGCCGACGACGGGCTTGGTCATCTTCTCCTTCACGAAGCGCGCGGCCTCCTGCTCGTCGGTGCCGCCGATCTCGCCGATCAGGATCACGCCCGTGGTGCCGGGATCGTCTTGATAGAGGCGCAGGACGTCGATGAAACCGGTGCCGATGATGGGATCGCCGCCGATGCCGACGCAAGTCGACTGGCCGATGCCGAGCGTGGTGAGCTGGTGCACCGCCTCGTAGGTCAGCGTGCCGCTGCGCGAGACGACACCGATCGTCCCCGGCTTGTGGATGTAGCCGGGCATGATGCCGATCTTGCACTCGCCCGGCGTGATGAGGCCGGGGCAGTTCGGGCCGATGAGGCGCGTCGTCTTGCCCGCGAGGAAGCGCGCGCAGCGCACCATGTCGAGCGTCGGCACGCCCTCGGTGATGCAGATCGCGAGCGGCAGGCCGGCGTCGGCGGCCTCCATGATGGCGTCGGCCGCGAACGGCGGCGGCACGAAGATACACGTCGCGTCGGCGCCGGTCGCGCGCACCGCCTGCTCGACGGTGTCGAAGATCGGAATGCCCTCGAGGTCGGTGCCGCCCTTCCCCGGCGTGACGCCGCCGACGATCTGCGTCCCGTACTCGCGACACGCCTTGGCGTGAAACTGCCCGGTCGCACCGGTGATGCCCTGGACGATGACCCGCGTCGTGCGATCGACGAGGATGCTCATTTGGATCTCGCCCCCGTGCGCGCGGCCGCTGCGCGGCCGTGCTCCGATGGGCGTCGGCGCGCGAAGTCAATTCGCGCGCCTCCCTGCCCCTTCGCCCCCGCTCGCTGCGCTCGCGATGGCATCATCGACCATCCCGCGCGCCGCGTTGCGCCGCGGCGACGGCGAGCCGCGCGCCCTCGGCCATGTCGGCGGCGGTCTGGATCGCCAGGCCCGACTCGGCGAGGATTTGTTTGCCACGCTCGACGTTCGTGCCCTCCATGCGTACTACCAGCGGCACCTCGAGGCCGACCTCGCGCGCCGCCGCGACGACGCCCTCGGCGAACACGTCGCAGCGCAGGATACCGCCGAAGATGTTGATGAAGATCGCGCGTACGCTCGCGTCCGAGAGCAGGATGCGAAACGCCTCGCGGACCTTCTCGACGTTGGCGCCGCCGCCGACGTCGAGGAAGTTGGCGGGCTCACCGCCGGCGTGCTTCACGATGTCCATCGTCGCCATCGCCAGGCCGGCGCCGTTCACCATGCAGCCGATGTTGCCGCTGAGCGCGATGTAGCTGAGGTCGAACTTCGCGGCCGCGCGCTCGCGTGGATCTTCCTCGTGCTCGTCGCGGTAGGCGCGCACCGCCGGTTGGCGGAAGAGCGCGTTGTCGTCGATGCTCATCTTGGCGTCGAGCGCGACCAGCTCCCCGCCCTTCGTCACCACCAGCGGATTGATCTCCGCGAGCGACGCGTCGCACTCGTGGAAGGCACGCACCAAGCCGGTGAAGAACGCCACCGCCTTGTTCGTCAGCTCCTTCGGCAAGCCGAGTCGGAAGGCGAGCCGGCGACCCTGGAACGGCGCCAATCCGAGGAGCGGATCGAGGAGCTCGCGATGGATCGCGTCGGGACTCCGCGCCGCCACCTCCTCGATCTCGACGCCGCCTTCCTGCGACGCGATCACCGCGACGCGGCCGCTGCCACGGTCGACGACGACCCCGAGGTAGAGCTCGCGCGCGATGTCACATCCCTGCTCGACGAGCACCTGACGCACGACGCGCCCTTCTGGTCCCGTCTGATGCGTCACCAGCGGCCTACCGAGGAGCGCGCGCGCGAACGTCGCCGCCTCGTCGGGCGCGCGCACGACCTTGACGCCGCCGCCCTTGCCGCGGCCGCCGGCGTGGATCTGCGCCTTGACGACGACGGTGCCGCCGAGCCGGTGCGCCACCTCGGCGGCCTCCTCCGGCGTGCGCGCGACGCCGCCCTCGAGAACCGGCACGCCGTACTTGCGGAGGATTTCCTTCGCCTGGAACTCGTGGATGTTCACGCCCGCCTCACCCTCACCGTCGGAAGAAGTCGCGGAAGAACTTCACCGTCGCCTGCCGTCCCATGTCGCCGATCGCGCGCGTCAGCGGCACCTCCTTCGGACAGACGACGACGCAGTTCTGCGCGTTGCCGCAGTCGACGATGCCGCCGACGCCCATGATCTCGGCGGTGCGCTCCTCTTTGGTGAGCGGGCCGCTCGGGTGCAGGTTCTTCAAGACCGCTTGGCCGATGGCGGCCGGGCCGATGAACGCGGAGTGATCGTTGTACTGCGGACACGCTTCGAGGCAACAGCCGCAGGTCATGCAGCGCGAGAGCGCGTACGCGAATTGCTGCGTCGCTTCGGTCATGCGCGGGCCGGGGCCGAGGTCGTAGGTGCCGTCGATCGGCACCCACGCTTGCACGCGCTTCAAGCTCTCGAACATCCGGCTCCGGTCGACTGCGAGGTCGCGCACCACCGGGAACTTCTTCATCGGCTCGAGGACGATCGGCCGCGCCAGACTGTCGACCAGCGCCGAGCACGCCTGTCGCACCTGACCGTTCACGAACATCGTGCACGAGCCGCAGACCTCTTCCAGGCAGTTGGCGTCCCAGACGACGGGGGTCGTCGGGGTGCCGTCATTGCGCACCGGCCGGAGCTGCACCTCCATCAGGAGCGAGTGCACGTTGTGCCCCGGGCGGTACGGGATCTTGAATTCCTCCCAGTACGGCTCGGCGTCCGGACGCGCTTGGCGCTTCACGCGCAGGAGAATCGCATCCATCAGGCGCACACACTCTTGTCGACGTCGTACTTGCGCGCGCGCAGCTTGATCATCGAGACGTCGACGTCTTCGTAGGAGAGCGTCGGGCCGTCGGACGTCCACCGCGCCTTGGTGGTCTTCAGAAAGCGCGCGTCGTCGCGTTCGGGGAAGTCCGGCTTGAAGTGCGCGCCGCGGCTCTCGTCGCGAGCGAGCGCGCCGAGCGTGATGACGCGCGCCAGCTCGAGCATGTTCCAGAGCTGCTTCACGAAGCTGACCTCTTGGTTCAGCCAGCGGCCGCGGTCGTTCAGGCCGATGCGTCCCCAACGGTCTTTGAGCTCGATGATCTTGTCGTCGGTGCGCTTCAAATCCTTGTTGTAGCGCTCGACGGTCACGTGCTGCGTCATCCACTCGCCGAGCTCGCGCCACAAAGCGTAGGCGTTCTCCGTGCCCGCCATGCGGTAGATGCGCTCGTAGACGTCCTCTTGACGGCGCCGCTCGCGCTCGACGACGGCGTTCGTGGTGTCGCCGGCGGCGCGCTTCACGCCCTTGACATAGGCGAGCATCTTCGGTCCCGCGACCATGCCGCCGAAGAGGCACGACAGCAGCGAGTTGGCCCCGAGGCGGTTGGCGCCGTGGTACTGGTAGTCGACTTCGCCGACGGCGAAGAGCCCGGGGATGTTCGTCATGTGATCGTAGTCGACCCAGAGGCCGCCCATCGAGTAGTGCATCGCCGGGAAGACCTTCATCGGCACCTGGCGCGGGTCGGCACCCTTGAACTTCTCGTAGATCTCGAGAACGCCGCCGAGCTTGCGCGTCAGCTCCTCGGGATCCTTGTGGGTGACGTCGAGGTAGACGGCGTTCTCGCCGTCGACGCCGAGACCCATCTCGAACACGACCTTGAAGACGGCGCGGCTGGCGATGTCGCGCGGCACCAGGTTGCCGTAGGCGGGGTACATCTCCTCGAGGAAGTACCACGGCTTGCCGTCGCGCACCGTCCACATGCGGCCGCCCTCGCCGCGTACCGACTCGGAAATGAGCCGGAGCTTGTCCTCGCCCGGAATGGCGGTCGGATGCACCTGAATGAACTCGCCGTTGGCGTAGAAGGCGCCCTGCTGGTAGGCGGCGCTCGCCGCGGTCCCCGTGTTGACGACGGAGTTGGTGCTGCGGCCGAAGACGATGCCGGGGCCGCCGGTCGCGAGCGCGACGGTGTCGCCGACGAAGGCCTCGACCTTCATGGTGCGGAGGTCGAGCGCGGTCAGGCCGCGGCAGACGCCGCCGTCGTCGAGGATGGCGCCGAGAAACTCCCAGGTCTCGAACTTCCGCACCAGGCCCTGCGCCTCGTAGCGCCGCACCTGCTCGTCGAGCGCGTAGAGCATCTGCTGGCCGGTGGTCGCGCCCGCGAACGCGGTGCGGTGGTGCTTGGTGCCGCCGAAGCGGCGGAAGTCGAGGAGACCCTCGGGGGTGCGGTTGAACGGCACGCCCATGCGATCGAGGAGGAAGATGATCGCCGGGCCGGCATCGCACATCGCTTTCACCGGCGGCTGGTTGGCGAGGAAGTCGCCGCCGTAGATGGTGTCGTCGAAGTGGACGGCGGGCGAGTCGCCCTCCCCTTTCCAGTTGACCGCGGCGTTGATGCCGCCCTGCGCGCACACCGAGTGCGAGCGCTTCACCGGCACGACGGAGAAGAGGTCGACCGTGCCCCCCGCCTCGCAGATCTTGATCGTGGTCATGAGGCCGGCGAGGCCGCCCCCGACGACGAGATGCCGCTGCTCAGCCATGAGCCTCCCCGTGCCGCCGCGGCGCGCTCACCGAAACGCCGCCAGGATCGCCACCGCCCCGACCGCGAGCACACCGAAGAGGCCGAGCGCCGCACGCTGCACCAGCGCCTGCGAGCGCTCGCTCACCGTCAGGCCCCAGGTGATGCAGAACGTGAAGAGGCCGTTGCAGAAGTGGAAGAGCGCCGCCACGACGCCGAACACGTAAAACGCGAACCAACCCGGGTTGGAGAGGATGCCGTTCATCAACGCGTAGTCGATCTCGATTCCGCGAAAATAGAAGGACAGGCGCAGCGAGTACACGTGCCAGGCGATGAACACGAAGGCGACGACGCCGCTCACGCGCTGCAACGCGTAGAGGAGACTGTTGCGGTAGGCGAAGTGCGTCGCGGTGCCGAGGTCGGCGCCCGCCATCACGACGAAGCCGTAGAGCGCGTGGTAGAGGATCGGCGCCCACAGCACGGTGATCTCGATGGCGAGCAAAATCGGAATCGGGATGTGCGCGATGGCGTGTGGGACCTGGTCGAACTTCGCGCCACCGCCGAGGATGAAGGCGTTCTCGAAGAAGATGTGCACCAGCATGTAGGCGCCGATCGGCACGACGCCGGTGATCGAGTGCACGCGGCGGAGGACGAAGTGCAGCCGATCGCGGTCGATCGACACCGCCCCACCCGTCGCCGTCACCTCGATCGCCATCCGCTTAGCCTACGTGTCGCATCGGCATCCGACCAATCAATAAACTTCGCGCCGCCGATTAGGCGGACTGTCCGCGAGACCCGACGCGGTCATCAGCTCGGCGGTCCGCCTGCGAGCACGCGATCCATCGCCTGCACGAGTTCCTCGACGTGGGAGACCGAGACACGGAATTGTTGCCGCTCGTCGTCGCTGAGGCCGATCTCGATGATCTTCTCGACACCACCCGCCCCGATCTGGACGGGGACCCCGACATACACGTTGCGCACGCCGTACTCGCCCTCGAGATAGGCGGCGCACGGCAGGATGCGGCGCTGGTCGCGGAGATGGGCCTCGGCCATCTGCACCGCGGCACCCGCGGGCGAGTAAAACGCCGAACCCGTCTTCAAGAGGTTCACGATCTCGCCGCCCGCCTTGCGCACGCGATCCTCGATCGCGTTCAACCGCTCGGGCTTGATCAACCGCTCGATCGGCACGCCGCCGACGCTGCAGTAGCTCCGCACCGGCACCATGTCGTCGCCGTGGCCGCCGAGGACGAGCGCGGAGACGCTCTGCACCGAGACGCCGAGCTCCATGGCGACGAACGTCCGGTAGCGCGACGAGTCGAGGACACCCGCCATGCCGACGACGCGCTGCTTCGGGAAGCCGGTGACACGCTTCATGAGCGTCACCATGGCATCGAGCGGGTTGGAGACGACGATCACGAGGCTCTGCGGCGCGTGCCGCTTGATGGCCTCGCCGACGGCGGTGACGATCTTGGCGTTGGTCGCGAGCAGATCGTCGCGGCTCATGCCCGGCTTGCGCGCGAGCCCCGCCGTGACGATGCAGACGTCGGCGCCGGCGATGTCGTCGTAGCGGTTGGTGCCGGTGATTTGCGCGTCGTACCCCTCGATCGGGCCCGACTCCATCAAGTCGAGCGCCTTGCCCTGCGGCAATCCCTCGACGACGTCGAAGAGGACGACGTCACCGAGATGCTTCAAGGCGCACAGGTGCGCCAGCGTGCCGCCGATGTTGCCCGCGCCGATGAGCGCGATCTTCTTCCGTCCCATGAGCCCTCTCTACATGTTGGCCGCGATCGCGCGACCGAACTCGGAGCAACGGAGCAAGCGGGCGCCCGGCATCTGGCGCTCGAGATCGTAGGTGACGGTCTTCGCTGCGATCGTGCGCTCGAGACCCTGGATGATCAGCGTCGCCGCCTCCGGCCACCCGAGGTGCTCGAACATCATCGCGCCCGAGAGGATCACGGACCCGGGATTGATCTTGTCCTGGCCGGCGTACTTCGGCGCCGTGCCGTGCGTCGCCTCGAAGATCGCGGAGTGGTCGCCGATGTTGGCGCCGGGCGCGAGACCGAGGCCGCCGACTTGTGCGGCGCACGCGTCGGAGAGGTAGTCGCCGTTCAGGTTCGGGGTCGCGAGGACGCTGTACTCCGCGGGACGGAGCAGCACCTGCTGGAACATCGAGTCGGCGATGCGGTCTCTCACCAGCACCTTCCCCG
>JBGOSW010000241.1:0-6722 GCA_041476145.1 Binatia bacterium
CGCCGAGGAAGATCGTCCCCTGGTTCTCGACGATCACGGTCTCGTCGCTCATCGCCGGGACGTACGCCCCGCCCGCGGTGCACGAGCCGAGGACGACCGCGACCTGCGGGATGCCTGCCGCGGACATGCGCGCCTGGTTGAAGAAGATGCGGCCGAAGTGCTCGCGGTCGGGGAAGACTTCGGCCTGGAGGGGCAGGAAGGCGCCGCCGGAATCGACGAGGTAGACGCAGGCGAGGCGGTTCTCGAGCGCGATCTCCTGGGCGCGAAGGTGCTTCTTCACGGTGATTGGGAAGTAGGTGCCGCCCTTCACGGTGGCGTCGTTGGCGACGATCACCGCCGGACGGCCGTGGACCTGGCCGACACCGGTGACGATGCCGGCGCCGGGCGCGTCGCCGCCGTACATGGCGTGCGCGGCGAGCGGCGAGAGCTCGAGGAAGGCGGTGCCCGGATCGATGAGCGCGTCGACGCGGTCGCGGGCGGCGAGCTTGCCGCGCTCGGTGTGGCGGGTGCGGGCGACGTCACCGCCGCCGGCGCGCGCGGCCGCGAGCCGCTCCCGCAGCTCGGCGATACGCGTCCGCATGGCGTCGACGTTGTCGCGGAACTCCTGGCCGTCGGTGCGGATTCGGCTCTCGATGCGAGGTGTCCTCATGATCCCGACTCGACATAGCGGGATGTGAAGGGCGTTTCCAAGAGGCGGAGGACGGTGCGACCGACGGCGCCCTGGTCGGGAGCGCAATTCAAGAGCCGATCGCCGATGTAGCTGAGGAGCGGTGGCACGCCACGCCGGACGCCGAGCTCCCAGTGCACCGCCTCCGGCGCTTCGCCCCAAGCGCGTATGGCGCCACCGTGGACGCCGTGCAGATGGTGCGCCGCGCAGATCGCGGTGCGATTGTCGCGCTCATTGCCGCCACCGTGCGACCGCCTTCCTTTCCCCAGCAGAAGTATTCTACGAGAGTGTTGCGTTGACCGGTTGAACTCGCAGGGTCTTCCGTCAACTTCGGCGGCTAGAGTTTACTATCCACCTCATTTTGGAGCGGATCTCGGCGCCATGGTCGACGCTGTGTCCGGCATCCCGGGTATTGGGAACGCGCCTTTCAATTTCTGCTGGACTCCCTGACGCACGTCATGGCACTGTGCGCCAACCAGCAGACTTGGAACGACCTCACGGGCGATACCGCAGCCCATCACCGTCACGTAGAACTGTTCTTGGGTCAGGAGGGCATATGCGCCACTTGCGTCTTTTCGCGTCCGTGGTTCTGCTCATTGTTGCCTGGTGTCCTTCGTATGTCGGTGCGAGTGGACTCAGCGACATCACAGGGATCGATATCAACATTCCGGGGGGAACGATAACCTTCGGCACTCCTCGGATAGATCGGATTCCGCAGGTAGTGCAAAATCTTCCTAAAGATGTTGGTGTCTTCCTCCTGAACCCGCTGGCCGGCGGCGGACTTGCGTTCGCGATCCGGCAGGCCAAGGAGGAGGCGAGGGGGCATTGTGTGCCAATGCCGCCGCAAGTGACGGCTACGCTGTCGGCGTTCTTCCCGCCTGATCTCTTTCCGTCGGTATGCTGGGCCATAGTTGGCAACGGAACCACGCTCGACTCGTACGCGATCCGCGACTTTGGGATGGCGGCGATTACGCTCGAGGACGTCGTGGTGTTCAGGAGTCAACAAGACGGCTCTGACCCCGTCCTTTGGTCCCATGAGCTCACGCACGTCCTTCAGTACCGCCGGTTGGGGGTCGAGGCGTTCGCTGCAATCTATGCGAGCCCCGGATTCGATGCGCTGGAGCAAGAGGCGAGGCAGTTCGACCAATTCGTCGCGCGACGCTTACAAGAGACGGGCACTCAACATTGGCAGACGGCCCCGGGATGGAATCAGCAGATCACGACTCAGCAGTGGGCAATGGCCGCTCGCAGCGCGGTCAATCCCCTACAATGCTCATGGTCTACCATTCAAACCAATGCCCTCGGCAGTTGGTTGGTTCAGATCAACAATTGTCCGATCCCGATCAAGGTCATGCAGGTCAAGTACGTAAATCCACAAAACGGTTTCCCCGTCAATTACCCATGTGGGAACCCGAACTGCTTCGTGCCGGCCATGACGCAGCAGAATTATCCCCTGTTACAATGGCTGAGATATGTAGGGATGGACATCGTGTGGCAATGAGTCGTGAGTCGCGTGGGTGCGCCGGCGCCGGCGCAGGACACACATTCGAGGAGTAAGAGAATGCCGCTATCAAGCGAATGGGCGGCGGACAGAGGAGCGTCCGAGAAGGGGCACTATGTCGACTACGACCTTCCTCAAGACGAATTGACCATTCGCCACCGGCGTTCAACCCTCGGGCGGGTGCGGACCAGTGCGCCACGGCTTGCCGCGTTCGCGATCGCTCGAGTGATCAACCGGCAGGGACTCTTCTGCAGCAAACAGCCCGCGCCCACTACGGCCGATGTCGCCGACGCGCGCACACGGTCATCTCGGCGCGGGGGACCACGGAATTCGATAAAGCTGCAGGACGATTACCGTCACCAAATAGGCGATCCGACTGTATTGCTCGTCGTCGCGAGTCGTTGCGATTGCCATGATGGCGAGCACCCAGCCGAACCCAATCACCGGGGCGGCCCAGTAGCTGGAGAGTAGGAACAACAAGAGCAGCGGATTGCGAGCGCGGCTCAGCGCGTGTCGCTCGGGGATCAAAAACGCCGCCGCGATCAGCGTCTCAAGAGCCAACCCCCACCACGTCATCAACCACGCGAGACCGCGGAGATTGCCCGCGAGCTCGAGCGATACGCTGGTGAGGTTACTGTCGTAGCTCGTCAGCGCTTTGCGTGCAGTCTCGTTGAACGTGACCAGATGCGGCGGCATTCCGCCGAACAGCGCGGCGACGCGCTGAAAACGGCCGTCGAACAGAAGCTCATACAAAAAGAACGAGCCGTCGAGGTAGTCCGCAGAGAACACCTTCCTGAGCGCCGCGATCAAAAAGACCGCCCCGATGAGGTAGCATGCGGTCGACGCGAGCGCCTTCTGCTTGTTCGTGCATCGCGTCGCGCATGCAATGGCCAGGCACCAATATGCCTGGAGGTACTTGTGATTGTCCGCGGAGTGCCAGTCGAACGCGACG
This sequence comes from Binatia bacterium, assembly GCA_041476145.1. Classification (GTDB taxonomy): domain Bacteria; phylum Desulfobacterota; class Binatia; order UTPRO1; family UTPRO1; genus DP-19. Next base: position 3,121 of record JBGOSW010000241.1, read on the forward strand.
CCCCAGACGATCGGGACAGCGGCGAGCACCCAGAAGACGCTTTGCTCGATGAGCGCTGAAAATGTGAGACCGAGGACGGTGAGCACCGACAAGGGAAGGCTGGTGAACCAGCGATCGTGCGGATAGAACGCCAGCAGCAGCAACGTTAAGACGCAGCAGCACTCGAAGCGGCCGTGTCGTTCTGCGGCGGCGAGGATGGACGCGACGCCAGCCGAGAATCGTCCCGCAGAGAGCGCACGTTCAGATAGATGGGCCGTCGTCACGACGGCCGTGCGAGGGTCAGCGACCGTAGCCGTTCGGCAACGAGCGCCGGGTGGTCACGGCGGAGCGAGTACCGCCATACCTCGACGCGAATACCCTCGAATGCGACAAGCGCTGCGGGGTCGCGTGTCTCTGATGGTTCGAGCATACGGACGAGTCTGTGCGCCGGAAATCGGATGACGCCCTCGTCTTCAGCGGGTGGCCCGACCTCCCGTGTGAGGGCGGCAGCGTCGGGGCGGGCGCGCAGAAGCTCGGAGTAGCGCCGCGCCGCCGAGGCGAATTCCAACGGCACCCAGTTCCCCGAAGCGATCCGTTCAGCGACGGCCCGCAGCATTCCGTCGGTCGGGGCCGTCCGCAGTTGCGCGACCGTGCGACCGAGATCGCCGGGCGGAAGGGCGGGTACGTCGCCGTCGTGCGTGATCAGCGTGATCCGCAGGAATCTCGCTTCCGGTGAATCGACCGTCGAGAACATCCCGAACCCGCCGCCCTTCCACGCAGACAAGTCGGCGGTGGCGCTCAGCGTCATCTGGAGCATTGCCACGATGGCGAGCAGTATCGGCGCGAGCAGCGGCCAAACCCTGTCGCCGAGGTTGCGCGCGTGCACGCCGGGTTCAGCAACCGGAGAACAAACAGCCGCCGCAGACGTACCAATCCGTGGTGAACAGGCCGTCGGGGCAGTTGTAAGTATCCTGACACATCAGCAGTATGGCTACGCACTTCACATCGGCCTTCAGCCCAGTGCACATGGCCTTTCTGAAGTCGTTTTCATTGACCTCGAAGCCGCGTTTTTTGAACTCTGCCAGCATGGGGCCTACGGCCTCGGTGTTGCCAGCGAGCTCGATGACTTCCTCTGCGCTGCAGCCTTCACCGAGACACTCCTCACGGTAGGAACTGTAGAGCTCACTAACCTCCTCACCATCGCAGCCCTCGCTCATACACTCTTCGGCGTAGTCGGCTATCGCCGTCCCGTTGAACACGATCAACGACACGGCAAGAACGATCCATGTCCATGCATAGCGTTTCATCCGCCCTCCTTCGGCGGGCGCGAGCCCCGCTATCCTGCTTCCATTCGTCATGTTCCTCAGCGGGCATTTCGTGTGCCGCGCCGACGTTACCTGCTTAACCCAGCCAGCCATGATCGGCGGAGTCCGGCTTACCGAACGCGCCATACTTTCGTCAATCGAAATCTGCTGCATTGCGCGTCTAGTAGTGCTGAGAATGTGTGTCACAATGGCGCGCGCACGACGATGCTGGGGGATGTCTCGGCGGCTGTTGAATTGATCGGTTGAGAAGAAGAGCGGCGGCTCCTTCCGCCGTCCGATGCTAGGACGGCGGTCGTCAGAACCGTATCAAAATGAGCCGTCGACGAAGAAGAGTCGCACAGGATCCTCGGGTGGGGAGGCGCGCGCGTGCGCCGCGCTCGCCACCATGCCGCAACCCGCTCGATGCACACACGCCGGACGCACTCGCGGTCGGCGTCGCCACGCGGGAGTATCGCCGGATGCTCGACCCGTTGCCGTATCAAGCGAGTGGGCGGCGAACAGAGGAGCGTCCGATAAAAGGGTCCTAGATCAACTTCGGCGGCTAGAGTTTCCTTGTATCTCGGATTCTAGCCGGCAGCGCTTCTCGCTATAGGCGAGGAGGGCGTTCCGGGAAGGCCGTAGTTTCCTAGAAGCCGCGAGCTTGATTGATAGATCGGCCCCCCGCCCTCTTCGCCTATGCCGTGGAGTATCCGAGGCCAGGAGCCTGCATCCACAAGGTTGGTAGACGGAGGTGCAGGGTCGGGGGACCGGACGCCGAGCGTAGGACTGGGAGGGACGATGGGCAAGCAGACCGAGGCGGGGATCGACGTGAGCAAGGACGTCCTGGACGTTGCCGTCCGGCGCGACGGTGCACGCGAAGAAACGGCGCGCTTCGCCAACGAGGCGACCGGGCATCGGAAGCTGGTGAGCTGGCTGACCAAGCGGGGCCACACGGCGCGGGTCGTTTTGGAAGCGACGGGCACCTACAGCTTCGACGTGGCGCTGGCCCTGCATCACGCGCGCGGCATCGAGGTGATGGTTGCCAATCCGCGGGCGATCAAGCAGTTCGCTGGGGCCCTGATGCAGCGGTCGAAGACGGATTTGACGGCGGCGGTGGCGCTCCGAGAGTACGCGACGCGCATGCCGTTCGTGGCCTGGTCGCCGCCCGCAGCGCCGGTGCTCGAGCTGCGGGCGATCGCACGGCGCATCGCGGCGCTCGTGGTGGAGCGGACCCGCGAACGCAACCGCCTGCACGCGCTCAGCGCCATGGCGGACCATCTGGCGATCGTGGCCAACGACATCGCGGTGAACATCCGCCATCTCGAGCGCCGGATCGACTTACTCACCGCGCAGGCCGTCACGCTGATCGCAGCGCACCCCGAGCTCCAGCGCGCGTGCGATCGGCTGACGTCGGTGCCGGGCATTGCCGCGCACAGCGCCGTGCAGCTCCTCCCCGAGCTCCTCGTGCTGCCCGACGACATGACCGTCCGACAGTGGGTGGCGCACGCCGGGCTCGATCCCCGCGCCTGCCAGTCCGGCACGTCTGTCAACAAGCCCGCGCGCATCTCGAAAACGGGCAACGCTCACATCCGCCGCGCCCTCTTCATGCCGGCGCTCGTCGCGGTCAAGCATGAACCGCGGGTGACCGCCTTCTTCGATCAGTTGGTCGCCCGTGGGAAGAAGCCGTTGCAAGCCTACGTCGCCGTCATGCGGAAACTGCTCCACGCCATTTACGGGATGCTCGCGAACGACACGGACTTCGTGGCGGAGAAATTCTATGCCGGGGCCGCAAAAACTGCTTGACGGCCAAGAGAGTATCTATCCACTGTCTTCATGCGGACCTCATACGGGGAAATCGACGATGGCGCCGGCCTGGCGCAGGCGCGCGCGGAGCTCGCCGACGTCGACGGCGGCGGGCGTGACGCCGTGGCCGACGGCGAGCGCGGCGGCGGTGCCCGCGGCCTCGCCCGTCGCCATGCAGGGCGGAATCTCTTTCGTCGCGTGATGCACGCGGTGATCGACCGAGATGCAGCGCCCAGCGACCAAGAGATTGTCGACGTGCGGCGAGCGCAGGGCGCGGTACGGAATCGCGTAGCGCACGCCGTATTTCGTCCAGTGACCGGTGACCGCGATGGTGTCGTCGAAAGAGTGGTCGACGTCCTCGCGGCGCAGCACGTAGGTACCCTGAAGCCGGCGGCTCTCGGTGATGCCGAGCTGGCTCGCGACGTCGCAGACGTGGGCGTGGCGGAACTCCGGCACCTCGGCGCGCAGGCGGTCGACTTCGGCCATCACCTGCCGGCGGCACTCGAGCTCGGCGAA
>JBGOSW010000242.1:0-6661 GCA_041476145.1 Binatia bacterium
CTCACCTCGTCGGCGAGGCGGCGCACCGTGACGGCGTCCGCGCGCGCGATCCACGCCGCGGCGTTTGCGCGATCGACGACGGGCAGCAGCGTCAACGCGGCCACCCAGGAGATCGCCCCCTCGTCGTATGCGCGCGCGAAATCATCGTCCCGCCGCGTGCTCCGTTCGACCTTGAGGAGCGCCCAGGCCTTACGAATCGAGATGCCGAGGCGCTCGCGCACGTAGTCGGCGAGCGAGGAGAAGCCGTGTGCGCGATAGAGGTGCTTGTCGACGACGATTCTAAGGAGGCGACCGATCCGGGGCTCGCTCGTTCGGATCGCCCGCATGATGGCCACGAGCCGCGCGTCGAGCGCGAACGGATCGGACGCTGCACGCGGTGGCGCGGTCTCCGAGCGTTCCGGCTCGCGGGCAGCGGCGACCTGCGCCGTCGCGACGGGTTCTGGCTCGGGGCAGTGCGCCGATGAGCCGCCCATCGCGAGAGAGCTCGCGGCCGAATCCGTCACGGCGCCGTGCGCGTCGGTCGTCGAGTCGTCTCGTCGCGCGCGGCGCGCGAGCCGCATGCAGGCCAGCACGGCACGGTCGACGAGCGGCACGCCCGCCGGCCGTCCAGAGAACGCTTCCGCGGCGATGATCTCGGCCGCGCGCCACGGCGCGAGCGGTTCGCCCGCGACACGCGACGCGAGCTCGAGAGCGCGCCGCCAGAGCGCCCGTACGCGCGCCGGGCAGGCGATGCGCAAGCGCAGCGCGGGCTCGCCGTCGATCGTGCCGTCGTCGTAGTCGGGATCGGCGGCGCTGGCAGCGTTCGGATGCAACGCCCTCGCGACGCGTTCGAGTTCTTCGACCGTGGCCACGCGCGCGCGTGCCAGCCACTGCTCCTGATCTTCGGGGCGCGCGGCGGTACAGACGGTACGCAGCTGCGCCCACGAGAGCTCGGCGCGATCGAACGCCGCCGCGACGATCGGCAGCGCGTCGAGGCGCGTGGCGACCCAGGCGGCCGCGTGCAGCGTACGCGCCGACACGCCGAGGCGCTCGCGCGCGTAGTCGCTCAGCCGGACGAACCCGAGGCGACGATACGCGTGGCCGCGAAGCAGCTCGCGTGCGACGATTCCGAGCTCGTGTCGTGACGCCGCTTCGGTGCGACACGCGACGCGCAGCTCGATGTCGATTTTCTGGGCGAACTGCGCGCGTTCGGTGCGGCACGCGCGCTCGAGCTCGACATCGACGTCGCCGCGCTCCCGTGGGCGACGGCTTCGGATCGCAGCGCCGTGACCGACCCCGGCGCGAATACGCGGACGCCGCCAACTATCTGCGCTGTGCAGCAACGAGCTCATGGGAACGGTCGCGTCCTAGTTGATGAAGCCGAGGCTTCTCGACAGGCGAACAATAGGCGAAAGGGCTGGCGCGCGTCAAGCGTTTTTGTCGACCGCCGGTATTCTTTCCAATCATATGGTGCCCAGCCGATTCTTTCGGATCGCCATAGCCCTCTACCTGAATGTCGCGCTTCGTTCCGTCACGCCGCAACTGACCTACTACCCCGATCCGGGCGCCGGACAGCCGAGCGCGGCGGCGACGCCGGCGAACGCGTCGTCGCCCGCCGCCTCGCGCCGGATCTCGAGGACGTCGACGAGCTTCGCGAGCTGGCGGACGACCTGCTCGAGCCGCTCGTCCTCGCGTACCAAGAGCAGCACGGCGCTGCGTGACGCGTCGGCCGTCGGCAGGCAGGCGATCCCGTCGACGTTGAAGAGGCGGCGGTGAAAGAGGCCGCAGACGTGCGACATCACGCCGGGATGGTTCCGTACGACGAGGCGGAGGACGACGCTCGGGCGCCGGGTCTCGGGAGCGCAGCGGTCGTCACGGCGTGGGTCGCACATCGTCTCCTCCATTCTCGCTGTCGTCGGTGGTGGTCGCGCGCGACACGGGCGCGTCGCGATCGATCATCTCGCGGTTCGGGCCGCCGGGGCGCACCATCGGATAGACGTTGGCCTCGGCGGCGATCGGGACGCGGACGAGGCAGGGACCGCGCGCCTCCAGGGAGCGTGCGAGGACGGCCGCAGGGTGTGACGCCGTCGCCAGGTCGTACGCTTCGACGCCGAAGCCGCGTGCGATCGCCGCGAAGTCCGGCTCGGCGAGGAAGCGCGAGGCGTGGAAACGGCCGCCGTAGAAGAGCTCTTGCTGTTGCCGCACGAGTCCGAGGTGCGCGTTGTCGAGGAGGATCACGGTGACGCGCACCTGCTCCTCGGCCGCGGTCGCGAGCTCCTGGACGTTCATCAGCAGGCTGCCGTCGCCGGTGAAGCAGACGACGCGGCGATCGGGGCAGGCGAGGGCGGCGCCGATCGCCGCCGGCAGGCCGAAACCCATCGTCCCGAGGCCGCCCGAGGTGAGCCACTGCCGCGGCCGCGTGAACGGAAACGCTTGCGCCACCCACATCTGGTGCTGTCCGACGTCGCTGGTGACGATCACGTCGTCGCCCGCGAGCGCCGCGACCGCGCGCACCAAGCCGTACGGCCGGCACGCGTCGTCGGCGCCCGGCATCGCCAGCCGATGCGCCGCGCGCAGCTCCGCGACGCGCGCCGACCACGCCGGCCGCGGCCGCGGCGTCGCCTGCGCCACGAAGGCGCGCAGCGCCGCACCGACGTCCGCCTGGATGCCGAGCGTCGGCGTCTTGATCTTGCCGAGCTCGCTCGCGTCGACGTCGACGTGGAGGATGCGCGCATGCGGACAGAACTCGGCCGCCTTGCCGGTGGCGCGGTCGTCGAAACGGATGCCGAGCCCGACCAGGAGATCACACTCCTCGAGGATCAGATTGGTTGCGCGCGCGGCGTGCATGCCCACCATGCCGAGGAAGAGCGGGTGATGCGCCGGCATCGCGCCGAGACCGAGCAGCGTCGCCGCGACCGGGATCGAGCCCGCCTCGGCGAGCCGGCGCACCAGGTCCGACGCGCCCGCCGTGATGACCCCGGCGCCGATGAGCAGCACCGGCCGGCGGGCGTCTTCGAGGAGCGCCGTCGCGGCGAGGACGTCCGCGGGCGCGCAGTCCATCGCCGGATCGGCTCGGCCCGGCTCCGGCCACTCGTCGACGGTGATCGCTTCCAGCTGCACGTCTTTCGGCACGTCGATCACCACCGGTCCCGGCCGATCCGACGCCGCGATGCGAAACGCCTCCGGGATCACGTGCAGGATCTCGCGCGCCGACGACACCAGGTAGTTGTGCTTGGTGATCGGGATCGTGAGCCCGTAGGTGTCGATCTCCTGAAACGCGTCGGTGCCCATCATCGCGCGCGGCACCTGCCCGGTGATCGCGACGAGCGGAATCGAGTCGAGCTTCGCGTCGGCGATCGCGGTCAGGAGATTCGTCGCCCCCGGCCCCGAGGTACCGAGGCAGACCGCCGGTACGCCGGTCGCGCGCGCCATCCCTTGAGCGATGAACCCCGCCCCCTGCTCATGGCGAGCGAGCACGTGGCGGATCGCGCTCCCGTGGAGCGCGTCGTAGAGCGGCAGGCTCGCGCCGCCCGGAATGCCCGGGATCGTCGTGATCCCCTGTCGCTCGAGAAGCCTCACGATGAGGCCCGCGCCGTTCGTCTGCATGATCAGTCCTCCCTCCGCGGTAGTGCCTGCGGCTGGGGACGGCGGGGGCCCAAAACGACGAAACCCCCGCCGGCCTCGCGCCAGCAGGGGTTTCGGAAGCGTTACGCTTGCGTCCCCGCTACGGCGCGATGGCCTCGGTCACACCGACGACGACGACAACGACCACCGCGAGGTGGGCGCCGTGTTTCGAAGCGTCGAGCGGGAGACCGGCGGGGAACATGTGGGGATCTCTCTATCGTGCCGGTGAGGGATTTCGCAAGAGGGAATTCGAATGATGACCGCCGTCACGGCGAACAGGCCGCCGGCACGTCTCCGTCGAGGTGCCCGCAGCAGGACTCGGGATTGCTGCCGTTGATGTTGCTGGGAATGCCGTCCGGGCAGAGCGTATTGCTCCAGACGACGTTGCTCAGGTCCGCCCCGGACAGTTGCGTTTGGGTCAAGAACGCCTGGGAGAGATTCACGCCTGCGAGATTCGCGTTGTTCAGCTTGGAGTTGTCCAAGCGTACGCTGGTCAGGTCAGTGCCCGATAGGTCGGCCGTGCCCGCGGCTTGAGCCAGAAACCATAGGCGGAGCGCAGTGTCCGTGGTGGGCGGGGTCGTTACCAACCATTCGCGTGCGTTCGTGGTCTGCGTCTCGAAGAAGAGTTGCACTGCCTTCACGTCGCTGGTCCGTGGACATGCCGTCGCATACTTGCCGTCGGCCTTCCCGTAGTCCCCTCGGAGTCTGTCCGCGCATTTCACGTATGCAGCATCGCGGGTTACCGTTTTGCCGTCCTTCACGAAGCTGGCGTCGGCCTTCAGACGACAGTGCGCGAACTTCCCTTGGGCAAGCAACTTGGCTGATTCACACTTCTGGGTCGCCGTAGGCTTGGCTTCGGCAGGGATGACCACAAGTGCGAAGGCCACTGTCGCTACGGCCGTGACGAGTGAGCGCGACATGGGTGATCCTCCTTCGTGACGAGAGCGGAGTGGGATCCTGATCGCCAGCGTTAGCATGAAGGGTCCTCGACCCCTCCAGGCGGTCGTCCCACCGCTGAGTCAGATGCCTCGTTCTTGGGCGGTTCGTTATGGGGAAGGGGCAAAGTAGGCGGGCGAGTGGCTACGTCCGATAAGGCTCGCGCCCATCTCGGCGTACAGCCGTCTCGCCTCCTCGAGCTCGCGCTGCGCGGCGAGGTCGCAGACGAGCGCCGCGCATCCGCCGCTATGGCATCGCGAACCACGCATCGACGAGGCGTCCGGCGTCGTGCCCCTTCTCGGGGACGTCGACCGCGATCGACTACTTGGACAGCGGGAGGACCGTTCCACCGTTCGGGCGGCAGGTGGCGAGGCCGTTTCCGGTTCCGTCCTGGCCGAAGCTCAGCAAGAAGCATTCGAAGAAATAAAAGGAGCTCGACTTTGTTAGAATCATGACGCCGACCTTACCGTCCTGAGTGCCTCCGGTGCACAAGCAGGGCTTCTTGGAGCCCTCGAGGGAACCGGTGATGTCGTACTTCTTGAAGTCCGCGAGAAACTTCCCCTCCGCCGTGGCCGCGAGCGCCCGACTGCCTATGGACAAGAAGCCCGCGAGAAGCACCAACCGTACGCTGTTCATCACGCACCTCCTACGGGGCGGTCGCCGCCGCACTCGGATTTCCGTCGCTCTGGAAATCGGTAAGCGTCGCCCGCACCGCACCGTGGACCTTGGCGCCATTCACCTTGCAGTACACCCGCAGCAGAGACCCGCTTCAGCAAGCGGGAGGCAACCGCCGTCCGTGCCGGGCGCGAGCGTGCATGGTTGACTGATCAGTAGCGCGTTCCATCGTTTCCGTGCAACTCAATCACCTGACCCGGCGCGACCGGTGAAATGTCGTTCGCTACCAGAGCGTCCGCAGCTCGGAGCTCGCTCGCATCACCGCGTCGGCGGTGAGGAGCGTGAGATCGTGGACGCGGGCGGTCGCGGCGATCAGACGGTCGGCAGGATCACGAGGGAATGCATCCGGGAGCTGCTCGGACGCGATTGCGATCTCGACGGTGAGTGGTAGGACTTGAAGGTTCGGCGCCGCAGAGGCCTCGCGCAGCCACGCGGCCCACGACGCTCCCGCGCTCGCGAGCACGATCCGACGATGGGCGAGGTGCCATGCGGCCTCCTTGAGCGAGATCGCCGCGAGCCCGATCTGTTCCTTCCCCTCGAGACTCCGCAGTGCCTTGCGCGCCCCGCGACTCAATCGTGAATCGCCGAGCAAGGCCCAGACCCAGACGTGCGTGTCGAGGAGAAACCTCAGGTGCGAAACCAGTCGTCTTCGCGCGCGATGGGAGCGAGGATGTCACCCGTCACTCGCGCGGTTCCCTTCATGCAACCGACGAGGCGCGTGGCCCGCCGTGTTCCAGGGCGCCAGGGCGAGAGTACGGCGACCTCGCGCGTGCGGTTGACGATCACGATCGTCTCGCCCTTCTCTGCGCGGCGGACGTACTGGCTCACGTTGTCTCGCAGCTCTCCGATGCGGACCTTTGTCACGATCAACATCATAGCCAAAATAGATGGCTAAGTCGAATGCCTTCTTTTGCACCCGACCGGCGCGGATCGGGTGGGTCAGTACGCGACGCGAAGCCTCTGTGCGGCACGGCGCAAGGATCCATCGAGCGTCCAGAGGGTGGCGCCGGCAAGCGTGACGGACGCCAGCAGGTGCGCGTCGATCCAACCGAGACCCATCCCAGGCAAACGGTGCGTCTCGAGAAAAGCGAGTGCCTCGTCGTGCTCGACGACCGCAGCATGGGGTAGCGCGACGAGCAGCGAGAGGATCTCCCGTCGATTTTTCAGGTACCCGCACGCGAGCTCACCGACGACGAAAGGATGGCAGGCGACCTGATCGTCTCCCAGGAGATCGGCGAGTGCGTCGCTCCGGCGGTGCAGGTGATCCACCCACACCGACGTGTCGACGAGGATCATGCGTGCGACCGCCCACGGCGCCTCGGGATGCGCTTCAGCAATCGCTGGCTGCCACCCAGGGCGGCGAGACGTCGCGCGCTGGCACGGGCGATCAAGGCCTCGAGCCCGGCGTGCACGAGCGCGGTTTTCTCGGTGACGCCGGTCAACCGTC
>JBGOSW010000243.1:0-6619 GCA_041476145.1 Binatia bacterium
CTCGAGGATCTCGCGCGCGCCGGCCGGCCGCTCGACGAGATGGACGCGCTCGCGGTCGTCGACTGCCTCGGCATCGCCATGAAGGCGCTGCAGCGACGCGCGACCGACGTGCTGGGCATGACCGGCGACGGGGCGCGCCCCGCGGTGCTCGCGTCGCTACGGGCGGCGCTCGCGAGTCCCGACGCCGTCCGTCGCTGGGGGGCGACCTACGCGCTCGGGCACCTCGGGATCGTCGAGCCGGTGCTCGTGCCGACGCTGCTCGAGGCGCTCGCGAGTCGCGACGGCGATCAACGCTGGGCGGCGGCGGCGTTGACGGTCGAGTGCGGCGCGCGCCACCCGGCGACCGTCGTTCCGGCGCTCCTCGACGCGTCGCGTGCCGCCGTCCCCGAGCTGCGGAAGATGGCGCTCTACGTGCTGCGTGACCTCGCGCCGCACGATCCCCGTGTGCCGGACGCGCTTCTCGCGGCGGTTCGCGACGACGACGCGGGCGTGCGTCTCGCCGCGGTCTCGGCGCTCGCGCGCCGCGCGCCGGCGCCGGCGCGCGCGTGCGACGCGGTGCTGCGGCTCGTGCACGAGGATCCGGACGTCGGGGTGCGCCGGGCCGCGATGAGCGCGCTCGGTCATCTCGGGCGCGGCGTCGCGGGCGCGGCGACCGCGATCGCCGCCGCATGCGACTCCGACGACCCCGGGCTGCGGCGCGCGGCGGAGGCGGCGCGCCGCCGCCTCGACGGTCCGGTTTAGGACGCTGACCGCGGACTCGAAGGTGCGTCTGGGGTCGACCTCCGAGCCCGTGGCCCGCGCCGCGACGGACCTACGCCGCGAGCGCGCGCAGCGCGTCGTGCAGGCGCAGCAGCGCCTCGGTGTCGCGGGCGCAGTACGCGCGCAGCGCCGTGCGCAGGCGCGTCTCCTCTTCGCCGCTGCACTCGTCGGCGGCGATGCGGGCGAATTGCACCGTGGCGTCGGCGCCGTCGTGAATCGCCGCGAGATCGTCGTAGCCGAAACCGGGGACGAGCGCGGGCGCCACGGTCTTCAGCGAAAACGAGCCGCGAAAGCGCGGGTGATAGACGTGCGCGCGCACGATCACCAGCAGGTCGCGGAGCCGGGCGCGCACCGCTTCGAGATCGGACGCGAGATCGGGAAGCGCGAGCGCCAGCTCGGCGAGCACCTCGGATTCGAAGTCGGAGTACACGAGAATGGGACGCGCGCTGTCGCGCGTACAGGCGAGCAGGGTCTCCGCGAATGCACGGCGCGGATCGTCACGGCCGTCGGCGAGGAACTCGTGGTGGGTGTGCGTACCGGCGCCGGCGTCGTCACGGCGATGCAGCGACCATTGGAACGGGATCCGCCGGTACGGACGCGTCCCCAGATAGCGCGGGACGGCGGGGCTGATGGTTTCGAAATCGAGGTAGTCGACCGGCGGTCCGAGGTCGGCGAGCGCCGCGGCGAGGTCGGCCGACACGATCTCGCGACCGCTGTCGAGTGCTTGGCGGGCGCGCCACAGCACCGTCGGGACGCCGTCGGCGCTCGCGAGGTCGCGAAGCCGTGTCGTCCCCGCTGCGCGCAACTCCTCCCAGCGATCCGGCGGGACGTAGCGCAGGTGCAGGATCCAATCGGGGGGATGATGGCGCGTGCAATACTCCCAGAACTCGCACCGGTACGGCGTCGAGCAATGCGGGGACGGCTCGATCGCCGGCGCTGCGGCGTGCGCGAGCGTCGCGGGAAGTGCCGCGAGCCGGGCGACGACCTCGGGCGCACGCGTCTCGACGGCGGCGGTGACGTCGCGGCGCGCGAAGAGCCGTGCCCAGTCAACCTCGCCGCCGGCATGCTCGTAGTCGGGGTCGAGCTGGATGAGCTCGATCGAGGCGATCGTCAGGCCGGCGCCGGCGAGGACGTGTCGCTGGATCGCGAGGTCGTCGAGGTGGACGTCGCGCACGCGGGTGCCGGACTTCACCTCGCGCAACCCCCATGCTCCGCCGGCGATGCGCTCGAGGACGTCGGCGCGGATCGCGACCCCGTCGTGCTCGATCGCCGCTTCGAAAATCGCGGCAACGGTGCTCTCGGCGAGCAGCGCCGCGGTGTGTGCGCGCGCGGCGGCGAAGTCCGGCTCGTCGACCAGCACCCCGCCCGGGAAGAGCGCGTGCGCGAGACGCCCGACGTTCCGGCCGGCGTCGCGCAGCGCTTGGCGGCTCGGCGCGAGCGGCGTCGCGTGCGCTGGATCGTGCGTTGCGAGCCACGCCCGCCGCGGGCACTGCAGCGCGGCGAGGACCTGCGTCTTCGTGATCACGGCGCCCACGGGGCGTGCCGCGGCGGCGTTGCGACTACGAAGCGCGCCACACGTGCACGTGCTCCGGCGTGATGCGTACGAGCGGATGCTCGGGTCCGTCGAGCGCCATGGCGCGGTATTGCGGATACTTCGCGCGCAGCGACGCGAGCGCGCGGCCCGCCTCCGCGGCGTCGGTGACGACGGCGGCGCGGCCGCGGACGAGAACGTAGGCGAGCGCCGACCAGTCCTCGTCGTAGTCGTCGACGACGAACGCCACCGCGGGGTTCGCGAGAAGATTCCGCATGCGCTTCAGCGCGACGCCCGAACGTCGCTTCGGCTTGGCGTCGACGACGAAGTAGAGCGTCTCGCCGTCGAGCGCGTAGCAGAGGGGCACGACGTGCGGCGCGCCGGCGGGATCAGCGGTGGCGAGATGCGCGACGCGGTGGCGAGCGAGAAACGCGCGGGCGTCGGCTCCGAGCGGGTCGCTCACCCGGCCGCCTCGGCGACGCGTCGCTCGCGACCGTCGCCGCCGGCGCGGGCCTCGCGCGCGAGCTCGGCGATCCACGCGTCGGTTTCCTCGAGACGCGTCTCGCCGCGAAACTCCGCCTGTGCCTCGCTGTGGAACGCTTGCGCCATGCCCTGGTAGCGCGGCGAGAAGTGGAACACTTCGAGCCGGCGGGCGCCGGCGACGCGCGCGAGGAACCCCGACTGGCGCGCGGTGAGATGGTGGCGCTTCTCGGCCTCGTCGCGATCGACGTCGAGGAAGCGCGCCTCCGCGTAGAGGAGATCCACGTCGCGTGCGAGCGCGATGATGCGGCGTCCGTTGTCGGGATCGAAACGCGTGTCGACGACGTAGGCGATATGCTGGCCGCGCTGATCCTCGATCAAATCGTGGGCGAGGACACCGGCCGTGGCCGACTCGCCGTTCGGCAACCGGATCACCGTTGTCGTGTCACCGGCGCGGACCGCGTCTTTGAGGGCCGCGAGCCACGCGCCGGGACGCAGCTCGCGTGCCGCGAGCACGTCGGTACGGACGTTCAAATGCCGCCGTTCGCTGACGCGGAAGGCGAGGCAGGGGATGCGGTGGTCGAGCGTCGTCGTCGCGATGCGAAACGCCGGCGTTTCGATGAGGGTGTCGGGGGCCGCGGCCACGTCCGGCAGCGGCTCGTACGCGAAGCCCGTGCTGGCGCGAAAGCGGGCGCGGGCGAGGTGGTGGGCGTGGCGCTCGAGGACGGTGAGCTCCAGGGTGTAGCTCGCGGTGAGGTTCCAGGTGTAGCCGGCGAGCTTGCCGCGGATGTTTTCGATCAGGCCGGGCGGACCGCAGAAGGTGAGCTCGCGATCACGGGGCAAGGTGAGACGGAGCAGCTGATCGAATCCCATGAAGTGGTCCATGTGCGTGTGGGAGACGCACACGTACGAGAGGCGGAGGCAGTTGCCGGGACTCAGACGGTCGATGCGGCCGAGGTCGAAGAGCAGGGCGTCGCCCTGCCAACGGAGCGCGACGTAAAGGGCCGGATCTTGGAAGGGGCCGTTCACGAGCGTTGGACGGAAGCTCGATTTCACGGCGTCATCCTAGCGAAAACGTCTCGACGGGGCGAACCGCGCCGCGATCGCGGCGGAACGAGACGCCGCACGCCGCCGTCAGATCGTCGGACCGCTCAGCGGCTGCTGCGTCGGCGCGCGCTCTTCGCAGCCGAGGACGACGCTTCGTAGGCGTCGAGGCCCTCGTTCAAGAGGGCGAGGACGAGCGCACGCATGCGGATGTTGAGTGCGCGAGCGACGTCGCGGATCTCCTTCATCGTCTGACCTGGAAGACGGACGGCGAGCAGTGCGGTTTCCGTCGCCGCGCGTTGCTTCAAGTCTGCAAGCTTCAGCTTGCGCTCTTTGAACGCCATACGCGACAGGTAACGTGTGGTTCGCAGCATAGTCAAGGACATTTGTTAGCTTTGACGTTATGGCGGCGCCGATCACTCGATCGGAGGTGCGACGCCGCTCGGTTTCACGACGCCGAGGTAGCCGGCGGTCGGCACGGCTTCGGTCGGACGGCGCGCGTCGCCCATCCGTCGTAGCAGCAGCGGGCGCAGCATCGCGAGGAGCGCGAGCACGACCACGACCTGCACGAGCCATCCGGCGAGGCAGACGCCGAGGGCGCGGAACGTGCTCGTGTAGTCGAGCGCCTGCCGGACGGCGACGACCATCGCGAGAATCATCCACACATGCGCGAGGGCGAGCACCGGTGTGCGAAGCGGTGCGAAGACACCGAGGGCCTGCGCGATCCCGGGAACGGCGGCGAAGCCGAGGACACGCAAGAGCTCGCCGGCATCGGTCTCCGTCTGCGGCTCGGGAAAGAGGCGGCCGCCGATCACCAGGCAGAGTCCGGCCCATACGCCCCAGCCGAGAACGGACACGAGCATGCCGGCGACCAGCGTCGCCGGTTGCAACGAAGCCATGCCGCCGAGCGCGGCGGCGGCGCCCGAGAGCAGCACGATCGCGATCGCCTGGCTCGTCGCGCCGGCGTCGTGCTCGACCTCCTCGTAGATCGCGGGGTCGAGGCGCGCGGCGCCGAGCACGCGACGCCCGAGATCGCTCAGCGGCATGCGGCGCGTCGTCCGATCATCCGGCCGCTCCTCAACCAGGCGGCCACCCGAGCGCGCGCCCGGCGAGCACGTGGAGGTGCAGATGAAAGACGCTCTGACCCACACCGGCGCCGCAGTTCACGACGACGCGAAAGTCACGATGGCCCGCCGCGATCGCCACCCCCGACGCCAGCCGATGCAGGTGCCCGAGGAGCGCGTCGTCGGCCTCGGTGAGCTCGTGCAAGGTGGCGATGTGCTTGCGCGGCAGCACCAGGAGGTGCAGCGGTGCGGCGGGGTTGATGTCGCGGATCACCACGGCGTGCTCGTCCTCGTGCACGCGCGTCGCCCTTGCCTCGCCGGCACAAATTCGGCAGAAGAGGCACTCGGCCATCCGTTCCGCTTAACAGCTTTCGTCCGCCGTCCGCAAGAATACCCGTGGACTTCAGCTTCACGCCCGAGCAGGAACTACTGCGCCGCACGGCGCGTGATCTGCTCGCCGACTGCGCGCCGATCGAGCGCGTCCGCATCATGATGGCCGATCCCGCGGGCCTCGACGACGCCGACTGGCGTCGCATGGCGGCGCTCGGTTGGCACGGACTCCTCTTTCCCGAGGAGTACGGCGGGTCGGGCCTCGGGATGCTCGAGCTCGCGATCGTGCTCGAGGAGATGGGACGCGCGCTGCTGCCGGGGCCGTTCATCGGCACGCTGCTCGCCGGGCTCGCGGTTCTCGCCGGCGGCAGCGACGCGCAGCGCAGGCGCTGGTTACCGCGCCTCTGCGACGGGTCGTTGCGCGCGACGCTCGCGCTGCTCGAGGAGAGCGGACGCTGGGACGCCGCCGGCGTCGTCGCGCGCGCGCGGCCGGATGGCGACGCACTCGTGCTCTCGGGGACGAAACGCTTCGTGCCGGAGGCGGCGCGCGCCGACCTCCTGGTCTGCGCCGTGCGCCGTGACGACGACCGTGCGCTCGCACTCGTGCTCGTCGAGGGGGGCGCGCACGGCCTCGCGATCACGCCGCTCGCCACCATGGACCGGACGCGACGGGTCGACGCCGTCACCCTCGACGGCGTGCGCGTCGGTCCGGAGAGCGTGTTGTCGTGCGACGCCGAGGCGGTGCTCGCGCGCCTCCTCGATCGCGGCCGGATCGCGCTCGCCGCCGACATGGCGGGCGGCGCCGCACGCGTGCTCGAGATGACGGTCGAGTACGCCAAGGTCCGCCGCCAGTTCGGCCGCGCCATCGGCAGCTTTCAGGCGATTCAGCACCAGTGCGCCGACATGCTGGTCGAAGTCGAGAAGGCGAAGGCGGCGATGTACTACGCCGCGTATGCCGACGCCGCGGGCGCCGACGACGCCGCGCTCGCCGCCGCCACCGCCAAGGCGATCGCCGGTGACGCGTACCGATTCGTCACCGCCCACGCCATTCAAGTGCACGGTGGGATCGGCTTCACCTGGGAGCACGACCTGCACCTCTACTTCAAGCGCGCGCAGTCGGACGAGGTGACGTTCGGCGACGCCACCTGGTGCCGCGAGCTCGCCGCGCAGCGGCTCGGATTGTGAAAGGAGTGCCATGGCAGTCATCCAGCGACAGCACGGTCATTTCCTCGAGGACTTCCGCCCCGGCGCCGTCTTCCGCCACAAGCGCGGCAAGACCGTCACCGAGGGCCTCTTCGCGATCTTCACCGACTTCTCGATGACGACGAACCCGCTCTCGAAGAACCTGCGCTACGCGCAGGCGTACGGGTTCCGCGGCCTGGTCGTGAACCCGGGCCTCGCGATGCTCGTC
>JBGOSW010000244.1:0-6614 GCA_041476145.1 Binatia bacterium
TGTCTGTCTCCATGACCATGAACGGCGCCGTCCTCCCCGTCCTCGCGAGCTTCATCGTCGCCGGCGAGGAGCAAGGCGTCCCGCGCGCCAAGCTCACCGGCACCATCCAGAACGACATCCTCAAAGAGTTCATGGTCCGCAACACCTACATCTACCCGCCCAAGCCTTCGATGCGGATCTGCGCCGACATCATCGAGTACACGAGTCGCGAGATGCCGAAGTTCAACTCGATCTCGATCAGCGGCTACCACATGCAAGAGGCCGGGGCGACGTGCGACCTCGAGCTCGCGTTCACGATCGCCGACGGGCTCGAGTACGTGCGGGCGGCATTGTCGAAGGGGTTGGACGTCGATCAGTTCGCGGGGCGGCTGTCGTTCTTCTTCGCGATCGGGATGAACTTCTACATGGAGGTCGCGAAGCTGCGCGCGGCGCGGCTCCTGTGGGCGACGCTGATGCAGAAGCACTTCAAGCCGAAGCAGCAGAGCTCGCTGATGCTGCGGACGCATTGTCAGACGTCGGGGGCGAGTCTCACGGAGCAGGATCCGTTCAACAACGTCATCCGGACGACGGTCGAGGCGATCGCGGCGGTGTTTGGTGGAACGCAGTCGCTGCATACCAACTCGTTCGACGAGGCGATCGCGCTGCCGACCGACGCGTCGGCGCGCGTTGCTCGCAATACGCAGCTGATCCTCCAGCTCGAGACCGGGATTCCGAAGGTCGTCGATCCGTGGGGTGGGTCGTACTTCATGGAGTCGTTGACGCATGCGCTCGCGGCGAAGGCGCTCGGGATCATCGAAGACGTCGAGAAGCTCGGGGGGATGACGAAGGCGATCGAGGCGGGGATGCCGAAGCTGCGGATCGAGGAGACGGCGGCGCGGCGTCAGGCGCGGATCGATCGCGTCGAGGATGTCGTCGTCGGCGTCAACAAGTTCAAGCTTGCCGAGGAGCCGGAGATCGATACGCGGGAGATCGACAACGGCGCGGTGCGCGAGTCGCAGATCGCGCGGTTGAAGAAGATCCGCGCGACGCGGGATCAGAAGAAGGTCGAGGCGGCGTTGAACGCGCTGACGCAGGCGGCGGAGAGCGGCAAGGGGAATTTATTGGAGCTCGGTATCGAGGCGGCGCGTGTGCGCGCGACCGTCGGCGAGATCTCGGACGCGATGGAGAAGGTGTGGGGGCGGTATCACGCGGACATTCGGTCGATCAGTGGGGTGTACGGGTCGTCGTTCGGGGATGATGCGGAGTGGAAGGCGCTGATGCAGGAGATCGAGCGGTTTGCGGAGACGCATGGGCGGCGGCCGCGGATGCTCGTCGCGAAGATCGGGCAGGATGGGCATGATCGGGGGGCGAAGGTGATTGCAACCGCCTTTGCCGACCTGGGGTTCGATGTGGATGTGGGGACGTTGTTTCAGACGCCGGAGGAGGTCGCACGGCAGGCGGTGGAGAACGACGTGCACGTGATTGGGGTGTCGACGCAGTCGGGGGGGCACAAGACGCTGGTGCCGCAACTCGTGAAGGAGCTCCAGAAGCTCGGTGCCGGCGACATCGTCGTGACGGTCGGCGGCATCATTCCGCCGAAGGACTACGCGTTTCTCGAGCAGGCGGGCGTGAAGGCGATCTTCGGCCCGGGAACGCAGATCCCGAAGGCGGCGCGGAAGGTGCTCGGGCTCATCGCGGAGCAGCCGGCGACGGCGGCCGTCGGAGCATAGCGCTCACGACGGCGGACCTGGGGCCAGTGTGAATGATCGGGTCTAAGAACCAAGTCCTGTGGCACCTTGATTCGGAAGTTGATGACCGTACCTTCGAGCGCGTCTGCGTCGATCTCCTCTACCGCAATGGATACCACGATATCGACCCGTATGGCGGTAAGCGTGACCACGGTCGCGACGCCGAGGTACGACGACGCAGGCACATCCTCGTGAGCCCCACAGGCGAGCGTACGTTCTTCCAGTTCTCGCTCGCAGATCGGTGGGAAGGGAAGCTTCAAGAGGAGCTGAATAAGATCCGAGACTACGGCCACGAGATCGACGCGTTCCTTTTCGTGACCACGGCCGCCGTCACCGGTCACAAGCGTGATGTCCTCCGCGATCGCGTCCGGCAAGAATACGGTTGGGAGCTCGACATAAAGGAACGCGAGTGGCTGCGGCTCCAACTTGAAGTTGCGCATCCCGATATCGCGGAGAAGCATCTCGGAATCGCACCGGTCGGGAAGCCTGGCGGATTCAGCGCCGACGCAAAGCCACCGGTAACCGCGAACACGGTGGCGCGTACCCTCTACGACGCGGGTGAGTACGAAGGCGCAACGCTTCCATTCAAGCGGTACCTGCAAACGAACTCCTGCGATGCGAGTGCATGGCGGGCTCTCGCGTGGTGCCAATACGTCCAGCAGCACTATGCGGACGCGCTCGCGAGCATCAACCGTGCCGCGAAGCTGCAACCACACGATCTCTACACGCAGCGGGTCTCGGGCTGCATACTTGTTGAGAAGGGGATCCAGGACCAGGAGCGCGCGAGCATCGTGCGTGGCAAGACGATCTTCGCGGACGTGGCGAGGACCTCCGAGACGTGGACGGACCACTACAACCTGGGCAACGCGCTGACGGCGCTCGGCGAGCATGCCGCTGCCCGCGATGCATACATCACCGCCGTCGGAATCGTCGCGACGCAACCGATGATCTGGAAGAATCTCGGAGCTGCGCATATGCGGCTCGACAACCACGACGAGGCGCTCGTGTGCTACGAGAATGCGCTGAAGCTCAACCCGGACCTCCCCGAGGCCCTCATCGCGAAAGGTATCCATCTGATCACGCGAGGGGGAGATCCGCTCGCTGGTGTCGAACTCATCGAACGCGTCCTCGATCGTGACGAAACGGCGCGCGTGTACTGGGCTACTGCTTGGTACTGGGCCGCAGAAGGCTACCACCGGAGCGATCGTCCGGTGGATGCGCTCCGCGTGCTCGGCGAGGGCCTCGCGCACATCCCGAATCACGATGGCCTCCTGAACCTGAAAGCGCACATCCTGTCTGGAGCCTGGAAGGATGACCCGGCATTGCAACGCGAGGCGGAAACCTTCTTCGCCTACAGACCAGAAGTCGCTCCAAACGATTTTCGCCCAGTCGAATGGCTCGGGCGCATCTACATCGCGACAGATCGGGCGGAGCAGATGTGGAGCGCGCTTGACCGCTTCTTCGATAGTCCATCGGCCGCTGCGAACTTGCGGAAGATCATCACGCCGTCCGTCGACCTCCTCGTGGCGCTCCGCCATGTCCGCATCTACAAGCGGTTTCGTGAGCAGAAATCGGTCGACGACTACGTGCAGCTCTTCGCCGTTGCCGGCCGGCCTCTTACCGATGCGGAACAGGAAGCGCTCTACTGGGTCTTCGCGGAGTCATTCGGCCTCGCATTCCAGGAGCTGTATGACGCCGAGCCGCGCGATGAAGGTACATTGTCAACGGCGTTTGAGAACCAACTAGGCCGGCTTCGATCGGTAATCGCGCGGTGGGTCTCGCACGTCGCTACCGCGCCGAAGGACCGGTCACCGGAGAGTCTCATCGAGACGATGACCGCCCTCATCATTGGTTGCGGTAAGACCGTACTTCTTGAATCGAGCCGCACCGTGGGTTTCCTCGCGGGATTTTTCGCAATCGACACCGAGACCATGACGCTGCCGGCAGGGCTCTCGACACTCGAGAGCGACGTCGCGATCGACGTCATGCGCGCTGCAAACGAGCAGATGGGTCTCTTTCCAGATCGATAGCGTCGCTATCCGCTCGATCAGAAACGGCCGGACGCCACACCGCCACACCGTGCGTCGCTCGTCGAGCTGCCAATGGACGTCCCGCGGCGCCGTTCCCCAGGCGCGGACGACGCCGGCGTAACGTTCTGTCCGCCGGTCATGAGCTTCAGGCCGGCGGGAAACGTAAGCCCGGGAAGGCCGAGCTCCCGCCGGTCGCGGCCAGCGTGAAGTTGTTGTCGCCGCCCGACGGGCGCCGAGTAGCCATCGTCGCTCGGCGGTGCCGCATGCTATGGTCCCCTCGTGAAGTCGGCGCGGCGGAAGGCGACGTACGACGACTTGCGCAAGGTGCCGGAGCCGCTCGTCGCCGAGATCATCGACGGTGAGCTGGTGACGACGCCGCGTCCCGCCGTGCCTCATGCACTCGCCGCATCGGCGATCAGCGCCGTCCTGTTCGTCGCCTTCAATGGTCCGCCGGGCGGCTCGAGTGCTCCCGGCGGGTGGTGGATTCTTTACGAGCCCGAGCTGCACCTCGGCGAGGACGTGCTCGTACCTGATGTCGCGGGATGGCGCCGCGCGCGGATCGCGACGCTGCCCGA
The DNA here is from genome assembly GCA_041476145.1 of Binatia bacterium. GTDB lineage: Bacteria > Desulfobacterota > Binatia > UTPRO1 > UTPRO1 > DP-19. Next base: position 4,333 of record JBGOSW010000244.1, read on the forward strand.
CGCGCCGGCGTTCACGGATCCACCGGATTGGGCGTGTGAGGTCGTCTCGCCGAGTACGACGCGTATCGACCGCGGTCGCAAGATGCGCATCTACGCGCGCGAGCACGTCCAGCACTTGTGGATGGTCGATCCGACCGCGCACACGCTCGAGGTGTACCGCCTCACGGACGACCGCTGGTTGCTCGTCACGACGTACGAGGGCAGCGGCACGGTTCGCGTCGAGCCGTTCGCGGAGATCGATATCGACGTCGCGCGATGGTGGCGGGAGCCGTAGCTTGGGTGATACGAAGCTCCTCGTGGCCGCGAACATCTATCAAGCGGTGAAACAGGCCATGCAGGACCTGATCGCGCCGCAGCTCGAGTCGCTCAAAGGCGACATCGGCGGGCTGCGAGCCGATCTCGGCGCAGTCAGAGCCGAGATCGGCGCGCTCCGCTCCGAGATGCAGGCCGGTCAGCTTGCGCTCGGCGCCGAGATCCGCCGGATCGACGACAAGCTCACGTGGGCGCTCGATCTCCGCGAGCGCATCGTCGCGATCGAGGCGCGGCTCGGACCCGCTGTCGCACGCTCGTAACCGCGGCTTGCGCGACCGGCTCCGGACACCGCGTCTCCTCGTCGCCTTCGGCGGGCTGCAATTCGTCCTCTTTCCGATTCCCGTCATCATCCTCTTTTGGACGGACCAGATCGGGCTCTCGCTCACCGAGATCATGATGCTCCAGGTGATCTTCGGTGTGGCGGTCGTGTCGGCGGTCGCGTCGCTGGGCGCGCTCTCCGCGTTCCGCCGCGCGCACACAGGAGACGTCATGATTCGGGGAGGAGCCTACTAGCTCGGGATCTCGCTACGGAACCGACATCAAAAGTCACCCCGGCCGATTTGCGGGCTTCGACTCCGGGTGATCGTACCAATCGAAGTACTCCTCCGCGTGTTCACGACCAGAAGCCACCAGCGCACCCTTCCGCTCGTCTTTCAGGCCGAAGTCCGTCGTTCCCACGCCGACCGTGTCGATGTAGATGGTCCGGTGCCAGTCGTCGCTGTGCAGATGCTGGCTCTCCTGGGCGTTGAGCACGGTTTCGATCAGCGCCCAACAATAGTCGAAGAAGTCTCCGATCACCTGATGTGGTGGCTCGGCTCCGTCGCGCAGGACCGCGATCTCTGCGCCGGAGTCCAAACGAAACCCGAGCGTCTCCTGATTGTAGACGTGAGGGCTCGCTTGCGGGTGAGCAGCCGCCAACTCGGCGTTCTGGCGATCGTAGTACTCGGTGGCGCGTCGATGATCGGGGGTCTCGACGTACTTCACGCGGTCGAAGACCTGCACGGGATAGTTGTTCAGCACGCCACCATCCACGTATCGGTCGCCGCGCGGGTTTTCGAATGACTTGAAGAAGAGCGGGATGGACATCGAGATGCGGACGGCGTCCGCGATCCGGACCAGGGGCGTGTGTTCGAACGAAAAGACCTCGCCGTAGCGGGTGGAGAGGTTCGTCCCGTACAGGTAGATGTCGCGAAACTCCGGCTGCCCATGCGCCTCCCGGAAAGTGGCGTTCGCGTTCCCGGTCTTCGCCGCGACGAGACGACTGATCCAGGCGTGAAAGAAGTCGCCCTTGTACCAACCGTATTCCGTCAGGAGGCGCTCGGTGTCCCGCACGACTCCCCAGTCGTCGTCCAGGAACTTCCTGAAGTCGAGACTCCAGAGCACGTCGCGCAGCTCGGTCCCCGTGTATCCGAGGCCGAGCAACACGGCGTTGATCGCGCCGGCAGATGTCCCCGCCACCCGGGTGATCTCGGAGAGGATGCCCTTCTCCTCGAGAACCTCGAGCGCGCCGACGTAGGCGATGCCCTTCACGCCGCCCCCCTCGAAGACGAGATTTCTGAACGGATAAGGCATGTCGACCTCCTTCGGCTTTCCGGCAGCCGTGCGATCAATCGAGCTGCAGCGCCGCGAAACCGGAGCGCCAGAGGGTCGCTTCACGCTTCCGCCGGTCGATCAGCCCGCGCTCCGCCGCGGGATCCCACAGCCGGGCCATCGACTCGATCTGATCGGCGACGTCGTCCGCGCGGCCGGTCGCGAGCAACGTTCGGATCAGCGCCATCTCGCTCCGTCGGTGCAGAGAATCGCCCGGCTCGTCGACGAGGCTCGACCCGCGATTGAAGACGAGGCTGATGAGCGCCGTCCGTCGCGGCGCCTCGAGGTCGTTCAGCATCGGATAGGCGCTGAGCGTTGCCCTGATGTGCTTCGGCAGGCTGCGTTTGAGGAAAACGTTGACGGCTCCCGGAAGCGGAAAA
>JBGOSW010000245.1:0-6474 GCA_041476145.1 Binatia bacterium
GCGATCTTCGCGTTCGGCCTCTCCGAGCGGGCGCACGGCGCCGACATCTACTCGACGGACATGACGCTCACGCCGACCGGCGAAGGCGTCTACACCGCCCGTGGCGAGAAGTACTACATCGGAAACGGCAACCAGGCGCGGATGGTCTCCACGTTCGGGAAGATCGCCGCCTCCGACCTCTACGTCTTCTTCACCACCGACTCGCAGCACGAGCGCTACGAGCTCAAGCAGAACGTCTGCAACAGTCAGTCGTACGTCTCGAACTTCCGCCTCGACGACTACCCGATCACCGAGGACGACGTCCTCTCCAAGGGCGACGAAGCGTGGAACGCCGCGCTCAACACGGTGAACATCGGGAAATACAACCTCGGCTGGGCGTCGATCGGCATCTGCACTCACGCGCTCTACGAAGCGATCAACCACGCCGCGGGACGCCAACTGTACGGCATGCACGTCACCGACTTCCCGCACGTGCGCCGCATGCTGACCGACGCCTACGTCCGGTTGGTGACGATGAAGCTCGTCGCGCTGCGGGCCGCGGACTACATCCGCGCGGCGTCAGCGGAAGACCGCCGCTACCTCCTCTACAATCCCGTCGTGAAGATGAAGGTGACGACGCAGGGCGAGGACGTCATCAATTTGCTGTGGGACGTCGTCGCCGCCAAGGGATTCGAAAAGGACACCTACTTCGAGATGGCCGCGCGCGACATCCGCGGCCTCCCGAAGCTCGAAGGCACGGTACACGTCAACATCGCACTCATCTTGAAGTTCATGCCGAACTATCTCTTCAATCCCGCGCCGTATCACGCGGTCGGCCGGCGCGACGAAGCGGCGAACGACGATTTCCTCTTCCGCCAGGGCGCGACCAAGGGGCTCGGAAGAATCCAGTTCCACGACTACCAGCCGGCGTTCGATGAGTACGATCTGCCGAACGTGAACCTCTTCGAGGAGCAACTCGCCGTCTTCAAGGAGTCGCTGATGGCGGCGCCGCCGAGCGAGGCGCAACGGAAGGATCTCGACTTCCTCATGACGGTCGGCGAGCTGTTCGCGCTCGTCGTGTACGCCGCCCTCGCCCTCGAGAACGCGCGGATCTACGAGGTGGAGGATGACGTCGTGGATCAGATCTTCGACGTGCTCGTGCGCGACGTGTCGCGGTTCGCGGTCGAGTTGCACGGGAAGGCGAGCACGACGCCGGAGCAGATGGCGTACTGCTTGAAGATGATCCGCAAGCCGGTGGTCGACGAGACGCGCTACGGACGAGTGTGGGAGGGGCAAGTGTACGCGCTCAAGGGCGCGTACGAGATGAATGCGTAGGCCGGCGTCGACGTTCGGCGCTTACGATCATCTCGACCCTGCCGCTGCGGCCGATCCGCGCAATGAAGGGTGCGGGGTGCTTCCTCAGGAATCGCCAGACACGAGGAAGAGCTCGAACGAACATCGCTCCAAGATCGGCTGCCGGAATGTCGCGGCCCGTCAGGACGAACGCTCGAGCGCCGGCCTCGACCAAGGCTTCACGCTCGATCGCGCGATAGCGGATGCGTTCGTCCTTCGTGATCGCCACCCAACCGCGTGCTCCGACCTCCGAGAGCCAGACTTGGTCCTCCACCTCGGGCCGGAAGTGATCGTCGTGGATCTCGATTCGCAGTCCCGCGGCTCGGAGTGGCATCGGAAAGCGATGCCGACCGAGACATCGGTCGGCAAAGAAGACGACCTGCTCAGGCGGCTCTACCCGGCTGGATCTGGAGCTCGTAGCGGATCGCCTCCTCGATCTCCTGCCGCTTGCGACCGTAATCGTCCGCGAGCTCGTCTATCGACTCCCCCGCCTTGTACCGCTGCCCGACGATCTCGGTTGGAATTCCCGTGCCGACTAGGACCGGTCGGCCGAAGGAGACGCGGGGATCGATCATGACCGCCATCGGCTCCTCCCGCTCACGATGCCGCGTGTAGGGGTAGAGACGGATCGGAATGCCTCGGGAATCGCGCTCCACGCGTCGTAGATACGCAGCGACGACTTGCCGCATCATCACCTGTCCCTCGCGCGAGACATTGATGAGCCGTCCGTAGTGTTCGGTGAACAAGTCGAGGCCGTCGGTCTCGAAGCTCCGCTCGGCTAACGGGTGCTTGGAAGGCAGATGCCGCTCTCGATCTAGGAAGGTTAGGGCCTTTCTGACGTTTTGGAGCGTCACCCCGTGCTGGCGACGGATCGCATCGAGCACGTGCGCCTCTACGAGATTGAGAAACGAGAGCAGAGGCGGCGTGCGTTGCGCGATTCTGAGCGGGGGCGCGAACCGTCTTCTGCCCGCCGGCGTCTCGTAGTCTTGACCCAAAAACCAGGCGCGAAGCGTCGTCACGGGCACGAACAGATAGCCGGCAGCCTCGCTAAGGCCGTACGAAGCCGTGCCCATGAGGGCGTCGCGTCGGTTGCGAGCGTTCGCTTCGAGTGTCTTCACCATGTACCCGCGGCGCAGCATGCCTCATGGTCTGCAGGGCAGCAAGGTTCCGAACGTGCCCGCTGCGACGATCAGCTATTCGTATCCGCGCTGACTCGGGTCGTACCCAAAGAGCTTGACAACGGCGGACACGCGCGAGTACCAACAGGAAGGGAGGGGACCATGATGTCACCTCGCTTCTGGATCGTCGTCACCGGGCTCCTGTTCCTGCTGCCCTCGCAGGCGAACGCGCAGTGCACGACGACGCGCGACGCCAAGGCCGTGGCCAAGAGCGCCAAGCTCGCGGCCGCCTGCAACTACAAGCGGATGCTCAAGGGGCCCGGCGTGGTGTGCAAGACCTTTGCCCCGCCGGTCTGTGCGGCGACGCTCGTCGCCGACAGCATCGCTCTCGCCTGGGGCCTCAACAATCCCGCGGCGGCAGCGGTCGACAGAAGAGCTCTGCGCGCCCAGATCGCCTGCCAGAAGACGATCAGCGGCGGCGTGGTCGGCTTCATCGGCAAGAAGCTCCGTTACCTGATCATCGGACGGTCGGAGGCCGACGCCGAGACTCTCGCCCGCCGCGCGATCGATAAGATCCCGCGGAAGTGCGTGGTGACGGTGGCGCAGGACACGAGTGGTCTCGTCGTCCCGGACGTCGGCCCGCAGATGGATGCGGCCGTCCCCGGACCCGGCGGCGCGGTGCAACCCACAGTCTTGGCCGATGCGCTCGTCACGCTGCTCGAGACGTGGGTCGACCGCGTGGGTCCGCACCCGACGCCGCTCCGACCCAACATCGTGTTCATCCTCACCGATGACCAGCGCTTCGACACCATCGGCCTCGCGCACTCGATCGACGGCGTCACGCCCGTCATGCCGACCGTGCAGAACGAGATCGTGAACAAGGGCGTGAGCTTCCTGAACAGCTACGCCACCACCGATCTCTGCGCGCCCAGCCGCTCGAGCCTGCTCGCCGGGAAGTATTCCCACACGACCGGCGTCCACGACAACGACGCGCCGGACGGCGGCTTCCTCGCCTTCAACGACGCCTCGACGCTGCCGGTCTGGCTGCAGGCCGCGGGCTACCACACCGGGATCTACGGCAAGTATTTGAACGGCTATCAGTCGCCCTACGTCGCACCGGGGTGGGACGAGTGGCACGTGTTCAAGAACGTCGCGTACTTCAACTACACCTTGGTGGAGAACGGCGTCGAAGTGGTGTTCGGAGGCGCGGACGCCGATTACTCGACCGACGTGCTGCGCGACAGAGCGGTGCAGTTCATCCAAAACGCTCCGGCGCAGCAGCCCTTCTTTCTCTACTTCGCGCCGAAGGCCCCGCACGCACCTGCCACGCCTGCGCCGCGGCACGCGGGGAGCTTCTCCGGCATCCCGCCGTGGCGGCCGCCGAACTACAACGAGGCCGACGTCTCCGACAAGCCGGCGTGGCTCCAGGCGATCGCGCCCTGGAACGCGACCATGCAAACGAACCACGACAACTTCAACCAGAAGCAACTCGAGTCGCTCCAGGCCGTCGACGAAGCGGTCGCGGCGATTCTCCAGGCACTGATCGCGAGCGGGCAGGACGAGAACACCATGGTCGTCTACGCCTCCGACAACGGTTACTCCTGGGGCTCGCACCGCTGGGAGCCGAAGCAGTGCCCGTACGAGGAGTGCATGCGTGTCCCGCTCGCGATCCGCTATGCGCCGCTGGCGCCGCTGGCGCGCGCCGAGTCTGGATTCGGGCTCAACATCGACCACGCGGAGACCCTCGCGGAGCTGGCCGGGGCCACGCCCGATCCCGGCGTCGAGGGCATGAGCATGCTGCACCTCTTGGACGGCACCGCGTCGAGCTGGCGATCCGACTTCCTCGAGGAACACTGGAACGGCCCGATCACCACCTACGCCGAGGTGCGGGGCATCCCGTGGAAGTACAACGAGTACACCACCGCCGAGCGCGAACTGTACGACGAGTCGTCTGATACCTTCGAGTTGACGAACGTGGTCGACGACCCCGGCAATGCCGCGGTGGCGGCGGCGCTCGCGCTCCGCCTGCGCGAGCTCAGGCCGGACTGGCCCTAGTCGGCTCGGGTGTCCGCCCATCCTGCGCTGGTGATGGCCGGCCTGGCGCTGGCGGCCGCCTCCGGCATGGTCTCCTTCGCCGGCGGGCACACGCGCATCGGCTCCGACGGCGGCCCTCCGACGGAGGCCCCACCGTTCATCGTCGACGTCAAGCCGTTCCTCCTCGACGTCCATCCGGTGACGGTCGCCGAGTTTCGTGACTTCGTGAAGGCGACTGGATTCGTGACCCAGTCGGAGCGCACCGGCAGTGCGAGCGTGTTCGACGAAGCGCGAACCTGGAAGCTCGTCGGCGGCGCCGACTGGCGGCATCCTCGCGGCCCGACAGTGTCAGCCGCCGCCGCCGACCACCCGGTGACGCAGGTGTCGTGGAACGACGCGGTCGCCTACTGCGCGTGGCGCGGCAAGCGCCTGCCGACCGAGGTCGAGTGGGAGCACGCGGCGCGCAACGGGCGGAACGGCGGCTCCCAGTATGCGTGGGGCGACCAGTTGGTCGTCGACGGTCACTACAAGGCCAACACGTGGCAGGGCGAGTTTCCGAGCGTGAATACCGTGAAGGACGGCTACCGCTACACGTCACCGGTCGGCACCTTCGGCACCGCGCCCTCCGGCCTCACCGACATGGGCGGCAACGTCTGGCAGTGGTGTCAGGACTGGTATCGACCGTACCCCGACCGTGACCAGCCGTTCACGCCCGCCGCCGACAGCGAAAAGGTGATCCGCGGCGGCTCGTTCATGTGCGACCCGAAATTCTGCCACGGGTTTCGCGTGTCGGCGCGCGGGCACACGACGCCGGACACCGGGCTCATGCACGTCGGCTTCCGCTGCGCGAAGGACGCCGGGGGTGATCGCCGATGATTCAGAGGATCCCCATCTCCCGATAGGACGCCGCGGTCCGCCGGATGCCGTCGCGCAAGGAGACCTGCGTGCGGAAACCGAGCTCACGCCGCGCCTTCGAGACGTCGAACGTGTCCTCGGCGAGGAAGAAGTCGAGACGATCGACGAGGCCGGGGGTCGGTCCGAAGCGCCCGGCGAGACCGCGGTAGAGCGCGGCCGCGAGCGCGAACGGCGCCGACGGCAGCCGGATGACGCGGGGCGCGACGCCGAGCTCGCCGGCGATCAGCGACACCAGCTCGTTCACCGTCGGACGCTCGTCACCGCCGATGATGAAGCGCTCACCCGGCGACGGGACGCGTGTGGCGCAGAGTTTCAGCGCCGCGACGGCGTCGTCGACGTAGGTCAACTGCCGTCGGTGCGTACCGGCACCGATCATCAGGAGGCGCCCGCGCGCGACGTCACGAAAGAGCTTCAGGCTGCGGCGGTCGGCCGGACCGTAGAGCGACGTCAGGCGGGGGATCACGGCGGAGAGACGGTGCGCGCGCACGGCGCGGTCGACGACGCCCTCCGCGGCGAGCTTCGTCGCCTGATACGCGTTCACGGGCGCGAGCGGCGCCTGCTCGTCGGCGAGCGCGCGGTGTGGCGATCCGTGCACGGCTACTGTGCTACAGTGCACGAGGTGCCGGACACCCGTCGACACGGCGGCTCGCACGACGTTCTCGGTGCCCCCGACGTTGACGGCGTGATAGTCCGCCCGGGTTCGCGCCGCGCCCGGTACGACGGCGGCCAGATGGTACACCAGCTCCGAGCCCGCGAGGGCGCGCTCCACGGCGGAGAGATCGCGCACGTCTCCGGCGATCACCTCGATGCCCCGCCGGAGGAGCGGCGCGGGATCGATCGCCGGAGGGACGAGCGCCCGGAGCTCGCCGCCGTCCTCGACGAGACTCGCGGCGAGACGCTCGCCGACGAAGCCGGTCGCACCCGTGATCGCGACCTTCACGGCGCGTGGCCCTCCGCGGCGCGCCCCGGCGTGCGTCGGCGACCGTGAGAGTCGGCGTCGATCTCACCGCGCTCCTTCCGGAGCCTACGGGCGTGGACGTCTCCTTGAAGGGACTCGTCCGCGCGCTCGCGGCGA
>JBGOSW010000246.1:0-6411 GCA_041476145.1 Binatia bacterium
CCTTCAGCAGGCTCTCACGCGACGTCGAGATGCCTGCTGAAGGCGTGAGGGCGGGATGGGGCTCACCGGGTTCGAAGTCGAGGTGCAGCGCGAGGGGAACGGCAGCCTCGCCACCGAAGACATGACCCTCAGCATGGGGCCGCAGCATCCCTCGACGCACGGCGTGCTCCGCTTCGTGGTGCGCGCCGACGGCGAGGTGATGCGCGAGGCGATCCCCGACGTCGGCTACCTGCACCGCTCGATCGAGAAGATCGCCGAGAAGGTCGGCTACCACGGCTTCATGCCGTACACCGACCGCGTCGACTACGTCGCGGCGATGCCGTGCAACCAGGGTTGGGCGATGGTGTGCGAGAAGCTCGCCGGCATCGCGGTGCCGCGACGCGCCGAGTACTGCCGGGTGATCGCCTGCGAGTTCAACCGCATCGCCAGCCACCTCATCTCGGTCGGTAGCATGGGGATGGACATCGGCGCCTATACGCCGTTCACGCACGCGCTCCGCGAGCGCGAGTACATCAACGATCTCCTCGAGGATCTCTGCGGCGCCCGCCTCACCTTCAACTACATGCGGATCGGCGGCGTCGCCTGGGATCTACCGCCGGAATGGGTGCCGAAGGCGGTCGCCTTCCTCGATCGTTTCGAGCCGCTGATCGACGAGTACAACGCGCTCATCTCGTACAACAAGATCTACGTCGAGCGCCTGGCGAACGTCGCGGTGATCACGGCCGAGGAGGCGATCGACTACAACCTCGTCGGTCCCAACCTGCGCGGCTCGGGTGTCGAGTTCGACGTGCGCAAGGACCTGCCGTACTCCGTCTACCCCGAGTTCGAGTTCGACGTGCCGATCGGCCGCGGTGAGGTCGGCACCACCGGCGACTGCTTCGATCGCTACATGGTCCGCATCAACGAGATGAAAGAGTCGTGCCGCATCCTCCGCCAGGCCCTCGCGGGCGTGCCCGAGGGATCCGTGCTCACCAAGGTGCCACGGAAGTTCAAGCCGCCCGCCGGCGACGCCTACGTACGGGTCGAGAGCGCGCGCGGCGACATGGGCTGGTACTGCGTGAGCGACGGCAGCGAGTATCCGCATCGCGTCAAGATCCGCACCGGCTCCTTCACCGCGACCAGCATCATCGACAGAGTGAGTCGCGGGCTCATGCTCGCCGACCTGATCGCCGTCGTTGCGAGCTTCGACCTCGTCGCACCGGAGATCGATCGATGAAGCAGCTCGTTCTCCAGCTGACGGGCGAAGGCGGCGCGCTCGCGGGGGCGCCCTACCACCTCGTGGCGGCGCTCGCGATGCTCGTCTTCGGTGCGATCGTCGTCTTCGTGTTCGTCCTGCCGGTCGCGGGTGTGACCAGCTGGCTCGAGCGGCGCGTGTGGGCGCGCATTCAGTCGCGCATCGGGCCCAATCGCGTCGGCCCGCAGGGTTTTCTCCAATGGCTCGCCGACGGCATCAAGAACATGCTGAAGGAGGACATCATCCCGACGGCGGCCGACCGCCTGCTCTTCTCGCTCGCGCCCTACCTGGTGGTGATCGGCTTCGTCGCGACCTTCGCGGTGATTCCCTTCAGCTCGACGCTCGTCATCGCCGACCTCAACATCGGCGTCCTCTACATCACCGCCGTCACCGGGCTCGTCGTCGTCGGGGTGCTGATGGCGGGCTGGGCGTCGAACAACAAGTGGTCGCTGCTCGGCGGCATCCGCTCGGCGGCGCAGATCGTCAGCTACGAGATCCCCGCCGGGCTCTCGATCTTCCCGATCGTACTGCTCACCGGGACGCTCAGCATGCAGGGCATCATCCAGGCGCAAGGCTGGGCGCCCTGGCACTGGTTCCTCTTCCACAGCCCGTTCACCTTCGCCGCCTTCTTCATCTTCTTCGTGGCGGCGCTCGCCGAAGGGAACCGGACGCCGTTCGACCTCCCCGAGGCGGAATCCGAGCTCGTCGCCGGCTTCTGCACCGAGTACAGCGGTATGCGCTACCTGCTCTTCTTCCTCGCCGAGTGGGGGAATCTCTACGTGATCGGCGCCGTCGTCACGACGCTCTTCCTCGGCGGCTGGCAGATCCCGCACGTCACCGACAACCCGGTGTTGCTGGCGGTGCTGCAGTTCGGCGTCTTCTTCCTCAAGTCGTACTTCTGGGTGTTCATCGCCATGTGGGTGCGTGCGACCCTGCCGCGGGTACGCGTCGATCAGCTGATGTCGCTCTGTTGGAAGTACATGGTGCCGATCGCGCTCGTGAACGTGGTCGGGACGGCGATTTGGATGACGGTCGTGCCCGCTGGTGTCGACCGTGTGGTGCAGATCGCGATGACGCTCGCCGGCGCCGCGGTGATCGTCCGCTTCTTCAGCCGCGTGCGGTTCCAGCTGCGCCGCGCCAAGCTGCGGCCCGTCGACTACTACTACAGCCCCATCATCTAGGCGCGGCTTCAGGAGCGAACGTTGGGCTATTTCCGCAACATACAAGAGACCGTCACGACGATCTTCGAGGGGATGTCGGTCACCTTCTCGCATTTCATGCGGCGGCCCTACACGGTGCAGTATCCGGACCGGATTCCGATCCGCATCCAGGACACGTTGCCGTTCCGCTACCGCGGCATCCTCGAGGTCGACCTCGAGATCTGCACCGGCTGCCTCGCCTGCGAGCGCGCCTGTCCGATCGACTGCATCGTCATCGAGGCGGTGAAGGACAAGGAAACCAGGGCGATGATGCTCAACCGCTTCGACATCGACATCGCCAAGTGCATGTACTGCGGCCTTTGCAGCGAGCCGTGCCCGACGGGGTCGATTCATCACACGTCGGAGTTCGAGGGCGCCGACTACTCGCTCGAGAGCATGCTGCGCCGCTTCGTGAAAGCGCCCGTCGTCGCCTACAAGCCGAAGAAGGGTCCCGAGACCGATCCCGACATCGCGCCGATCCTCGATCGTGGGATGGCGTACCTGAACGACTTCGCCTCCGCCGGCGGCGACGAGTAGCCGCTACCGCCGGTCGAGGCCCTTCAATCCATCCTCGATCGCCGCGGCGACGAGACGATTGGCGTTTGGGCCGTAGTGGGTCTTGTCATAGCCCCGGTCGAGATCCTCCGGTGGGACCCGCAGCAATGCCGGGGTCACGTCGATGCACTGGCGGTCTCCTTCGCACGACGTTGCCACCACACGCTGCCAGTTCTGCGCGCTCCGCGCGCTGCGCTGAATTTTGCGCAGCTCATGGTGCTCCGGCAGGATCACCAGGACGAACCGCTTGCCGGCCGCATGGACCTCGTCCTGCATCGCTTGGAAGATCTTCCGCGACACCTGCATCGCCTCGGAATCGAGATCCACGCGCCCGGCGCTCATGCTGCGCAGCAGCTCGGCCCTCTCGTGCGTGAAGTACGCGGTCGCGACGACCTTCCAGAGGACGAGATTCCCGATCAGCGGTACGGATTCGTGGCGCGTGCGGAAGTAGAAGCGGTCGTACGCGCGCAGGTGGCGTTTCAGCCTCTCGCCGAGGCCGAGCGCGTTGTCGCCATACACGTCGGATCCGATCTCGTAGGGACTCTCGACGAGCGTGAGCCGGCCTTCCTCCACCACGAAGCGAGGCATGACGGTGTAAGAATTCCAGCTGGCTCTCGCCAGCGATCGTATGGTGTTGATGTCGCGCCACAGATCGGCACTCGGGACGAAGACCAGCATCGCCGTGTCGTAGTCGATCGACCGTGTCGTCTCCCGGAAGCGCAGGAGGCTCTGTCCCATGCCGTAGCCATCCACCGCGAGGTTGACGACCTCGAGATCGGCGTTCCCGGCGGCGAGTACGGTTGCCCACGCGTCCTCTTGGCGCACGCGGCTGCCGCCGGCGAACGACTCGCCGAAGACGAGAATCCGTCTCCTGCCTTGGGCCGCCTGCGGCGACGTGTCGGTTGCGGACCGCGCCCCGATGTTGTTGGCGACCCACCATCCGTGCGGCGAGGTCGCACGCTCCAGCGGGGCGTAGCCCAAGAGCGGATCCTCGCGAAAAACGCCCTGCAAGTCGGCCCAGCCGATGGCCTCCGCGTCGCCGTTTCCGATTCCGACCGACTTGGCCGACTCGGGTCGAGCGGGAGCGGGGATCACGCGCACCGGAGGGAGCTCGCGGCCGAGGAGGGTGCCGTAGGAGACAGGCGAGGGCTTGATGAAGACGCGAACCGCTCCCTCGAAGACGAGGACGTAGAGCGCGGTCGAAATCAGCAGCAGCGCGAGCTTTGCCGACGCATCTCGCTTCACGGCGGAACGATCGAATACCGATTCCGGGGAAGCAAGACCGCCGTCGGCGCACTCTGATTTGCGGGGTGCCGAGGAGTTTGATAAGCGCCGCAAGATCTTAGGCGCCTGGGAGGAGAGTCCCGGTCACGCCTCACGAGAGCATGCATGCCTGATTCGGCATTGTCCGTCGCGATCTTCTACGCGTTCGCGCTGCTCACCGTCGGGTCGGCGGCGGCGGTCGCGTTCTCCTCGAACATCGTCTACTCGGCGTTCGCGCTCATGGGGACGCTCTTCGGCGTCGCCGCGATCTACGTCTTCCTCGCCGCCGACTTCGTCGCGGCGGCGCAGGTGCTGATCTACATCGGCGGCATCCTGGTGTTGATTCTCTTCGCGGTGATGCTCACCCACCGCATTGCGACCATCGACGTCTCCAACCGCTCCGTCGGACGGGTGCCGGCGCTGCTCGTCGTCGGCGGCGTCGCCGCGGTGATGAGCTACGCCGTCCATCACACCGCGTGGCCGACGATCGCGACGCTCCCCGACGCGCCCAGCACCTACGCGATCGGGAACGGGTTCCTCGGGCCGTACGTGCTGCCCTTCGAGTTGGCGTCGTTCGTCCTCCTCGCGGTCCTGATCGGTGCCATCGTGATTTCGCGCAAAGAGCTCAAGAGCTGATCGGATGGAGGGGGTCAGTCTCGAGCACTTTCTGATCGTCGGGCTCCTGGTCTTCGCCCTCGGGCTCTACACCGTGCTCACGCGCAAGAACGCGATCGGCATCCTGATGGGTGTCGAGCTCATCCTCAACGCCGCCAACATCAACTACATCGCCTTCGCGCGCTACGGCGGTGCCTCGATCGACGGTCAGGTGTTCGCGATCTTCGTGATCATGCTCGCCGCCGCCGAGGCGGCGATCGGGCTCGCGATCGTCCTCGGCATCTACCAGAATTTCGACAGCATCGACGTCGAGGCGACGGACTCGCTGCGCTACTAGCGCCCCCCATGGACGTCAGCCGCTAGCCCGCGATGGACATCACCCACGTTTCGTACCTGCGCTGGATCCCGCTGCTGCCGCTCCTCGGGGCGGCGGTGAACGGTCTCGGTGGCGCCGTCATTCAGCGCCGCTTCGGCAAGCGCGTCGTCGGCGCGCTCGCGGTCACCCCGGTGCTGCTGGCGTTCGGCATCGCCGTCGCCGCGTTCTTGCAGCTGAAGGGACTCGATCCGGAGCACCGCTTCCTCCTCGACGACGTCTCGCGCTGGATCGACGTCGGCACGCTGAAGGCGGACATCGCCTTCTGGGTCGATCCGCTCTCGTGCGTGATGATCCTCGTCGTCACCGGCATCGGCGGCCTGATCCACATCTACTCGATCGGCTACATGCACGACGACGACGCCTACTGGCGGTTCTTCGCGTACTTGAACCTCTTCACGTTCGCGATGCTGACGCTCGTCCTCGGCGACAGCCTGCTGCTGATGTTCGTCGGCTGGGAGGGTGTGGGCCTGTGCTCGTACGCGCTCATCGGCTTCTGGTGGCGCGAGCAGGTGAACACCACCGCCGGCAACAAGGCGTTCATCGTGAACCGCATCGGCGACTTCGGGTTCATCCTCGGCATCTTCTTGCTCTTCTGGAGCCTCGACGCCGCCGGCCACGGTAGCGTCGTCTTCCGCGACATCCAGCAGCACGCGACCAGCCTCGAGGGACGGACGATCTGGGGCCTGCCGGTCGTCATCGTGGCGACGCTCTTTTTCTTCGTCGGCGCCACCGGCAAGTCGGCGCAGATCCCCCTCTACGTCTGGCTGCCCGACGCCATGCAGGGCCCGACGCCGGTCTCCGCCCTGATCCACGCGGCGACGATGGTGACGGCGGGCGTCTACATGATCGCGCGCCTCAACTTCCTCTACGCGATGGCGCCGGAGACGCTCGCGATCGTCGCCGGCATCGGTGCTGCGACGGCATTCTTCGCGGCGACGATCGGCCTGGTGCAGAACGACATCAAGCGCGTACTCGCGTATTCGACCGTGAGCCAACTCGGCTACATGTTCGTCGCCATGGGTGTCGGCGCGTACGCCGCGGGCATCTTCCACCTCGTGACCCACGCGTTTTTCAAGGCGCTCCTCTTCCTCGGGGCGGGCAGCGTCATCCACGGTCTTCACGGCGAGCAGGACCTGCGCAAGATGGGCGGGATCGCGCCGCGCATGCTC